>NZ_JBHXRV010000019.1:20250-144118 GCF_042716745.1 Streptomyces sp. NPDC058663
CCTCCCAGGGCCGGCCGCCCCGTTTCCCGTTGACCCCACCCCGTACGGCGCCCCCCCCCCCCCCCCCCCCCCCCCCCCCCCTTCAGGCCAAACCCCCGGCCGCCCCCCCCCCACCCCCGCGGTACTGCGGCCGGGGTCGGGCGATCTTCAGTGCCGCCTTCAGGTGACCTTCAGTGTCGCCTTCGCCGTGGCCTCGGAGCTCGTACCGGCGTAGAGGTCGAAGTCGCCCTCCTCGACGACGAAGGTGCCGTCCTCGGAGTTGGTCCAGAAGCCGAGGTCCTCGGCGCCGAGCCGGAACCGCACCGTGGTGGACCTGCCCGCGGCGAGCCTCACCCGGCGGAAGCCGCGCAGCTTGCGCACCGGCTGGACGACGCTCGCGAACCTGTCGTGCACGTACAGCTGCACCACCTCGTCGCCTTCGCGGTCACCGGTGTTGGTGAGGGTCACCGCGACCTCGACGGTGTCGCCGTCGCGCAGGGCGCGCGCCGGGACCGACGTACGGCTCGGCTTCGGGGCGCCGGTCTCGAAGGTGGTGTAGCTGAGGCCGTGGCCGAAGGCGAATTCCGGGCCGTGCGGGAGGTCGAGGTACTTGGAGGTGTACTTGTTCTTCGGGTCGTACGGGCGGCCCGTCGGCTCGTGGTGGTAATGGATCGGGATCTGGCCGACGGAACGGGGGAAGGTCACCGGGAGCTTGCCGCCCGGGTTGACCTTGCCGAACAGGACGTCGGCGATCGCGTTGCCCGCTTCGGTGCCGCCGTGCCAGGCCTCCAGGACGGCGGGTGCGGAGGCCAGCCAGTCGCCGATGGTGAGCGGGCGGCCGTTGACGAGGACGACGACGAAGGGCCTGCCGGTCGCGGCGACGGCGGCGATCAGCTGCTCCTGGTTGCCGGGCAGACCGAGGTCGGCGCGGGCGGCGGCCTCGCCGCTGAGCGCGGCTCCCTCGCCGACGACCACGACGGTGACGTCGGCGGCCTGCGCGGCGGCGACGGCGGCCGGGATCCCGCTGGTGTCCTTGCCCTCGGCGTCGACGCCGAGGGCGTACGTCACCTCGGCGCCGGGGAGCGCCGCCCTGATGCCGGCCAGGACGGTGACCGCGGGCCACTTCTGCGCGGCGAGCGGGGTCGTCCAGGTGCCGAGGAGGTCCGGGGAGTCGCCGAAGGGTCCGACGACGGCCACGGACCTGGTGGCGGGCGGGAGCGGCAGTGCCTTCTTGTCGTTCTTCAGCAGCACCATGGTCCGGGCGGCGGTGTCGCGGGCGGCCTTGCGGGCGGCGGGCGTCGGTTCCCGGACGATGTCCTTCTCGTCCACGTACGGGTTGTCGAACAGGCCGAGTTCGTACTTGAGGCGCAGAACTCGGCGGACCGCGTCGTCCAGGCGCTCCTCCGTGATCAGGCCGGCGCGCAGCAGTTTCTTGCCGTGGTCGGCCAGGTGGGTGCTGGTCATCTCCATGTCGACGCCGGCGTTGAGGCCGAGGCGCGCGGCCTCGCCACCGTCGGCGGCGAACCCGTGCGGGATGAGTTCCTGGACGCCGGCCCAGTCGCTGACGACGAATCCGCCGAATTCCCAGTCGTCCTTGAGGATGCCGGTGAGGAGGCGCGCGTTGCCGTGTGCCGGTACGCCGTTGACGGTGTTGAAGGAGGCCATGACGGTGGCGCAGCCCGCGTCGAGGGCCGCTTTGAACGGCGGCAGGTAGAAGTTGCGCAGTTGCGACTCGGAGGCGACGACCGTGTTGTAGTCGCGGCCGCCCTCGGCGCCTCCGTAGGCGACGAAGTGCTTGGCGCAGGCGGCGATCCGGTCCTTGGCCGCGAGGTCGCGGCCCGCCTCGGTGCCCTGGTAGGCGACGACCTTGGCGGCGGCGAGCACGGAGGTGAGGTAGGGGTCCTCGCCGCTGCCCTCGGCGATGCGGCCCCAGCGCGGCTCGCGGGTGACGTCCATCATCGGCGCGAACGTCCAGTGGACGCCGTGGGAGCGGGCTTCCCTCGCGGAGACCTCGGCGTCGGTGGCGGCCACCCGCGGGTCGAAGGAGGCGGCCTGCGCGAGCGGGATGGGGAACGTCGTCAGCATGCCGTGGATGACGTCGAGCCCGTAGAGCAGCGGGATGCCGAGCCGGGTCTCCTCGACGGCGATCTTCTGGAGGGCGTTGTTGGCCCTGCCGCCGTAGATGGACAGGACCGAGCCGAGCCTGCCCTCGCGGACCGCCTTGGTGGCCGCCTCCGTGCCCCCGCCACCGGGGCCGGTCTCGTAGGCCCAGGGCAGCTGCTGGAGCTGCCCCAGCTTCTCGTCCACCGTCATGGTGCGGAGCAGCGCCGAGATCTCGCGTTCGTGGCGTCCCCCGGCGCTGCCGGGCCGGGGTGGGCGGGCCGCCGCGGCGGCCGGGCCGTTCGCTCCTGCTGCCGCTTGCACCGTGTCCGCCGCTCCCGTCGCCGTACCCTGTGCCGCTTGGGCCGCCTGTGCCGTTGCCGCCGCCGCGCCCGCCGCCACGGTTCCGCCGAACGCGGCAAGGACGCTGCGTCGTCTCACACCACTCATGCGTTCACCCCTTTGGAGAAGTACGGCCATGAAGTACCTGTGGACCATCACCTGTCGAGGGGAAGCTAGGTGGCTGGTACAGGTAGGTCAAGGGACGCGGCCGTGGTGGGTGCGACCTGAGTGATTCCTCGGTGTTTCCTCGGTTCTTCCTGGGTGATTCAGGCCTTGCGGGCCACGCCGACCCAGCCGGGGATCGGTTCGTCGCCGCTGACCGGGACGGGTTCGCCCAGCTCGGGGTGCCATTCGGCGGCCAGCGAGACGCCCGGCTCGACGAGCTCCAGCCCGTCGAAGAAGCGGGCGACCTCCTCGCGTGAGCGTGGCTGGAGGGTGAGGCCGCGGGCCCGGTACGTGGCGGCGGCCTTGTCGGCGCCCTCCGGGTCGAAGTCGCGGGCCACGTGCGAGAGCACCAGATAGCTGCCGCTCGCCAGCCGGTCCATCAGGCTGCGGACGATGTCGTAGGCGCCGTCCTCGTCACCGATGAAGTGCAGCAGCGCGACGAGGGACAGGGCGATGGGCCGGTCGAAGTCCAGGACCTTGCCCGCGCGTTCCAGGATCTCCTCGGGGCGGCGGGCGTCCGCCTGTACGTACTCGGTGGCGCCTTCGGGGGTGCTGCGCAGCAGGGCCTCGGCGTGTGCCAGCACGATCGGGTCGTTGTCGCAGTAGACGATGCGCGCGTCGGGGGCGGCGGCCTGCGCTATCTGGTGGAGGTTGGGCTCCGTGGGGATCCCGGTGCCGATGTCGAGGAACTGGCGTACGCCGTGCTCGGCCAGCCAGCGGGTGGCGCGGTGCATGACGGCCCGGTTGACGCGGGCCATGTCACGGCCGCGGGAGTCGATGAGCAGGAGCTGCCTGGCCATCTCCTCGTCGACCGGGTAGTTGTCCTTGCCCCCGAGGAACCAGTCGTACATCCGGGCAGGGTGCGGCTTGCTGGTGTCGATCTCGACGGATGCGGAGCTGCCGGTGGTGCGGTCCTGCCCGGTCATGGGTGTCTCCATGGGGTGTAAGGAAGTGGACACAGCGCGGGGATCCTCGGGTCAACAGGGAAAGCTCGGGTGAGCAGGGAGTGCTCAGGTCAGCGGGGAGTGCTCAGGTCAGCAGGAAGTCTGCCTTGCCGGCCTTCGCTCCCTGGATGAAAGCGGCGATCTCGCCGGGGGTGTAGATGAGGGCGGGGCCCTCGGGGTCGGCGGACTGGCGCACCGCGACGCGGCCGTCGGCCAGCTTCATCGTCTCCACGCAGTTGCCGCCGTTGCCGCCGCTCCAGGGCTTGGACCAGCCGTCGGTGGGCAGGTCACCGGCGGGCATGCCGTTGTAGATGCGCTGACCCGGGCGGCGGTCGGAGTGCCGCTCGCTGCGGCGGTCACCGGGCCGGTCGGCGCGGCGGCCGTCGCGGGGTGTGCGGGACATTCGGCTTCAGAGCTCCTTGCGGAAATCCGCGAGGATCTCCTTGGTGCGTGGTGCGGTGGCGGCCTGCGCCGCCATGCGGTCCATGACTTCGAGGTGGGTGGCCACTTCGAGGCGCGCGTCGAGGTAGACGGCTCCGGTCAGGTACTCGCTGTAGACCATGTCGGGCAGTTCGGGGACCGCAAACCGGAAGAGGACGAAGGGCCCGTAGGTCCCCGGGTGCGGTCCTGCGGCGAATTCCGCCAGCTGGAGGGTGACGTTGGGCAGGTCGGCGACCTCCAGCAGCCGGTCGGACTGGGCCCGCATCACGTCCGGGCCGCCGGCCGGGCGGCGCAGCGCGGTCTCGTCCATGATCGCCCACAGGGTCGGCGCGTCGGGGCCGGTCAGCAGCGACTGGCGCTCCATGCGGAGCGCGACGTGCCGTTCCACGTCCTCGGGGCGGGTCTGGCCGATGGCTCCGGTGCGCATGACGGCGCGGGCGTAGTCCTCGGTCTGCAGCAGCCCCGGCACGAAGTGCGGGTCGTACGACCTGACCAGGGACGCGGCGCCCTCCAGGCTCACGTACATGCTGAACCAGTCGGGCAGGATCGAGTGGAAGCGCTGCCACCAGCCTGGCCTGTTGGCCTCCTGGGTCAGCTCGACGAACGCGTCGCAGTCCTCGTCGCTGCTGCCGTACGCCTTCAGCAGCAGCTGTACATAGGGGATCTTGAGGGTGACCTCTGCGGTCTCCATCCGGCGGACGGTGGCCGGGGCGACGTGCAGCACCTTGGCCGCCTGGTCGCGGCTGAGCCCCGCGCGTTCGCGGAGGTCCTGGAGCCGCTTGCCGAGCACGACCTGACCGACGGTCGGGGCGGACCGCGGTTCACTCATGACTGACCTCCCCGTAACTCACCGTCACTGATTGCGGGTTGTTCTCACGTGCTGTTGCGATGCAGTGTGCCACGCGTTCCTGATCTCCGAAACGACACTCTGAAATTTTCAGAGTGCCCCTTGCCAAGTGGAGAGGGCAGAGGGAGAGTTGTGGCGTGAACTGGTTCACGCGGTTGCCGCGCACCACACCGGGGGAGGCGGTGCGCGGCAGCCGCTCCCCCATGGTGAGGATGCGGTCGTGGTACCTGGCTCCACGCTCTTTCCCCAGGTCATGGGCCCGATTCAGGGGGCCCGTGTCCGAAGGTTCGGATTTGCGCTGCCCGCATGTCCGGAGTCCGTTGCGCGCGCAAGGCATCTGACGACGGACCGGCTGGCGTACTGGGGACTCTTCGCGGACGTCGGCGACACGGCCGCGCTGGTGGTCTCGGAGCTGGTCACCAATGCGGTGATCCACACGGGGAGCGCGCGGGTCCGGTGCGAACTGTCCGACCGTGAGGGTCGGCTGCGGATATCCGTGCAGGACGAAGGGGTCTGCGCCGAGGGGCCCGCGCTGCGGCGCGAGGCGGCCTCGGAGACCGAGGGCGAACACGGACGCGGTCTGTTCCTGGTCGATGCCCTGTGCGACACCTGGGGCTCACAGGAGTACAGCGCGGACTCCGGCCGGACGGTGTGGGCGGAACTCACCCACAGCGGTACGCGATGAGTCATCGTCTCGCCGACCGGCTGACCCGGATGCGCCGCAACGGCGCCGGGTCGGGCGGTGCCCACCGGTTGCTGCTGCCCCCCGGCCAGGACCACACCCCGCTCGGCTGCGACGCGGTGGGGTTGCCCGCCCGGCACGGTCAGCGGCTGCTCAGGCAGTTGTCCCGGCCCGGCTGCGTGTTCGCCGACGCGGACCGCTGGTGGTGGATCGTCCCGGCGGGATCGGACCTCGGACTGCCGTGGCCCGAGATCGCCGAGTACGCGACGGGGGCGTATGTCAGGGCTTCGCGCCCGCGCCTGGTCCACGCACCCGAGGGCCCGGCCCCGTACACGCCGCCGATCCCCCTGTATCTGATGGTGTGCCGGCTGGCGGGTACCGCGCCGGTCTGGGCCGACGGGCTCTCGACCCCACGCTGACCTGCTGCTTCGTGCCCGCCTCGGGCCTGCGCAAGAGGCGTTGTCAGTGATGCTCGCTACTGTGTTCGTACTGATCGACGGGCGGCCCTGCGGCCGTCCTGTACGGGCACGATGGGGTGGGCACTGTGGGGCGGTTGGAGCAGGTCGAAGGCGTGGCGGCGGTCGAGGGCGCGGCGGCGGAGGCCGGTGCCGAGGGGCTCGCGCCGGCGGGGGCGGTCGGCGTGGCCGGGACCGTGCCGGTGCCGGACGAGGACACCTTTGTGCTGCCTGCCTCGTGGCGGCGGGTGCTGCATCCCCGGCGCGGCGGCATCCCGACGGAACCCGCGCCCGCCTCGCCGAGCGCGGTCGCGGAGTTCCGGTCGCTCGTCACGGAGCGCTCCGCTTCGATCGAGGAAACCCTGGGCTCCGCATCGACCGACCCCGCCCTGGCCGAGTCGGCCCGCCGTCATCTCGCAGGCTCCCCCGATCCGGTGGGCGCGGGCGCGGTGCTGGCCATGCTCGGCCGCGACCCGGAGCGCGAGTGGATCGACGCCCTGGTGGAGCTGCACGGTCTGCCCTTCGCGGCGCGTGCCGTGGTGGAGTTCCTCGACCTCGCCGTGCTGCACTACGACGCCCGCGGTAACAGGCTCCCGCAGCCCGGACTCGGCACCATGCCCGAGGGCCGGGGACAGTACACCGTGCACGGCCGCCGCCCCGCGCCCGACCGGGTACGCGCCCTGCTCGCCGCCACCGACGACGCGACCTACCAGCGGACCGTCGACGCGGTCGGACGGCGCCTGGGCACGGGCCGGCGCCGGATCAGCGCCGCGTACCTGCTGCCGACGCAGACCCGGTGGGTGGACGCGTGCTGTGCCGACCCCGGCCCGGACGGCAGTGAGGGCGGCGCGGTGCTCACCCTGCTGATGTGCGCGCTCGATTCCCCCGCTCAGCTGGAGGCCCTGGAGAGCAGCACGTCGTCCGGCTGGCCGGGCTGGTCGGTGGCGACGATCGCCACCCTGGCCGAGGGGATCGGCACCGCGGCGGTGAAACCGGTGGCGGCACAGCTCTCCGGCACGTACCCCTCCTCGGACCAACTGCGGCTGATCGCCATGGCGCTCGCCGAGTTCCCCACCGACGAGGCGTTAACGGAGCTGCTCGATCGCGCGGACAACACCTGTGTGGGGCCCGCCCTCCAGGAGGCCACGGCCCGCTGGCCGGTGCGGGCCGTCCGGCTGATGGCCGCGGAGACCCGGCGCGGCGGAGCGCTCGCGCAGCGGCTGCTGCGCGGTCACGTGCTCGCGCACCGGGCGCTGGTCGAAGCGGTGCTGCCGGAACTGCCGGGGGAGGTAGCGGCGGTGGTGCGCCCGCTGGTGGACGAGTCCGGAAGACTGCCGGACATCCCGGCCGCCGGCCTTCCCGAAGTACTGGTCTCCCCGCCGTGGACGAGCCCGGAGGAGCCGGGGATCAGGCCCCGGCCGGTGACCGGGCTGACGGTGCCGACGGAGTCGGCCGTGGTGTGGGCGCCCGGTGAGCACGAGCAGTGGCGCAACACCAGGTCCTGGCATCAGAGCGGCTGGTACGGCGAGCAGGTGGCGGGGTTCTCCGCCGAGGAGGTGCGTGCGGAACTGACGCAGGCGTCGCCGGAGTCCGCCGTGCTCTTCGTGACACGGCCCGAGGACGAGGTGCGCCCCTTCCTCGACAGCTGGGCGCCGGAAGACCTGTGGGACGGTGAGACACTGCTGAAGCCGGTCGCCGCGAGGTTCGGGACGGCCGCGCTGACCCTGCTGACACGGGTGGCCCGGCGCCGGCCGGCCCTGCACAGCGTGCTGCTCATGCCGTTCGTCGATGTGCGGGTGGCACGGCTGATGGCCGACTGGCTGACCGGGCGCAAGTCGATGGCGCCGCTGACCCGTTCCTGGTTCGCCCGGCACGCCGGGGCGGCGGCCGGCCTGCTGGTGCCGGACGCGGTCGGCAAGCCCGGCACCGGGCAGCGGGCGGCCGAGCGGGCGCTGCGGCTGATCGCCGCCCAGCACGGGGCGGACGTGGTGCTGACGGCAGCCGCCCCTTACGGACCGAAGGCCGCAAAGGCCGTGGATGCCCTGCTGCACGCGGATCCGCTGCGTACCGCGCTGCCGGCGAAGCTGCCGGTGATCGGGGCGTGGGCGGAGCCGGCGCTGCTGCCGCAGCTCACGCTGCGCGGCGGGCAGTCGGCCCTGCCGCTCGACGCGGCGCGGCACGTGGTGATGATGCTCGCGCTGTCCACGCCGCAGGAGCCGTACCCGGGGCTGGCCGCCGTGCAGGAGATCTGCGACCCGGCGTCGCTGGCCGAGTTCGGCTGGGAGCTGTTCGAGGCGTGGCGGCTGGCGGGGAAGCCGCCCCAGGACAGCTGGGCGCTGCACGCGTTGGGGGTGATCGGTGACGACGGGACGGTGCGGCGGCTGACGCCGGTCCTCAAGATCTGGCCCGGCGTCGGGGCGCACCACCGGGCCGTGGAGGGTCTTGAGGTGCTCGCCTCGATCGGCTCCGACGTGGCGCTGCTGCATCTGCACGGCATTGCTCAGCGGGTGAAGTTCAAGGCGCTCAAGGCAAAGGCCCAGGAGAAGATCGCACAGGTCGCGGAGGGCCTCGGGCTGACCGGGGAGCAGCTCGCCGACCGGCTGGTGCCGGACTTCGGGCTGGCGGCGGACGGCTCGACGGTCGTCGACTACGGCACACGCAAGTTCACTGTCGGCTTCGACGAGCAGCTGCGCCCCTACGTCCTGGACGGCGGGGGGAAGCGGCTCAAGGACCTCCCGAAGCCGGGCGCCAGGGACGACGCGGAGCTCGCCCCCGCCGAGCGCAAGCGGTTCATGGCGCTGAAGAAGGACGTCCGGACGACCGCGGCGGACCAGGTGCGGCGGCTGGAGGCAGCGATGGTCACGGGCCGGTCGTGGACGGCGGCGGAGTTCCGGGAGCTGTTCGTGGCACACCCGCTGCTGTGGCACCTGGTGCGCAGGCTGGTGTGGGTGAGCACGCCCGGGGTCGGTGCGCCGGCCGCGGCAGCGGCGGGGGACGGTGTGCGGGGCAGGGCGGTGTCCGGGGACGGCGGGCGGGGCACGGCGGCGGAGGACGGCGTACGGGGCACGGCGGTGCCCGGGGACGGCGTGCGGGGCACGGCGTTCCGGGTGGCGGAGGGCCGTACGTTCGCGGATGCGGAGGAGGGCGTGTTCGTGCTTCCCGAGGACGCGTCGGTGCGGCTGGCACATCCGCTGACGTTGGGCGAGGAGGCGGTGGCCGCCTGGTCGGAGGTCTTCGCCGACCACGGGATCCTCCAGCCCTTCGCCCAGTTGGGGCGGCCGGTGCACCGCCTCACAGCAGAGCAGGCGGCAGGTAGCCGGCTTGCCCGTTTCGAGGGTTTCAAGGTGCCGACCACCAAAATGCTCGGGCTCACCAAGCGGGGCTGGGAACGCGGCGTGCCGCAGGACGCCGGAGTGGAGAACGACATCAGCAGGCAACTCGGCGACCACCTCTACGTGGTGATCCGCCTGGACGGAGGGATCGCGGTCGGTGCCATCGACGCGATCCCCGAACAACGCCTGGCCGCGGTCGTCCTCGACACGCGCCGCGACGCGTACTGGTCTCGCGAGGACACCGGTCTGCGCTTCGGGGACATCGATCCGGTGGCGGCCTCCGAGGTCCTCGCGGACCTGGTGGACCTCACGGAAGGGGCCGTGCGATGACCGCCGCGGGGCACTGGTGACGCCCGCGACCAGCGGGGGGGCTGATCCAACGCTTGAGGGGGGGACGCGTAGGAACGGCTCTCGGGAGCGCCGAGCTCCCTCAGGAACGGGGCGCGGGCACCTGAGCGATGGAGCGGCCCGCCCAGGCGGGGGCGTCCTCGGTGAGGGAGACCAGCCGTTCACGGATGCTCTCAGGGAACGGGGTGGCCCGCCCGGCCCGCTGGTCGACGTGCAGGGCGAACAGCTCGCTGGTGGCCACCGGCTCGGCCTCGGTCGGCAGAGTGGCGGGGGACGGGTCCTCGATGCCCTTGGCACTCTCGGTGCCTTCGATGCCCTCGATCGGGTGCGCGTCCGCCACGATGAAGAGTTCGTGCGCGAAGCGGACCTTCTTGACGTCGGCGCCCAGGACCCGGGTGCGGACGGCGAGCCTGGCCCCCTCGGGGACTTCACTCAGGTACCGCAGGTGCGTCTCGACCGTGCAGAGGGAGCAGCCCGTGCGCTCGCGGTAGCCGGCGTGGAGTCCGGTCTCGATCATCATGGCGTCGGTCGCGTACCCGAAGACGAGGACGTAGAAGGCCTCGCTCATATGGCCCTTGTAGTCGATCCACTCGGGCCGCACGGTGTGGTGGACCAGCGGCAGGCAGTCCACGATGCTGTCCAGCTCGGTGGTGTCGGTGACATCGGCCTCGTCCCGGGCCCTGGCGGAGGACGGGTCGGCGGCGCTTGCGGAGGACGGCTCGGAAGGCCTGGCGGAGGACGGCTCGGCGGGGGTGTGCGTGCTGATCACGACCTGATTGACGCTCATACGGATCTCCTGGTGGTGGGGGGGAAGTGGCGCGACAGGCTCCGGGCGGACCGGTCCTGCGGCGGCTCAGGTCGCGTGGGTGAGCGTGGCGTCCACGTACGCGAGGAGCGCGTCGTGCATGTCCTGCGCACTGGTGCCGCCCGCGGACCCGGCCCCGGTGGGGGTGGAGGCGAGCACCTGGCCTGCGAGGCCGTCGATGAGGGCGGTGAGCAGGAGCGCCGTGGCCTCCGGATCCGTGCCGGGCCTGAAGGCGCCCTGAGCGACTCCGCGCCGTACGACGTCGGCGACGGTCTCCCGGCACTGCCGGTAGTACTCGACGTGCAGTCGGCCCACGGCGGTCGAACGGGCCGCCTCCGCCCAGAGATCGAGCCAGACGTGCCACTGCCGGCGCTGTCGCTCGCCGTAGGGGATCTGGAGCTCGATGAGCTGGCGCAGCTCGTCGGCGGCGTCGCGCGCCTCGGCGGTACGGGCGGTTCTGCGGGCGGCGTCCTGGTCCATGCACCAGCGGACGGCCGCCTCCAGCAGATCGTCGCGGCCGGGGAAGTGGTAGTGGACGGCGGCGGTGCTGGTGGCGCAGGCCGCCGCGATGTCGGCGACCCGTACCGCGTGGAAGCCGCGTTCGGCGATCAGCCGGACCGTCTCCCGCACGATCTGCAGGGGGCGGCCGCCGTCCGGGGAGCCCGCGCCTCCTGCGCTGCGGTGACGCCTGCCCGGCGCCCCCCGCACCGGGCGCGGGCCCTGCGAGGCGAGCAGCCATCCGGCGTCCACCCCGGCCGTGTCGGCGATCCGCGCCAGTTCGGCGGCGGTGAAGCGACGGGTGCCACCGAGGGAACGGGACAGTTGGGAGGGGTCCATGACGATCCGCCGCGCGAACTCACGCTGGCTGACCCCGGTGGCGGCGACGACCTCCCGCACCCGGGCAGCGACGGCGGACGCGGGCTCCGCCGCTACGTGCTGCTGCATGGTCGGCCACCGTACGCAGGAATTGAGCGAATCTCAACGCGGATGCGCACTGACATGCCATGCAGGCACTGACGGCTCCATCAGTTCCTGACGGTCACCACCCTCCCGCACCCGCCGTCCTCCTCCCCCCCCATGGCACCCCGCTACCCGCTCACTCCTTAACGCAGCCTTCACAGAGCCCTCTTGTGCCTGATCAACATCTCGGCAATCGTCCGGACCATGAGCCATACGCCCACGCCCGCGACCTCCCCCCCTCCCCTGGAGCCCGCCGCGCCCCGGCCCGTCCGGCAGTTGCTCGCCGCCTCCGTGGGCAACGCCGTGGAGTGGTACGACTGGTACGCGTACACCTTCCTGGCGACCTTCATCGCCGCCGAGATCTTCCCCAAGAGCTCGGGGAACTCACTGGTCCCGCTGCTCGCCACCTTCGCGGTCTTCGCCGTCGGCTTCTTCATGCGGCCGGTCGGCGGTCTGGTGCTCGGTGCGCTAGCCGACCGGCACGGCCGGCGGGCCGCGCTGACCGTGACGATCCTGCTCATGGGCGGCAGCAGCCTGCTGGTCGGCCTGACCCCGACGTACGCCTCGGCGGGGATCCTGGCGCCGGTCGTGCTGGTGGTGGCGCGGCTGCTCCAAGGTCTGTCCGTGGGCGGCGAGTTCGCGGCGTCGACGACGTTCCTCGTGGAGTCGGCGGGGCCCGGCAGGCGCGGCCTGTTCTCCAGCTTCCAGTACGTCTCGACGACGGCCGGTCAGCTGGCAGCCTCGGGCATCGCGGCGCTGCTGGTGTCGAACCTGAGCGACGGGCAGATGGACGGGTGGGGCTGGCGCGTCCCGTTCGTGCTCGGGGCGCTGCTGAGCCTGGTGGGGTTCTGGATTCGGCGCGGGGCGCACGAGACGCACACGCCGGTGGAGCGGGCGGAGCGTCCGGGTCTGTTCGACGCGCTGCGGAAGTACCCGCGGCAGTCGTTGCTGATCTGCGGGATCACCATGGGCGGCACGATCTCGTACTACACCTGGACGTCCTACCTTCCCACGTACGCCGAACTGAACGGCGGGTTCGAGAAGTCGGACGCGCTGCTCGCGGGGACGATCTCGCTGGCGTTCTTCGCGGTGCTCCAGCCGCTCGGGGGGCTGCTGTCGGACCGGATCGGGCGGCGGCCGCTGCTGCTGTTCTCGGGGCTCGGGTTCGCCGTGTTCATCGTGCCGCTGCTGGGGATCGTGGACGGGGGCGTGTCGTTCGGCACGCTGGTGCTGGTGCAGTGCGCCGGAATGGTCCTGCTCACCGGGTTCACTTCGATCTCGGCGGCGGTGAACGCGGAGATCTTCCCGGCCAGGGTGCGGGCCTCGGGGATCGGCTTCCCCTACTCGCTGACGGTGGCCCTGTTCGGCGGGACCGCCCCGTACCTGGGCACACTCTTCAAGGACCTCGGCAGCCCTGGGCTGTTCGCCTGGTACGTGGCGGCGCTGTGCCTGGTGTCGTCGGTGGTGTTCTTCCGGCTGCCGGAGAGCGCGCACAAGGAGCTGGAGAAGTAGGGGGACCGGGCGGAGAGCACCTTTCGCCGATCGGGCGGAGGTCACCCCCTCGCCCGTCAGGCGGGGAGGGGACGGCTCACAGCCGTGCCAGTTCCCGCTCCGCCGTCTCCACCAGCCCGTCCGCATGACAGCCGAGGGCCAGTTTCCGGCCCTCCTGCAGTTCCGTGCGTGAGCGGGCGGCGATACCCCATTCGACGCGGGCGGCGGCGTGTTCGTACCCGCAGGGCGACTCCTTGAGCAGGCTCACCGCGCGTTCCAGCAGGTCGGCGGCGCGCGGGCCCTTCGCCAGGGCGGCCTCGCAGCGCAGGGCCTCGCCGATCGCCGTGTGGGTGCCGACCCGTTCCGCCCGCTCCCGGGCGTATCCGGCGAGCCTCGCGGCGCGGGCCGGGTCGTCGGTGGCGACCGCGCGGGCCAGGTCGACGGCCCACGGGGCGATCACCGGGTGGTGTCTGCCCTGCGAAGTCAACGTCTCTCCCGCGGCCTCGAGTTCGAGGACGGCCTCCTTGGTGCGGCCCGACGCGAGCAGCAGTCTCCCTCGTACGGAGGCGGCGTCCGGGAAGACGCGGGTGGCCGGGTAGGGCGCCTGGAACTCGAAGTCGTCGGCGATCCGCCGGGCCTCTTCGACGTGCCCGCGGGCGAGCAGGGTGTCGATGAGCATGCTGACGGCATCCCAGTGCACCGGCATCCGGTGTCCCACCCGCTCGGCGAGCCGTACGCTCTCGCGCAGGTCGCGCTCGGCCCGCGCGAGGTTGCCCCGCCGGCGCTGGAGATAGCCGGTGAGGGCGTACGCGAAGGCCAGGTGGGCGCCGCTCCAGCCCGCTGTCGTGAAGGCCTGGCGGGCCTCGGTGAACAGCGCGTCCGCCCGGTCCAGCTGGTCGGCGAACAGATAGCTGAGCCCCAGCAGGGCGGGTGGTTCGAAGCCCCAGGTGGTGTCGGTCCAGGTCAGTCCGACGGGCAGGCTGCCGTTGACCAGGGCGCGGTCCCCGGTGTCGACGGCCACCTGGCAGTCCTCGCCGACGGCGGTCGCGTCGAACGCCCGGAGCATCAGCAGGGCCTGCTCGGTGGTGTCGCGGCCGGTGACCCGTGCGGCGGCCTCGGCGAGCCGCCGGGACCGGCCGATGCCGTCGCGCTCGACGGCCAGGACGCCCTCCCACAGGAAGTGCACCGTCTCCAGCCGCATCCGGGCCTGTCCGGCGGGCGCGGCGGCGGCTGCCGCGGCGACCATCCGGCCCGCTTCGCTGATCCGGTTGTGGTGGGTGAGGGCCTGGGAGAGCAGGAACACGGCGCCTGCGCGCTGCTCGTCGTCGAGGCCGGGCCGGCCCAGGGCGGATTCCAGATACGCCGCGGTGGCGGCGGGGTCACTGAGGTGGATCACCTTGCCCAGCTCGTACTCCACCTGGGAGAGGAGGGTGGGCAGCGGGGGTTCCTTGAGCGCCCGCTCCAGGCAGCGCCGGGCGGCGTCCGGGGCACCGACCGCCGCGTACTCCTCGGCGGCCGCCCGCATCCGTTCGACCAGGTCCTCGTCGCCCTCCGGCGGGAGTTCCAGCAGGTGGCGGGAGGCGGCTGCGGCGCCGTGCCCCGCCTCGATCAGGCGGCGGGCCGCGACGCCGTGCATGCCGGTGCGCAGGCCGCCGGGGATCGCCCGATACACGGCCTGGGCGATCGTCGGGTGCACGAAGTCGAGCCGGTCGTCGCCGGTGAGGATGCGGGCGGCCCGCAGCCGCTCGGCGCAGTCCGCGGCGTCCTCGACGGGGAGGTTGGCGAGCTGCGCGGCCAGTTCCAGGGAGATGTCGGTCTCCAGGATGCTCGCGGCGAAGGCGAAGTGGGCGGTGCTGGTCCCCATGCCCATGAGGCGCTCCACCAGGCCGGGCTCGCGGGCGGACATGATGAGCGGGCGCAGCCGGCCCGCGCTCGCTTCGACCGGGTCGAGTCCGGCGTCCTTGGCGCGGGCCAGCAGCTCGACGGTCTCGTACAGGTTGCCGCCGGTGACGGCCCACACCTCGCGGCAGAACGGGTTGTCGGCGTGCTGCCCCAGTTCCTCGCGGGTGAGCTGCGCGGTGGCGGCCGGGGTCAGTTCGCTCAGCAGTACGGCGCCCCCGGTGGCGGCGCCGCCGAGCCGGCGGAGCAGGGCCGCGGACTCGCCCCCGGATTCGGCGGTGCGGTACGCGACGACGAGCAGCACCCGCAGCTGCGCGCCGCGGGTGGCGTGGTGCGCGAGCCAGGTCAGCGTCTCCAGGTCGCTCCACTGTGCGTCGTCGACCACCAGGACGAGTGGCTGGTGTGCCACGGAGAGCCGGTCCACCAGCACGTCGAGGCCGTCGCGCACACCTTGCGGATCTGCCTTCACCTCGCTGGGCGGGGCGATGCCGAGGGCAGGCCCCGCGCTCGAGTACCGGTCGCCGAGCAGGTCGCGGGCGTCGGCGTCCCCGGTGACGGTCAGCGCGGGCTGCAGCAGTTGCCGTACGACATGGAAGGGGACGGAGGTCACGGTCTCGCCGCCGCGCGCGGACCACACCGTGCAGCCCCGGTCCCTGGCCACTCGCTGGACCTCCGCCAGCAGCGCGGTCTTCCCGATCCCGGGCGCACCCCGGTAGACCAGGACCCCGCCGCGCGCGTGCTCCTCGCACAGGGCGTCTATCGCCCGGCCGGCCGCGACCAGCTCCGCTTCGCGTTCCAGCAACAACGGGCCGGGGACCGGATTCTCCGGCCGGGACACGCTCATCCCCATCCCCCTCGCAGGTGTCGGATCTCCGAGCCTAGTCCCCCGGGCGGAACGGTGACCAGTATCCTCCGCAATTCACCGCGACGGGGTTTCCCGGGCGGCCTCCACCGCCAATTCCGCGGCTGTGGGCAGGGATTGACGCTCCGTCCGCTTGTTCAGGAGGTGGTCAGCAGGACGCCCCCGTACGACACTCCCGCCACCACCACCCACGACGCCAGCCCGAGCCCGGCGACCCGGCCTCCGGTGCGGGTCAGGGTGGGCAGGTGCACGGCGCTGCCCAGGCCGAACAGGGCGGCGGCCAGCAGCAGTTCCTGCGCGTGCTGGGCCAGGCCGATCGCTGCGCCCGGGAGCAGGCCGGTGCTGCGCAGCGCGACCATCGCGAGGAAGCCCACGACGAAGAGCGGGACGAGCGGCGGCCGTGCGGCCCTGCGGCCGCCCGCCACCGGTGCGGTCCTGCGCCTCCTGCGTACCGACAGGGCGACCGCGGCCACCAGCGGTGCGAGCAGCGCCACCCGCATCAGCTTGACCAGGACGGCTTCGCCGAGTGCGGCGGGACCCGCCGTCTGCGCGGTGGCCACCACCTGCCCCACGTCGTGCACGCTCGCTCCGACCCAGCGGCCGAACTCGGCGTCGGTGAGCCCCAGCGGGCCGTGCAGCAGGGGGAGTACGGCGATGGCGAGCGTGCCGCACAGGGTGACCAGGGCCACCGAGGTCGCGGTGTCGCGTTCGTCGCTGTCGGTGGCCTCGCTGACCGCGCCGATCGCGGAGGCCCCGCAGATCGAGTACCCGGTGGCGATGAGCAGCGGCTGGTCGCCGGGCAGCCCCATCTTCCGGCCGAGCCACCAGGTGCCGGAGAAGGTCGCGGCGACCACCGCGAGGACCATGAGGACGGTCGCCCAGCCGATGCCCAGGACGTCGTCCAGGCTCAGCTTCAGCCCGAGCAGGACCACACCGGCCCGCATCAGCCGTTTCCCGGCGAAGGTCAGCCCGGGCCGTGCCCCGCCGCGCACCAGGGCCCGGGCGAACGGCAGGTGCGCGACGACGATGCCGAGCACCACGGCGGCGGTCAGCATCGGCACGGCGGGCAGCAGCAGATGGACCGCCCAGGCGGCCGCGACCCCGGCCGCCGCCAGGGCGAGCCCCGGCAGTGTGCGGGGTGCGGAAGGGGCGGCGGACGGCCCGGCCGGGCGTTCCCGCAGGAGTGCCATCAGCGGTCGGCCGGCAGGGCGTAGACACGGCGGACGCTGGAACCGATGCGGGATATGTCGGCGCCGTAGACGTGCAGGGATATCGCCGTGTCGGTACAGGCGTTCCAGACCTTGTGGATGTCGCCGGGCGGGGCGAACCCGCAGACCGCGCCCGGTGGGTTGACGACGTCCTCGGTGGCGACGAGGTGGGCCTCGGCACCCTGGCCCGCGGGGACCAGGCGGTAGCGGCGCTCGCGCTCCTCGCCCTGGTGGACCCCGGTGGTGCACCAGGAGATGTGGTCGTGGACGGAGGTCTCCTGGCCCGGCAGCCAGACGAGGGCGACGACCGAGAAGCTGCCGTCGTGCTCGGCGTGCAGGAGGTGCTGCCGGTAGCGGTGCGGGTCGCTCTCCTGCTGCTCGGCGGTGAGGAGGTCGTCGGCGCCCAGGTGCGGGGCGAGGCGTTCGCCGACGAGGTAGGCGGTGAGGTCCGGCGGGAGTCCGCGGCCGACGGCTTCGCGCACCGAGGCGACGAGGGCGTCCAGGCGGCCGGTGGTACGCGCTGCCGTGTAGGCGGTCGAAGTCGTGGTCATACGGGCAGGGTGACGGCGTACGATCCATCACGTCCAACACCGATTCCTACGCCGTTCCCCACATTCTGCTTATGGGTGGCGGGCCGTGTGATCCGGTGCGGCGGACGCTCAGCAGCCGATCTTGTTGGCGGCGACCGTTCTCAGCTCGTCGAGTACGAGGGCGGTGGCCGGGATCCGCAAATGCTGCCGCAGGACGTATGCGGAGACCTGCCGCTTGGAGGCCGGGGCGAGGGCCCGCCCTGTCACCTTCTCGTGCCGCAGGAAGTTGAGGACGAGGCCCGGCATCATCGCGATCCCGAGCCCCTCGGCCACCAGGCTCTGCACCACCAGGTTGTCGTCGGTGGTGAACGCGATGTCCGGCGCGAAGCCCTGTTCGGCGCACTCGTGGAGGAAGTTGACCCGGCAGCGCAGACAGCCGGCGATCCACCGCTCCTCGGCCAGGTCGGCGAGCCTGACGGACCGGCGCCGGGTCAGCGGGTGCCTGGTCGGCAGCAGCACGAGCAGCTGGTCCTCCAGGAGCGGGATCTCCGCCACGTCCTCGGGCACGTCCTCGTGCAGCCCGGGATAGGTGAAGGCCAGGGTGATGTCGCACTCGCCGCGCACCAGGCGGTGCAGCGACTCGGGCGGCTCGTCCTCGCTGAGTTCGACCCGTACTCCGGGGTGTCCGGCGGCCAGCCGCGCCATGGCTTCGGGGATGAGGGTGGCGTTGGCGCTGGGGAACGCGCAGACCCGCACCCGCCCGGTGTGCAGCCTGGTCAGCGCGTTCATCTGCTGCTGGGCAGCGGTCATGGTGTCGAGGATGGCCGCGGCGTGCCTCGACAGGGTCTCGCCGGCCTCGGTGAGGCGCAGCCCGCGCCCGGCCCGGGTGAACAGGGGCGTGCCCACTTCCCGTTCGAGGGCCTTCATCTGCTGGGTGATCGCGGGCTGGGTGTAGCCGAGCGAGCGCGCGGCGGCGGAGTAGGAGCCGGTGCGGACCACTTCGTGGAAGGACTTGATGTGCCTCGAATCGAACACCAGCGCATCATAAGCAGAATTTGGGTGGCTCTCCCACGGGTCCCGGCGGGACGGGTTTGGGGCGCCGGGAGCTCATTTCCCGACCCGGACGGTGGCTCCCAGGACGTACGGCCCGGCACGCCGGGGCCGGCGCCGGCCGCCCGGTGCCCGGCGCGCGTCAGTGCCCGTGCCCTCCCCCGGAGTCGTGCGAGTCGCCGCTGTGCAGCGCCCGGTACTCCTCGGCGGTCGGCTTGGGCACGTACGTCCCCGGCCCGTACATCGCCTTGGCGAGCCTGGCCCGCAGCCGGTCGCTGCGGCGGACGGAGCGCCGCACCCCGTTCGCGTCGACCTCGGCCCCGGCCTCGTACGGTACGGGCTGTTCGTGCGCGGTCAGGGTGTACAGCTCGGCCTGCGAGAGCGGGATGTGGATCTCGACGTACTCGCCGTGCGGCAGCCGCTTGATGGTCCCGCTCTCCCTGCCGTGCACGGCCTTCTCGGCGTCCCTGAGCTGGAGGCCCAGACAGATCCGCCGGGTGATGACGAAGGCGAGCACCGGTCCCGCGAAGGAGGCGACGCGCACGAACCAGGTGAGGGCGTTGAGGGACAGGTGGAAGTGGGTGGCCCACAGGTCGTTGCCGCCGCCGATCAGGAGCACCGCGTACAGCGTCAGCCAGGCGACGCCGAGCCCGGTCCTGGTGGGGGCGTTGCGCGGACGCTGCGCGAGATGGTGCTCGCGCTTGTCCCCTGTCACCCACGCCTCGATGAACGGATAGACGCCTATCGCCAGCATGATCAGCGGGAAGAGCGTGAAGGGGATGAAGACACCGAGCTGGAGGGTGTGTCCCCAGGCGTTGATCTCCCAGCTGGGCATCACCCGGATCAGTCCCTCGGAGAATCCGAGGTACCAGTCGGGCTGCGCACCGGTGGACACCAGGTCGGGCCGGTAGGGGCCGATCGCCCACACCGGGTTGATCGAGAACGCCGCGGAGACGATCGCCAGTACGCCGAAGACGAGGAAGAAGAAGCCTCCGGCCTTGGCGACGTACACGGGCAGGAAGGGGGCGCCGACGACGTTCTTCTCGGTCCTTCCGGGGCCCGCGAACTGGGTGTGCTTGTGGTAGAAGACCAGGATCAGATGGGCGACGACCAGCCCCAGCATGATCCCGGGCAGCAGCAGGATGTGGACGGGATAGAGCCGCGCGATGATGTCGTCCCCGGGGAACTCGCCGCCGAAGAGGAAGAACGCGAGGTACGTCCCCACCACCGGGACCGACAGGATCGCCCCGTGCGCGAAGCGCAGCCCGGTGCCGGAGAGCAGGTCGTCGGGGAGCGAGTACCCGGTCAGCCCGGTGATCAGGCCGAGGAAGAGCAGTGTCCAGCCGAGCAGCCAGTTGATCTCGCGCGGCTTGCGGAACGCCCCGGTGAAGAAGACCCGCATCATGTGCACGAGCATCGCGGCGACGAAGACCAGCGCCGCCCAGTGGTGGATCTGCCGGATCAGCAGTCCGCCGCGCACCTCGAAGCTGATGTCGAGGGTGGACTCGAAGGCCCGGGTCATCCGGACGCCGCTGAGCGGCGTGTACGCGCCGTGGTAGACGACTTCGGCGCTGCTGGGTTCGAAGAAGAGAGTGAGGTAGATGCCGGTGAGAATGATGATCAGGAAGCTGTAGAGGCAGATCTCGCCCAGCATGAAGGACCAGTGGTCCGGGAAGATCTTGCGCATGTTGCTCTTGGCCAGGGTGAACAGGCCCAGGCGTCCGTCCGCCCAGTCGGCCAGCTTCTCGCCCTTGCCCGGCGGCCCGGTCCGCGCACCGGTGCCCTTGGTGAGTCCGTCGCTCGGCTCGCTCATCACGACCCCCTCATCCGGACCTTCAGAGTAGGCGCGTCGCCATACAGATCCAACAAGGTTGACGAGACAGGGCGTTGAGATGTGACGTGCCGGCCGGACCGACCTGAGCGGGACCTCCCGGCAGCCGTGGCGACCGGCGCGTACGCGGCTGGATATCGTGACCGGTCGTACGGTACGGAGCGGGGGGGCGAGGGACGGGGTGAGAGTGACGGATCCGGGCGGCGAGGGCTGGATACGGGTGCCCGTGGGCGAGGGGTCGTCCCGGTGGGCGGCCAGGGGCGGGTGCCGGAAGGTGCTCCTGGTGGTGCACAACGTGACGTCCGCGACCCGGCTGCTGGACGTGCTCCCGCTGTTCGACGACGACTGGGGGGTGCAGTTGCTGGTGACCTGTCCCGGGTCCTCGGCCTTCCGCGCCGGGGTGGCGGAGCTGCTGGCCGCGACGGGGGTACCGGTGCTGCCGTGGGAGCAGGCGCTCGCGACGCCGGTCGCGCTCGCGATATCCGCGAGCTTCGGGGGCGAACTCCATCTGATTCGGGGGGAGTTGGCCATCCTGTCACACGGGGTTGGCTACACTAAGAGGCTGGCTACACCGGACACCGGACACCGGACACCGGACACCGGACACCGGACACCGGGCGGCTCGCGGCCGAGGCCGCGTCAGGGCCGGGTGCCGCCTCAGGGCCGGGTGCCGCCTCAGGGCCGGGTGCCGCCTCAGGGCCGGGTGCCGCCTCGACGCCTCCCACCTTCGGGCTCTCCCCCGAGTGGCTCCTCCACGACGGCGTCCCGCTCGCCGAAGCGCTCGTCCTGTCCCACCCCGAGCAGCAGCACCGGCTGAGGGAAGCGTGCCCCCGGGCCGCGCACACCGGTGTGCTCGCCGGCGATCCCTGCTTCGACCGGATGCTGGCGGCCCGCCCGCACCGGGACCGGTTCCGCAGGGCGCTGGGCGTCCGTCCCGGGCAGCGGCTCGTCGTCCTCAACTCCACCTGGAACCCCGAGTCGCTCTTCGGCGACGGCGGCGACGAGGACCTGCTGCCGGGCCTGCTCCCCCGGCTGACGTCCGAACTTCCCGCCGACGAGTACCGGATCGCCGCCGTCCTGCACCCCAACATCTGGTACGGGCACGGCCCCGGCCAGGTCCGCGCCTGGCTGGACCGGGCACGGCGGGCCGGGCTGACCCTGATCGACCCGCTGCACCACTGGCGGCAGACGGTCCTCGCGGCGGACGCGGTCGTCGGCGACCACGGTGCGGTCTCCTACTATGCGGCGGCCCTCGGGCTCCCGGTGCTGCTCGGCAGCGCCCCACTGGCCGGGCTCGACCCGGACTCCCCCGTGGCCGCCTTCGTCGCCGGGGCGCCACGCCTGGACCCGTACGGCCCCCTCGCCCCGCAGATCGAACAGCTCATCGCCGGCCACCGGCCGTTGACGGAGGCCGCCGGATTCACCAGCGCCGTCCCCGGCGAGTCGGCGGCCCTCCTGCGCACCCTCTTCTACCGCCTGATGGGCCGCCCGGAGCCGGACTGCCCCGCCACGCTCCTCCCGCTCCCCGTGCCGCCGTACGACCCCGCGCTCCGTACCGCACCCGTCCGGGTGGTCACCCGTCCCACCGGCACGCCCGGCGAGGTCGCGGTGACCCGTTACGCCGACCCGCGCGCCACTCCCCCGGCCGCCGGGGACGTGCACACGGTGGTGCACGAGGACACCAGGGACCCCGGGCGGCTCGCCCTCGCGGACGTGATCCTCCGCGAGGGCGCACCCGACGACCCGCGCTACGGCGGCCCGGCCCACTGGACGGCCGAGGTACTGGAACGCTTCCCGCAGTGCGCGCTGGCCGTCTACGTGACCGGCCCCGGCAGCTGTACGGTCCGCACCCGGGCCGGCACCCTCTTCCACCTCTCCGGCGGCCATGGCGCCGACCCGGCCGCGTACGCCTCCGCGCTGTACGCCTGCCAGGCGACGGGCCTGCCGCCGGACGGCCTGGCCGTACGCATCGGGCGCACCGCGCACCCGGTGACGGTCACTCGGGATGACCTGTGACGGTCACTCGGGACGAATAATCCCTTCCGCACCGACACACAGAGCTCGCAGCTGACGCAGGTAGGCGAGGTGGTGGACGGCCTGCTCGTCCTCCAGCAGCGCGAGCGCCTCGTCGATCAACGGCAGCGCGGCCGCCCGTTCCGTCGCGCTCGCGGGCCGGGTGCCGTCGACGTGGGTGCGGGCGAGATCGGTCAGCGCGCGTGCCGTGTTGTAGGTGTCGCCGCCCGCCCCCAGGGTCCGAAAGGAACGCACCGCCGCGCCGAGCAGCGCGCGCCCCTCCTCGGGCCTGCCGAGTCCGGCCAGCGCGCGGCCCCGGTGGCGGGACAGCAGGGCGAGTGCGCGCGGCAGATCGGCGGCACCGTCGTCGTCCGGACCGATCTGCGCGTACAGGGCGCCTACCTGTTCGAAGAGGCCGTACGCCTCCGCCCAGCGCCACTGCGCCATCCGCAGGAGTCCGAGCCCCTCGACCACCGAGGCCTGGCCGCGCAAGTGACCCGCCGCGCTTTCGTCGCGGGCGGCGGCGCGCAGTGCGCTCTCGGCCTCCTCGTACCGCTCCAGGGCGGTCAGGGCGAAGCCGAGGTGGGCGTGCGCCATCCCGGCGGTACGGGTGCCGGGGAAGTGGGTTGCTGCGGTGCGCGCTCCGGTGTGCAGTGCGGGCAGCAGGACTTCGAGCAGGCCCGCCTTCAGCTGGACCGGCCACAGTGCGCGCGCCAGCCGGCACACGGTGTCGGGCTCGCCGAACTCGTCGGCCGCGGCCACCGCCTCGGCGAGATTGCCCGCTTCCGCCGCCAGCGCGGCCAGCACGTCGCCCGGGCTCCGGTATCCCACCTCGGCGTCGGTGGCGGCGGGCCGCGGTGAGCGCCAGCTCTGCGGGAGGGCGGCGCGGGCGGTCGGCTCGGCGAAGTGGAGGAGTCCGCGCAGCACGCGCTGCACCGCGGCGGAACAGACCGCGACGCCGTCCGCGCGGAAGGCTTCCTGTTCGGCGTGGGCGCGTACGGAGGGCCGGTACCGGTAACCGCCCTGGGGGGTGACGTCCAGAAGCTGGAGCCCGGCGAGGACGTCCAGCGCGCGGGCGGCTTCGGCGGCCGGGACGCCGGCGGCCCACCCGGCGATCCGGGCGGAGCAGCCGGGCCACGGGCGCAGGGCCGCCAGCCGGTAGATCCGGGCGGTGGCCGGGTCGAGGGTGTGGTACGCGTCGTCGATGGCGACGCGGACGGCGTCGTTCTCGCTCATGGCGGGCAGGGGCGACCCTTCCGGGCGGGACGGCGGCAGATGGGCGTGCAACCGGGGCGCGGCGGCCCGCAGCGCGTACGGCGAGCCCGCACAGCGGGCGAGGACGGCGGGCATCCGGGCGTGGGCGGCGTCGACGGCCTGCTTGCCCGCGACCTTGACGAGGAGTCTGCGCGCGTCCTTGTCTGTGAGAGGCCCGACGGGTACCCGCAGGATGTCCAGCCCGTGCAGCGGGTCGCGGGCGACCAGCACGGTGACCACTCCGGGCGCCGAGCTCAGCAGCGCGCGCACCTGGGCGGCGGAGGTCACGTGGTCGAGTACGACGAGCAGGTGAAGGTCGGCCACGCAGCTGCGGAAGTACTCCGCCCGGTGCTCCTGGGCCGGGGGTATCTCTTCGTGGCCCACCCCGAGCTGGCGGAACAGGTCGCGCAGTACGGCGCCCGCGTCCATGGCCCCTTCCGGGCCGCCGCGCAGATCGACGTACAGCTGCCCGTCGGGGAACCGGCCGCTCGCCTCCCGGTTGCCCCAGAACACTGCCGCCGCGCTGGTGCCGATGCCTTCGGGGCCGTACAGCAGGACGGCACGGGGGCGCCCGTCGGCCTTGCGCGAGGCTTCCTCGTCGAGCTGCTTCAGCACCTTCCTGCGGTCGGTGAAGGAGTGCGGGGCGGCGGGCAGCCGGGGTGTGGAACGGACGCGTCCCGGCCTCGTCACGGTGCCGGCGAAGGCGGCCCAGTCCCTGGCGAGACCGGGGTCGTGACGCATCGCCTCATGCAACCGGTGTGCCACGTCGTCGAGTTGGCGTCCACTGGAAGGTGCGGCCACGTGGCGGCCGAGGGCGCGCTGCACCAGGCCTCCGGTCGACTGCCAGACCCATTTGCCCGCCTCGTTCGCGGTGCCGCTGGCGACCGCTCCCAGCACCGCCGTGACGGCAGCCAGCGAAATGGGATCCAGCATCAGGCACTCCCCCGTCGGACCGGTCGTGAGGGATCAACGGTATCCGCACGAGCCCGCACACAACACCGGTCCGTGGGCCCGGTGTTGCCCCCCACCCGGCCGACCCTCCCGGTACGGCGCACGAGGACCGGACCGGCCCCCGTAGGGTGGCAGGATCCGCACATATTCCATGGTCAGGAGGACAACAGGTGTCGGAGAGCACGGACAGCGGCCCAGCCGGTGGCAGGGGCGGCGGTACAGACAGCGGCCCGGTCGGCGGTACGGACGGTCGCCCGGCCGACGGCACGGACGCCAGTACGGTCGGCAGGACGGTCCCGCGCGAGGTGAAGGCCGCGATGCGCGCCCGCGTCGGCGAGGTCCGGGAAGAGCTTCTGGCCCTCAGCCGTCGGATCCACGCGCACCCGGAGACCGCCTTCCAGGAGCACCGCGCCGCCGCCTGGTGCGCGGACCTGCTCCGCGCGCACGGCTTCGCCGTCACCGCTCCCGCCTACGGTCTGGACACCGCCTTCGAGGCGACCGCCGGCTCCGGCCCCACGACCGTCGCGCTGGCGTGCGAGTACGACTCGCTGCCAGGCATGGGGCATGCCTGCGGGCACAACCTGATCGCCGCGGCCGGGGTGGGCGCGGCCCTGGCGCTGGCTCCGTATGCCGATGAACTCGGTCTGACGGTACGCGTGTTGGGCACTCCCGCCGAGGAGAGCGGGGCCGGTAAGGCGCTGCTGCTCGACGCGGGGGCGTTCGACAGGGTGGACGCGGCGATGATGGTCCACCCGTGTCCGTTCGAGGTGGCGGACTTCCGGTCGTTCGCGATGGGCTCGCTGGACGTGACGTACCGGGGGAAGTCGGCGCACGCGGCGATGAACCCGCACGACGGGCGGAACGCGGCCGACGCGCTGACCGTGGCGCAGGTGGCCCTGGGGCTGCTGCGGCAGCAGTTGCCCGGGGAGTGGAAGGTGCACGGCATCGCCACCGAGGCGGGTACCGCGCTCAACGCCATCCCGGAGCGGTCCCGTGCCTCGTACGCGCTGCGCACCCCTTCGGTGGAGGAACTGCGGGAGCTGCGCGGCCGGGTGGAGGACTGCTTCCGGGCGGGGGCGCTGGCCACCGGCTGCGAGATCGACCTCGTACAGCCTTCGCCCGACTATCTGGACTTCCGCTCCGATCCGGAGCTGGTCGCGCTGTGGTCGGCGAACGCGCGCGAGCTGGGCCGGCCCGAGCCGCAGGTGCGCGGCCCCTTCGCGTCGACCGACATGGGCAACGTGTCGCACGTGGTGCCCTCGATCCACCCGGTGCTCGACATCGGCAGCGGTACGAGCGGCCCGCACCAGCCGGAGTTCACCGCGGCAGCCGCCACCCCGGCCGCCGAGGGGGCGATGCTGGACGGGGCGGTGGCGCTGGCGTGGACGGCGGCGGACTTCGCGGTGACGCGGCGGCGGTAGTCCCGCGGCGGGCGCGATGCGCGGTCAGCTTACGGAGGTGGTGACCGCGTCCGCCGCAACGGCCGGATCCGTGCCCGCCCCCACGGCCGTGTCTGCGCGCGCCGAAGCGGACGCGTCCGTGCCCGCCGGAGCGTCCGCGTCCGTGCCCGCCGCCTTCGCGACCGGTACGACGACCGGTGAGCCGTCGCCCGGGGCAGCGAGGATGTCGGCGTCGACGCCGTACAACTCCTTCACGAGAGCGGCGGTGACCACCTCGCGGGCAGGGCCGTGGGCGACGACGCGGCCCCGGTTCATGGCGACGACGGTGTCGGCGTAGCGGGCGGCGCTCGCCAGGTCGTGCAGGACCATGACGACGGTGCGGCCCGCCGCCGCCACCTCCCTCACCAGGGTGAGGACTTCGACGGCGTGGCCGAGGTCGAGGGCGCTGGTCGGCTCGTCGAGGAGGACGATCGGGGTTTCCTGGGCGAGGACCATCGCCAGCCAGCAGCGCTGCCGCTGCCCGCCGGAGAGCTGGTCGAGGCGGCGTTCGGCGAGCGCGGTGGTGCCGGTGGCCTCCAGGGCAGCCCGGACCGCCGCCTCGTCCTCGCGCGACCACTGCCGGAACAGGCCCTGGTGCGGGTGGCGTCCGTACCGTACGAGTCCGGCGACGGTGACCGCCTCGGGGGCCTGCGGGGACTGGGCGAGCAGGGCGATGCGGTGGGCGGCCCTGCGCTGGGTGAGCTGCCAGACGTCCGCGTCCCCGGCGCGCACGGTGCCCGACTCCGGCTTGTGCAGTCGGGCGACGGCGCGCAGCAGGGTCGACTTGCCGCACCCGTTGGGCCCGACGATCGCGACGACCTTGCCGCTGGGGACGGTGAGGTCGACGCCGTCGACGACGGGGTGGCCGGGGTATCCGGCGGTGAGCGCCTCTACGGTCAGTTCCACGGGATCAGGCCTTTCCGGTCCGGGTGGACTTGGAGGGGGAGGCGGGAGCGTCGCCGGGAGTCGAGGGCGCCACGGACGCGGGGGAGGCGGCGGGGCGCGTCGAGGGCTTGTTGCCGAAGAGCACCCAGAGCAGGAAGGGGCCGCCCAGCACACTGGTGACGACGCCGACCGGGATCTCGACCGGGGCGATGACCCGGCCGAGCGCGTCCGCGCCCGCGACGAGTGCCGCGCCGACCAGCGCGGAGCCGATGACGGGGACGCGGGTGGGTCCGCCGAGCCGGGCGGCGAGCACGGGCGCGGCGAGCGCCACGAACGCGATCGGTCCGCCGATGCCGACGGCGATGCCGGCCAGGACGACGGCCAGGGCGAGGGAGAGCGCCCGCACCCGGGGGACGTTGACGCCGAGGGTGGCCGCCATGTCGTCGTCGAAGCGCAGCAGCTGGAGCCGGCTGCCCATGACGAGGGCGAGGGGCACGAGGACGAGGAGCAGGTAGGAGAGCGGGGTGCCGACGCCCCAGTCACGGCCGTTGAGCGAGCCGACGGTCCACAGGAAGACGCCGCCCGCCGTGTTGTCGTTCTCACGGGACATCACCAGGTCGGTGGCGGCGCCGATGACGGTGGAGACGCCGATGCCGACGACCAGGATCCGGTAGCCGCCGCGTCCGGCGCCGCCCGCGCACAGCACGACCAGCATGGCGGCGAGCGCGGCGCCCAGCGGTCCCAGCCACCAGTCGCCGATCATGCCGGTGGAGGACCCCACGACGGACGCGACGACGGCGGCCGTGGCACCGTCGTTGACGCCGATGACGTCGGGGGTGGCGAGCCTGTTGCCGGCCAGGGTCTGGGTCAGACAGCCCGCGATGCCGAGGGCGGCGCCGACCATCAGCCCCACCGCGATGCGCGGCAGCCGGAACTCCTGGACGAGCATCACCGTGGCGAAGTCCCCGGTGCCCAGGAGCCCGGCGACGGTGTCGGAGAAGCTCATCCCGGTGGAGCTGGCGAACGCGGCGCACGCCACGATCACCCCGATCAGCACCGAGAGCCCGACGGCCACCAGCGCGCTGCGGTACGGGAACAGCCAGGAGAGGGTGCCGAGGCGTACGGGGGTGGAGTCGGGCGGGGTGACCGGGAGGGGAACGGGCGGGGAGCTGTTCGGCTCCGTAGCGGTGCCGTTCTTCGTCATGCGCTCGCTCCCGCCGTGGACAGGTGCCGCGAGCGCGCGATCCAGATCAGCAGCGGGCCGCCGATGAAGGCCAGCAGCACGCTCACCGGTGTCTCCCACGGCCTGATGACCACCCGGGCGAGCAGGTCGGCGGCGATCATCGCGACCGCGCCGAACAGTCCGGACAGCACCAACTGGCCCGCCATCCGCGGCCCGGTGACGGCGCGTGCCGCGTACGGGGCGAGCAGGCCGAGGAAGGCGATCGGCCCCGCGAGTGCGACCGCCGCTCCCGCGAGCAGTGTCACCGCGACCGCCACGATCAGCCGGATCCGGCCGGGGTGGTGGCCCAGCGAGCGCGCGCTGTCGTCGCCGAGCGCCAGTGCGGACAGCGGGCGCACACAGGCGAACGCGATCACCAGGCCGACCACGATCAGCGGGATCAGCGGGTAGGTGTCCTTGGTCTCGATGCCCGCGAGGGATCCGATCGTCCAGTAGCGGTACGTGTCGAAGGTGGACTGGGTGCCGAGCAGGACATACGACGTGGCCCCGTGGAACGTCGCGCCGAGTGCGGATCCTGCGAGCACGAGCCGCAGCGGCGACCCTGCTGCCCGCCCGGACGCGGCGAGCAGCAGGACGACGGAACTCGCCGCCATGCCACCGGCGAGCGCCCACACCAGCACTCCGTACGCCGAGGTGACGCCGAAGTATGTGAGTCCGATCACCACGCCGAGTGCGGCGCCGGAGTTGACGCCGAGCAGTCCGGTCTCGGCAAGGGGGTTGCGCGTGACGGCCTGGAGCAGGCAGCCGGCGGCGCCGAGCGCGATGCCGACGAGGAGTCCGGCGAGCGTGCGCGGCAGCCGTACGTCCATGACGGCAAGCCGGATCTGCGCATCCGCGCGGGCGGCGGGGTCGCCGGTGAGGAACCCCCAGGCGCGCGCCATCGGGTTCGAGCCCGAGCCGATCAACAGCGACAGCACGCACAGTCCCAGCAGGAGCAGGACCAGAGCGGCGGCCGCCAGGAGCGTGGGGCGGTGCGGCTTCGCCGAGCCCGGTATGGGGGGTTCGGATCCGGACTCCCGGACCCGCCCCTCTTGCGCAACCAACATGAAGTTAGCCTAACCTAACCACCACGTGGATCCCCTGGTCGGGGCACCGCGAACTCCCTGCTGCCGCGGGACCAGTTCGCCATGCCCCCGCTCGGGGGGTGACACCCCGTATGTCCGGTTTTCTGGCCGGGCATCATTTCGCCTTCACCAGCATGGAGATCACGGACATGTCGTCGAACCTCACCCCGCGCGCCCGGCTGACCGCGGTGGCAGCCCTCACCCTCGCCTCCGCCCTCACCCTCTCCGCCTGCGGTTCGGACAAGTCCGCCTCCAAGGAGCCGGACGCCGCGGGCCAGGCCAAGAGCGCGGAGAAGGTCCCGGTCACCGACGCGACCGGCGCCGAGGTGAAGGTCCCGGTCGCACCGAAGAACGTCGTCGTCCTCAGCGAGATGGACCTCGACTCCGCCCTCGCTCTGAAGGTCAAGCCTGTCGGGCTGTCCGCGGGCCGCGGCCAGAAGGGCGCCCCGGGTTACCTCGCCGACCAGGCGAAGGGCATCCCGGTGGTCGGCGCGGTCACCGGACCGGACATCGAGAAGGTCATCCAGGCCAAGCCGGACGTCATCCTGGCCGGCCAGCTCGCCGACAAGCAGGTCCTCGCGCAGCTCCAGAAGATCGCGCCGACCGTCGTCACCATCGACAAGAAGAAGGACTGGAAGAAGTCCTTCGCGCTGACCGGCAAGGTGCTCGGCAAGTCCAACGAGGCCGCCGAGTTCCTCAAGGGGTACGACACCAAGGTGGCCGAGGTGAAGAAGGCACTGGGCGCGAGCGCGGGCAAGAGCGTGTCGGTGGCCCGCTACTCCGCCAAGGGCACCGCGGTCATGCAGCAGGGCGTGTTCATCTCGGACGTCGTCAAGGAGATCGGCTTCAAGCGCCCCGGCATCCAGAACGAGAAGGGCCAGGGCCACTCGACGCCGCTCAGCGACGAGGACCTGAAGCAGATCGACGCCGACTGGCTGTTCATCGGCACGCTGACCTCCGCGGGCAAGGACGCCAAGCTCTTCACCGAGCTGAAGGCGAAGCCCGCTTACCAGCAGCTGACCGCGGTCAAGGAGAAGCACGTCACCGAGATCGACGGCTCCAAGTGGACCAGTCTGGGCGGTGCCCAGGCCGCGGTCTCGGTCCTGGACGACATCCAGAAGGCCATGGCCGCCAAGTAGGCCCCGCCCTCACGCCCTCCCGGCCCCGCCCTCACGTCCTTTCGTTCGGGGCCGGACCCGCACCTGGTCCGGCCCCGCCCCACGACCCCCGCCGAGGAACCCCCGTGCTGCCCGACGCCCCCACCTGGCCCGACGACCTGGCCGCCCAGTACCGTGCCGCCGGCTACTGGAACGGCGAAACCTTCGGCGAGATGCTCCGCTCCCGCGCCGAGGCCCACCCCGACCGGACCGCGATAACCGACGGCGACCGGCACTGGAGCTACGCCGAACTGCACACCAGGGCGAGCGAGCTGGCCTCCGGCTTCGCCGCGCGAGGCATCTCCAGGGGCGACCGGGTGGTGGTCCAGCTCCCCAACATCGCCGAGTTCTTCGAAGTGGTCTTCGCCCTGTTCCAGGTCGGCGCGCTCCCCGTGTTCGCCCTCCCCGCGCACCGCGAGACCGAGATCCACTACTTCTGCGAGTTCACCGAGGCCGTCGCGTACGTCGTCCCCGACCGGGCCGCCGGTTTCGACTACCGCGACCTGGCCTCGAAGGTCCGCGCCGACGTCCCCACCCTGCGCCATGTCTTCGTGGTGGGCGACGCCGGTGTGCACACGCCGCTCACCGAGGTCCCGCTCCCCGCGACGGACCTCGACGGACCGGCCCCCTGCGATCTGGCCTTCCTCCAGCTCTCCGGCGGCAGCACCGGTGTGCCCAAGCTGATCCCCCGCACCCACGACGACTACATCTACTCCCTGTGGGGCTCCAACGAACTCTGCGGCGTGAGCGCCGACTCGGTCTATCTGGTCACCCTCCCCGCGGCGCACAACTTCCCGCTCTCCTCCCCCGGTTCGCTCGGCGTCCTCCACGCGGGCGGCCGGGTGGTCATGTGCCCGCAGCCCGACCCGGACACGGCGTTCCCGCTGATCGAGCGCGAACGCGTCACGATCACCGGGGTGGTTCCTCCACTGGCCCTGGTCTGGACGGAGTCCGCCGCCACCACCTCGTACGACCTCTCCAGCCTGGAGGTCCTGCTGGTCGGCGGTGCGAAGTTCAGCGAGGCGGCGGCCCGCCGGGTGGGCCCGGCGCTCGGCTGCACTCTCCAGCAGGTCTTCGGCATGGCCGAGGGGCTCGTCAACTACACGCGTCTGGACGACGATCCGGAGACGATCGTCACCACCCAGGGCCGGCCGATCTCCGCCGCCGACGAGATCCGCATCGTCGACGACGCCGACGTGGAGGTCCCCGAGGGTGAAGCGGGTCACCTGCTGACCCGCGGCCCTTATACGATCCGTGGTTACTGGCGGGCACCCGAGCACAACGCGCGGTCCTTCACCGCCGACGGCTTCTACCGCACCGGCGACATCGTGCGCCGAACCCCCACCGGCCACCTGGTCGTCGAGGGCCGGGCCAAGGACCAGATCAACCGCGGCGGCGAGAAAATCGCCCCCGAGGAGATCGAGAACATCATCCTCGGCCACCCCGCCGTGCACGACTGCTCGCTGGTCGCCGTCCCGGACGAGTACCTGGGCGAACGGACCCTCGCCTACGTCATCCTGCGCGCCGGCGCCGAGCCGCTGAAGTCCGTGGCGGTCAAGAAGTTCGTACGGGAGCAGGGCCTGGCCGCGTACAAGGTCCCCGACCGGGTCGAGTTCGTGACCGCGTTCCCGCAGACCGGCATCGGCAAGATCAGCAAGAAGGACCAGCGGTCGATCGCCGCCGCGCCGCAGGGCTGACCCTCCACAGCTCCCCCGCACCACCCGTAAGACGTACGACCCCACCCGTCACACGTACGACCACGCACCGCCCCGCTCTACGAAAGGCCCCCCATGGCCCTCCCCGCCGTCGCCCCGTACGCCATGCCCACCCCCGACGAGCTGCCCGAGAACCGGGTGGGCTGGACCATCGATCCGCAGCGGGCGGTGCTGCTCGTCCACGACCTGCAGAACCACTTCCTGACGGCGTACACCGAAGGCACCTCGCCGACCAGCGAACTCCTGCCGAACGTGGCCGCGTTGGCGACCGCGGCCCGCGGCGCCGGCATGCCGGTCCTATACTCCGCCCAGCCCGGCGGGCAGTCCCCCGCCGAGCGCGGACTCCAGCAGGACTTCTGGGGGCCCGGCCTGCCGGACGACGCGCACGCGAAGGCCATCGCGGGACCGGTCGCTCCCGAGCCCGGCGACACCGTCCTCACCAAGTGGAAGTACAGCGCGTACGTCCGCACCGACCTTGAGCAGCGGATGCGCGAGGCGGGCCGCGACCAGCTCGTCATCGTCGGCGTGTACGCGCACATCGGGGTCCTGATGACGGCGTGCGACGCGTGGATGCGCGACGTGCAGGCCTTCGTCGTCGCCGACGCGGTGGCCGACTTCTCCCGCGCGGACCACGACATGGCGCTGAAGTACGCGGCCGGCCGGTGCGCGGTCGTCACCACCACCGAATCCGTTCTGAAGGGGATCTGAGGACATGCCGGACCAGACCGCCGCCACGCCCCTCACCGTCGAGCTGATCCGCGCCGACGTCGCCGACGTGCTGGGCGAGGACCCCGAGGACATACCCGTCGACGAGAACCTGGTCGACTACGGCCTGGACTCGATGCGCATCATGGCGCTGCTGGAGCGGTGGCGCCGCGACCACGGCACCACCGCGTCCTTCGTCGACCTGGCCGAGCAGCCCGCCATCGAGGCCTGGGCACCGCTCCTGGGGGCGGCCTCATGACGGCCCCGACGGCAGCGGCCTCGGCCGGCCCCGCCGCGCCCCTGCGGCCGCTCAAGCTGACCGCGGCCCAGTCCGGCATGTGGTTCGCGCAGGCCCTCGATCCGCACAGTCCGGCGCAGAACACCGCCGAGTGCCTGGAGATCCACGGGCCGGTCGACCCCGAGGTCTTCGCCAGGACGCTCCGTCAGGTCGTGTCCGAGGCCGACGCGTTGCGGGTGCGGATCGTGGACGCGGCGGACGGGCCGCTCCAGTTGCCGCTCGCCATTCCGCAACTCCCGCTGCACGTCGCCGATCTCCGCTCCCGGACCAACCCCTTCGCCGACGCGATGGAGTGGATGCGGGCCGATCTCGACACGCCCTTCGACCTGGCGAAGGGGCCACTGTTCGCGCACGCCCTGTTCCAGGTGGGCGACGCACGCTGGCTCTGGTACCAGCGGGTCCACCACGTGGTGATGGACGGCTTCGGGTACTCGCTGCTGGCCCGCCGCACCGCCGAGGTCTACACCGCGCTCGCCGCGGGCGAGAGCCCTGCGGACAGCCCGTTCGGGCGGCTGGCGGACCTGGTCGACGAGGACGCCGGGTACCGGGCCTCGGAGACGTACGACAAGGACCGGCGGTTCTGGGACGGCGCGTTCGCCGACCGCCCCGAGGCGCCGAACCTGGCCGGGCGCACCGCGCTCCCCTCCCGCACATTCCACCGCCGCACCGCACACCTCTCCCCCACCGCCACCGACCAGCTGCGCGAGCTGGCGTCGTCGATCCGGGCGACCTGGCCGGAGGTGCTGATCGCCGCCCAGGCGCTTCACCTCTCCCGGGCCACGCATGCGGAGGAGGTCGTGCTCGGGCTGCCGATGATGGGCCGGATGGGTTCGGTGGCGCTGCGCGTCCCCGGCATGGTGATGAACGTGCTGCCGCTGCGGCTCACCGTCAGCCCGTCGGCGACCTTCGCCGAGCTGACCCGGCAGGTGGTCCTCGGCATCCGCGCGGCACGCCGCCACCAGCGTTACCGGTACGAGGACATCCGCCGCGACCTCGGCCTGCTCGGCGAGGGGCGCTCCCTGGTCGGCCCGCTGATCAATGTGATGCCGTTCGACTACGCGCTGACCTTCGCGGGCGCCCGCACCGAGGCGCACAACCTGTCCGCGGGCCCGGTCGACGACCTCACGGTCAATGTCTACGACCGCACCGACGGCAGCGGCCTGCGCATCGACTACGACGGCAACCCCGCCCTCTACGGCACCGACGAACTCGCCCTCCACCAGGCCCGCTTCCTGGAGCTGCTCGAGCGCGTCGCACACGCGGGACCGCACACCCCGCTCGCCGCACACAGCATCGCCCGCGAGAGCGAACTCGCCCTGGTGCTGGACGAGTTCAACGCGACCGACCGCCCCCTGCCGGTCACCACCCTGATCGCCCCGATCGAGGAGCAGGCGGCCCGTACCCCGGACGCCACCGCACTCGTCTTCGGCGAGCAGCGGCTGAGCTACGCGGAACTGAACTCCCGGGCCAACCGGCTCGCGCACCGCCTGATGGAGGAGGGTGTGCGGCCCGGCACGGTCGCCGCGGTCGCCGTGCCCCGCTCCGCTGACCTGGTCGTTGCCCTGCTCGCCGTACTGAAGGCGGGCGGCGCCTATCTGCCGCTCGACCCGGACTACCCGGCGGACCGGCTCGCCCACATGCTGGCCGACGCCGAACCGGCCTGCGTCGTCGCGGACCGCGCGGACCGCGTACCGGCCTCCGGTTTCGGCCTTGTCGCCCTCGACCGGTTCGATCCCACGCCCTACTCCCCCGCGAACCCTGCTCCCGGCCTCACCCCCGAGCACCCCGCGTACGTCATCTACACCTCGGGCTCGACGGGCCGCCCCAAGGGTGTCGTCGTGTCGCACCGGGCGATCGACAACCGGCTGCGCTGGATGCAGGCGGAGTACGCCCTGACTTCCGCCGACCGGGTGCTGCAGAAGACGCCGTCCGGTTTCGACGTGTCGGTCTGGGAGTTCTTCTGGGCGTTCCGCGAGGGTGCGACGCTGGTCGTCGCCGAGCCCGGCGGCCACAAGGATCCCGCGTACCTGGCCCGCGTCATCCGCGAACAGGCCGTCACCGTCTGCCACTTCGTGCCCTCGATGCTCCAGGTCTTCCTGACGGAGCCCGCCGCGGCGTCCTGCACGGGGCTGCGCCACGTGTTCTGCAGCGGTGAAGCGCTGCCCCGCGAGACGGTCCGCGAGTTCGGCCGGGTGCTCGGCGCCGGCGTACCGCTGCACAATCTGTACGGTCCCACGGAGGCAGCCGTCGACGTGACGTACCACGCGTGCGACACGGCGGAGTCGGCGGCGGGTGCGGTGCCGATCGGGCGCCCGGTCTGGAACACCCGGCTGTACGTCCTGGACGCCGCACTCCAGCCGTGCCCGCCCGGCGTTCCCGGCGAACTCTTCCTGGCGGGCGTGCAGTTGGCGGACGGCTACCTCGGCCGCCCGGCGCTCAGCGCGTCCCGCTTCGTCGCCGACCCGTACGGCGCCCCCGGTGCCCGCATGTACCGCACGGGCGACCTGGCGCGCTGGACCGAGCACGGCGAGGTCGAGTACCTGGGCCGCACCGACCACCAGGTGAAGCTGCGCGGCCAGCGCATCGAACTCGGTGAGATCGAGGCCGAGTTGGCGCAGGATCCGACGGTGGGCGCGGTCGGCGTGCTGGTCCGCGAGGACCGGCCGGGCGATCAGCGGCTGGTCGGTTACGCCACCCCGGCCGCCGCGGGAGTGAGCCCCGACCCGGAGGCCCTGCGCGCCCGGCTCGCCCGCACGCTCCCCGAGCACATGGTGCCGGGCGTGATCGTGGTCCTGGACGAGCTGCCGCTCAGCCCGAACGGCAAGCTCGACCGCCGCGCGCTGCCCGCGCCCACGTTCACCGGCACGGCCGACAGCGGCCGGGCCCCCTCGGGCCACCGCGAGGAGACGCTGACCCGGCTCTTCGCCGATGTGCTCGGCGTGGCCCGGGTGGGCGTCGACGACGCGTTCTTCGACCTCGGCGGTACGTCGCTCCTCGCGGCCCACCTGGTCGCCCGGGTCCGCGACGCGCTCGGAGCCGAACTCACCATCGGCACGCTGTTCCAGGCGCAGACTCCGGCCACTCTCGCCGCCCGCCTCGACGCGGGCGGCCACGAGTCCGACCACGCCCTGGACCTGCTGCTCCCGCTGCGCGCCACCGGCGACCGCACCCCGCTGTTCGCGTTCCACCCGGCGGGCGGCATCAGCTGGTGCTACTCGGGCCTGCTCTCGCGCCTGGATCCCGGCCAGCCGCTGTACGGGCTCCAGGCCCGCGGCCTGTCCGGCGACGAGGGCAGTGTTCTGCCGACGACCATGGAGGAGATGGCCGCCGAGTACATCGAGGCAATGCGCACGGTGCGTCCGCACGGCCCGTACCGGCTGCTGGGCTGGTCGGTGGGCGGGGTGCTCGCGCACACCGTCGCCGTACAGCTCCAAGAGGCGGGCGAGGACGTCGAGTTGCTGGCCCTGCTGGACGCCTACCCGTCCGACCAGTGGCGCGACGCGGCGATCCCGGCCGAGACGGACGCGCTCACCGCGCTGCTGCGGATGGCCGGTTACGACCGTACGGACGAGCTGACCCGCGAGGACGTCCTGGCCACGCTGCACCGCGAGGGCAGCGCCCTGGCCGGCCTGCCGGACCGCACGCTCTCGGCGGTGGTCGACATCGTCGTGAACAACGCCCGCCTGATGCGCGCGCACGAGCACCGCCCCTTCGCGGGCGACGTGCTCTTCTTCACGGCGGCGGCACCGCGCCCGGAGGACTGGCTGACCCCGGACGCCTGGTCCCCGTACATCGGCGGCACCCTCCGCAATCTCGATCTCGACTGCCTGCACCCGGAGTTGACGCAGCCGGGTCCGCTGGACGAGATCTGCGCGGTGCTCGCCGCCCATCTGAAGGAGCTGGACCACGCATGACCACGGCATCGCCCTTCGACGCCCCGGAGTCCGATTCGGCCTCGGAGGGCACCCACCTGGTCCTGCGCAACGCGGACGGGGCACACTCGCTGTGGCCGGCCTTCCGGGCTCCCCCCGGGGGCTGGGAGACGGTGCACGGCCCTGCTCCGCACGCGAGCTGCGTGTCGTATTTGCAGGAGTCCCCGGCGTAAGGGGGGCGCGCACGCGGGATCACTTGGATCGAGGGGGCCGCGGGCCGGCTACTGCCGACCCACGGCTCCCCTTCCGCGAGACGACGTCACTTCCCGAGCAACTCCACCAGACCGTCGGTGAGTTCGGTGCGCCAGCACAGGTAGTCGTGGCCACCGTTGTACTCGCGGTAGGCGGCGTCGTCGTACCCCTTGTCGGCCAGGGTGTCGCGCAGCCTGCGTGCGGCGGGCAGCGCCACCCACTCCTGCTCCCCCACCGAAAGCCAGAACCGCACGGGCAGCCGTTCGGCGGCGGCGATCTGCCCGGTCAGCCACTCCGAGCTCTCGGCATCGGGCCCATCCGGCCACCAGAACGACCCCGACTGCGCCAGTACGAGCCCGAACCGGCCGGGCGCGCACACCGCGGCATAGGCGGCGGTCAGCCCGCCCAGGCTCTGCCCGGCGACCACGGTCCGCGCCGGGTCGTCCGTCAACGCCAGCCACGCACCCGCCCAGGGCAGCAGCTCCCGCTCCAGGAAACCCGCGAACCTCTCATTGCACGCCATTTCATCCCACCGGACGTCCGACCCGAGCGACTCCGGCAGCAACGCCACCAGCGGCGGAATCCGCCCGTCTGCGATCAGATTGTCGAGCAGCGAGGCGACGTCGAGCCCCGGCTGCCACATCTCCCCGTCCAGCAACACCAGCACGGGCAGGCCCTGCTCGTCACCGGACGCCTGCCGGGCGCCCCCGGGCGGCCCTGCTGCGCCGCCGGGTAGCACCCGCTCGCTCCCAGCGGGCCTCCGCGCACCTCCGAGCGGCTCGTACACATGCACCTGCCGCTCGTTCCCGAGCAGCTCGCTGTGCACGGTGTGCACGGTGACGGTGCCACGCGGCACGCCGGCCCGCCGCTGCCACAGGTCCCCGGAGGGCGCCTGCGGCAACTCGACGTACGACACCGGCTCGCCACCCCAACGCCGCTCAAGCGTGCGCGAGTTGAGCGGATCGCCCACCTGCCTGCCGCGCAGCCACGCCCAATACGCCTGGGTGCCGTACTCCGGCCCACCCCCCTCGTCCGCGCAGAACGCGTAGGTGGCCCGCCAGTCGTCCCGCATCCGCACGGACCAGTGCCAGATGTCGGTGCCTGGCACCCGTTCCATCAGATTGCGGGCCATGTCGCGCGGGTCGACGACCTTGTTCGGCAACACGAGCACGGCGCGGGTCGCCGCACTCCCCCGCCAAAGAAAGGTCACCACCCGATACGCCGGGTCCCCGGCCGGATCGCTCTCGACGACGGGCGAGCCCCCTGCCCTGCGTACCTCGCCCCAGAAGTCGCCGCCCCCGACGGCTTGCGCCACCCAGCCACTGCCCACCCGCTCCACGGGCTCGGGCCTGGCGATACGCGGCGGCCGACGAGTGGTCCCGCCGGGTGGGACGGACAGCGGCATGGGGGCCTCCAGCGGTTGCTTCACGTGCGACATCACCAAATAAGGCTCACCTTACTTGGGCTGCCCCGCCGCACCGTGCACGCCCGACGCCCCCGCCCCCGCCCCCGACGGAGGCCGGCGCACCCGTCACTCCCGAGCCACCTCCTCCATTCAGGACGGCCTCGGCAACCGGCGATCGAGCACCAGTCAGCCAGAACCGCCGGTTCCGCGCGCTCGCCCTCTCTCAGTTCAAAGAGAGACACCAGATCGAAGCGGCGGAACAATACGGACTCCGCCTCCGCGACCGGCCGCAAGCCCGGCACACACGCAAGCAGCTCCTGCTCCTTCTCCCCATCTCCGCTTCGGGACATCCGTCGAGGCGGAGCGAGGGAGGTGGAGCGAGGACCGCCCCGGCGCCGGAGGCTCACGGGTGCAGGGACAGCTCGGCCCAGACGGTCTTGGCGCAGTTGTCGCGGACGAACCAGTCCCACCGGTCCGCGGTCGCGGAGACCAGCAGCAAGCCCCGGCCGGAGGTCGCGTACGGGGACGGGGGTTCGGGGATACCGCCGTCGGCGGGGGTGCGGGGGAAGCGGTCGGGGCGGGTGTCGGTGACCTCGATTCGGATCGTGTCCGGGGTCAGGTCGACGCGGACCTCGAAGTTGCGGCCCGGGGTCCGGCCGTGGCTGATCGCGTTCGCCGCGAACTCGGCGACGACGGCTGCCACTGCGCGGGAGGAACGGGAGGTGTGCGGGACCCCGAGATCGGCAAGATGCTGCACGGCGAGCAGACGGGCGAGGCGGGCACCGCGCGGGCTGGAGCTGAAATGCATGCGGAACACGTCGGGCTGCGCTGGGCTGAGCGCGGGGGCCGGAATCGGAATTTTCGACTTCATGGCGTAACCGTCCCGTCACGCGGATAGCCTGACCAGGGCATCCTGACGTACCGAATCTGCGGGTACGGGCGGGGTTCTGGTTTGTACGGCATGCGGGCCGTGGCCTCGCGCGGGCGGGGCGCGTTGACTTCGGGACCGTACGTGAACGGTGCGGCGGCGGGAGCGTGAAGCGGATGGTCGCGAAGGACAACGGAAGCGGGAGCGCCGGTCGGACCGGTGCACGGAAGGGGCGGAAGCCCGACGACGACCGGCCGGCGATCTGGGTCGGCTACGGCAAGCTCCTCAAGCTGTTCCGGGAGAAGGCGGGAATGAGCCGGGAAGCGCTGGCGGAGGCCGTCGGGTACTCGTACGAACAGACTGCCTCGATCGAGCAGGGGCGCCGCCCGGCGAAGGGACGGTTCACGGAGTGCGCGGAGGAAGTGCTGGGGGCGGGTGGGGTGTTGGGGGCGTTGCAGGAGGAGGTGGATCTGGCACGACTGCCGAGGTTCTTCCGGAACTACGCGGTGCTGGAGGCGGAGGCGTTGAGCTTCTTCTGGTACGGGGGGTATGTGATCCCAGGCCTGTTGCAGACCGACGATTATGCGCGGGCCCTGCTCGGAGCGCATTACCCACCGGTGTCCGAGGAACTGCTCGAAGAACGCCTCGCTGGCCGCATGGACAGGCAGAAGCTGCTGGATCGGCAGACGCCACCAGTCGCGGCAACCTTCCTGATCGAGGAGGTGGTACTACGTCGGCCGGTGAGCGGAGCCGTCGCCATGAGGCGCCAGCTCCAGCACCTCCTGGGCCGAGGCGCTGAACGCCACATCCAAATCCAGGTGGTGCCCACCGATCTCGGAGCACACCCGGGCCTCAACGGATCGATGGTGTTGCTTGAGACGGCTGCGCGGGAGCAGGTCGCCTATGTGGAGTCGCAGGACATCAGCATGGTCATTTCAGAGGCGGACAAGGTCAGTGACCTCTCGCTGCGCTATGGGATGCTGCGATCGCAGGCGCTCAACGTCGGAGAGTCTGCGCGTCTGATCGAACGCGTCTTGGGAGAGCTATGAACAACAGTCAGTCCCTGCGAGGCACTTCGGACCCGTTCTGGTTCAAGAGCAGCTACAGCGGCACCGGCGGCGGCGAGTGCGTGGAGGTCGCCATGACGCCAGTTGTTACGTACGTCCGCGACTCGAAGTGCCGGCAGGGGCCAATACTTCAGGTCGGGGCCGGTGAATGGACAGAGTTCATCTCGTTCGCGACGCACGGTTGAGCGGAATGGTGGAGGGGGCGACTCGCACCGAGTCGCCGAACCCCACACAGGTCTTCGCAGGTTACGTGTTTGCTCACGCCACAGCCCTGGAAAGCAAAAAACCCCACATGAAGTGGGGTCTCAGCTGGTGTCCGAGGGGGGACTTGAACCCCCACGCCCGATAAAGGGCACTAGCACCTCAAGCTAGCGCGTCTGCCATTCCGCCACCCGGACAAGGTGTCTGTCGTGCGGGGCCTTTTTGCGCTGGCCCGTTCCGACATGGAAAACAATACCAGGGGTTCGGGGTGGGTTTCACCTGCGTATTGCGTGGTCAGTGACCTGCGGCCGCCTTGTTGGAGTCGACCCAGTCGGCGTTGTGCTGCCATGCGTACAGAGTGCTTCCGTCCGCGTACGCGTAGTAGAGGTCGCAGCGGTGGGTGGCCCGGCTGTGGGCGTCCTCCGGGAACCAGTCGGCCTTGAGGGCCGAGTGGGCGAGGGGGGTGGCGGGGACGATCTTCTTGCAGGTGGGCGGCAGGGTGGAGGGGGTCGGGAGGGTTGCCTTGAGGAGGCGGTCGCCGCCCGTGGTCCGCATCGCGTACGAGATGTTCTGGGCGGTGTCGGGCAGCCAGCGCGGGACCGAGGCTCGGGCCTCCTTGGCGGCGGTGCCGGTGGTGTACGTGGAGGACTGGTCGTGGCGGTCCTGGTACCAGTCGTACGCCGCGGGGGCGGCGACCACGCCGAGGAAAGCGGCGGCTGCGACGGTTCCGGTGGCGGCGAGGATGACGGGGGCCTTCATGGCAGTGCTCCAGGAATGGGGTGAATGCGGCGTTGTGGGTCAATCCTCTCGGGCGGATGGGCCGTACGGGTCAGCCCTCAGGGCCGTTCCGTGTACGACTGGAGGGGGACGCGGGCGGGAGGCTCTCTCGGGGTTTCCGGCGGCCTACGCTCGCCCGGTGAGCACTCCACTCGGTACGCGATATCGCAGGCCCCGGCCGCTTTCGCCGTTGCGGGAGCACCTGAGGGACACCTTCTGGTTCGCGCCGGCCCTCGGGCTCGCCGCCGCCGTTCTCGTCGGGGGTGCGGCAGCGGCCGTGGACGCGGAGGTCGTCTCGCTGCTGCGCGAGTCCGGGTCGTACGACGAGCTGGGCGAGCTGATCGGGCTCGCCGAGGACGCGAAGACGATCATCACCACCGTCAGCTCGGCCATGATGACCTTCATCGGCGTGGTCTTCAGCATCTCGCTGGTGGCCGTGCAGATGGCGAGCGGGCAGTTCACGCCGCGCGTGGTGCGGATCTTCGTACGGAGCCGGATCACCAAGCTCACGTTCAGTGTCTTCCTGGCCACCTTCGTGATGTCGCTGCTGGTTATGGCCGGGTACGACGGGGAGACCGATCCTCGGCGGGTGTCCTCGGTGCCGCTGGTACAGAGCGCGCTGACGATGGCGATGGTGGCGATGAGCCTCGTGCTGTTCATCGCCTATGTGAACTCGACGCTGCGGCTGATGCGGGTCGGTTACGTCGTCGACCGGATCGGCCGGGAGGCGGTCGGCGTGCTGCGCAAGCAGGAGCGGGGGTGGGAGCGGGGTGCCGTGCTCGGCGAGGAGACCGGGCTGATCCCGTACGAGGGGCGCGCCGGGGTGCTGCGCGACGTGTACATCGCCCGGCTGGTCCGGGTGGCCGCACGACGCGGGGTCGTACTGCGGCTGATTCCGCGGATCGGGGACTTCGTCGTGCCCGGTACGCCGGTGCTCGCCGTGCACGGCGGGCGGCCGCCCGCGCCGCGCGCGCTGCGGCGCACCGTGTCGGTGGGGGTGGAGCGGACCTTCCACCAGGACCTGGGGTTCGGGCTGCGGCAGCTGTCGGACATCGCGCTGCGGGCCCTGTCGCCCGCCGTGAACGATCCGACGACCGCCGTGCAGGCGGTCGACCGGATCGTGCAGTTCCTCTCGGTGGCCGTGGGGCTTCCGCTGGGGGCACTGCACCACCGGGCCAAGGACGGCTCGGTGCGGTTCGTGCAGTCGGTGCCCTCCTGGGAGGACCTGGTGGACCTTGGGTTCAGCGAGATCCGGTTGGCGGTGCACGGCAATCCGCAGGTGTCCCGGCGGCTGATGGCGGGGCTGGACGATCTGCTGCTGCTCGCCGCTGAGCGTGCCCATGGGTACGCGGGCCACGTCGGCGGCCAAGAGGGCGAAGAAGGGTTCGAGGATCGGCGGGAGCCGTTGCTGCGGCACCATGCGCTCCTGGTGGAGCTGGTGGAGCGCACGGTGCCGGAGGCGACCGAGCGGGAGTTCGCGCTGCTGCCCGACAGGCAGGGCATCGGGTGAGTTCTGCTGTGGGGCCGGCCGATGCCCGGGGGCTGGCCGTTGCCCGGGGGCTGGACCTTGCCCGGGTGGCCGGACACACGGGGCCCGGACTCCGGGGGCGAACCCCGGGGGAAGCCAGCGGGCCCGGCCCTCGGTGTCAGCAGTCGCGCTCGCGCAGGGAGTGCAGGTGGGCGCTGGACTTGCGGGCGAAGGCGAAGGAGTCGGCGGGCTGGTCGTGTTCGACCTGCCAGTGGTGGCCGCCGCGGCCGTGGCGGGTACGGCTGACCGCGGAGATGAAGCGCCGGTAGTCGATGTCTCCGTCACCCACGTCGGTCATCCGGTAGCCGTCGCGCGTTGCGGTGTCGTGCTCGCCGTCCTTGACGTGGAAGAGCGGGTAGCGGTGCGGCTGCCTGAGGACGTAGCGGAGCGGGTCGAAGGGGGCGGGGGTGCCGTCGGCCCTCTTCGAGAAGCGGAACTGGGCCACGTACGCCCAGTAGATGTCCATTTCGAGGAAGACCAGGTCGGGGTCGGTCTCGGCGAGCAGGACGTCGTAGAGCCGGGTGCCAGGACTGTCGGTGGCGAAGGAGAACTCCTCCGCGTGGTTGTGCTGGTAGAACTTCATGCCGCGTTTGCGGGCCGCCTCGCCGTACTTGTTGAACTCTTCGGCGCAGCGCTTCCAGCCGTCGACGGTGGCGCCGTAGCGCCAGGGTCCTGAGGCGGTGCCGATGTGCGGGAGGCCGAGGGCCTGGGCGTCGTCCAGGACCTTCGTCAGGTTCTGGGCGAAGGTGTAGGCGTTCGGGTTGTTGTCGTCGTAGTAGCCGACGTGGCTGCCGATGCCGCGCAGGCCGTGGTCGCGGGTGAGGCGGCGGAGCTGGGGCAGGGTGAGGGGGCCCGCGGAGCCCTGGCTGTACCCGGCGAACTCGACTTCGTCGTATCCGTGGCGTTGCAGCTCGGCGAAGACCTTGGCGAAGCCGAGGGTCGAGACCTTGTCGCGGAGCGAGTAGAGCTGGATGCCGAGGCGGCCGGGGGGCAGTACGGGACGGCCGCGGCCCTTGCCGCGGGCGGTGACGGCGGGGGCCTCGGCTGCTGTCGCGGGGGCGGCGGCCAGGCCCAGGAGGGCTGCGGCGCTGGTGCCGGCGGCGACCGAGAGCATGTTCCGCCGGGAGAGTTTGTGGGTGAGTTCCGGGTCGTTTGCCTTGCTGGAGAGGTTCACGGGTCTCCTCGGGTCAACGGTGAACGAGCGGGGCCGGCCCGGGTGGGATCTGCGGCCCGGGCGGATTGTCAGTGGCGTCTGCTTCAGTGGAGGCAGTGACAGGAGCGCGGTGCGTCAGTGCAGGCCTGCCAGTCGGAGCAGCAGGGCCTTCACTTCGGTGGCCGCGGTGCGGCCGGTGATCGTGTGGGGGGTGGAGCAGAGGATGAGCGGACCTTCGTCGTCGCTCTCGGGGAGGCGGCCGTGGCTGCCGCGAATAGGTGACGGGTCCAGGGGGACCACGGCCATCCGGTAGCGCATGCCGAGTTTCTTGCGTGCGACCGCGGTGGCGGCCTTGAGGCGTACGTACGGGTCGAGCGGGTCGAGGAACAGCTCGACCGGGTCGTAGCCGGGTTTGCGGTGGATCTCGACGAGCTGGGCGAAGTCCGGGGCCTTGGCGTCGTCGAGCCAGTAGTAGTACGTGAACCAGGCGTCCGGGGCGGCCACGGCGACCAGTTCGCCGGAGCGGGGGTGGTCGAGGCCGTGGGCCTTCTTGCCCTCGTCGTCGAGGAGTTCGTCGATTCCATCCAGGCCGGTGAGCGCGTTGCGGGCGGCTTCCAGGTCTTCGGGGCGGCGTACGTAGATGTGGGCGATCTGGTGGTCGGCCACGGCGAACGCGCGGGAGGTGGTCGGGTCCAGGTACTCCATGCCGTCCTGGGTGTGGACCTCGATCAGCCCTGCGCGGCGCAGGGCGCGGTTGATGTCGACGGCGCGGGAGACGCGGGTGATGCCGTACTCGGACAGCGCGACGACGGTGCGGCCCTCGGCCCTGGCGTCGTCGAGCAACGGGGTCATGACGGCGTCCAGATCGGCGGCGGCCCGGTGGGAGCGGGGGTCGTCGGGGCCGTAGCGCTGGAGGTCGTAGTCGAGGTGCGGGAGGTAGCAGAGCGCGAGGTCGGGGTGGGAGGTGCGCAGGATGTGGCGGGTCGCGTCGACGATCCAGCGCGAGGAGACGATGTCGGCGCCGGGGCCCCAGAAGTGGAAGAGGGGGAACGTGCCGAGGCGTGAGGTCAGTTCGTCGTGGAGGGAGGGGGGCCGGGTGTAGCAGTCGGGTTCCTTGCGGCCGTCCGCGTAGTAGACGGGGCGGGGGGTGACGGTGATGTCGGTGTCCGCGCCCATGGCGTACCACCAGCAGATGTTGGCGACGGTGTATCCGGGGTGGACGCGGCGGGCGGCGTCCCAGATCTTGTCGCCCTGGACGAGGCCGTTGTGCTGGCGCCACAGCAGGACCTCGCCCAGGTCGCGGAAGTACCAGCCGTTGCCGACGATGCCGTGTTCGGCGGGGGTGGTTCCGGTGAGGAAGGTGGACTGCGCGGCGCAGGTGACGGCGGGCAGGACGGTGCCGAGCGGTGCCTGGGAGCCGGACTGCGCGAGCTGCTTGAGGCGCGGCATGTGGTTCAGGAGGCGGGGGGTGAGGCCGACGACGTCCAGGACGAGGAGGGGGGTGGGGGTGCGGGAGGGGGGCGCGGGTGTTGTTGCGGAAGGGGCGGGCGAGGGCTCGGATGCGGGCGGGGGTGGTGGGGTCATGGGAGTTCCTTGAGGCCGAGATCCGTCAGGAGGTCGCGTACGAGGGCGAGTTCGGCGGCGGTCCCGTCGGCGAGCTGGGCGCGGTTGCGGGGGCGCAGCTCGGGCGGGAGGGCCTGCCAGGTGTAGGTCTCGACCTCCAGGTGACGGGTGAGCGGGTGGCCGGTGGGGCCGGCGACGAGGCGGGACAGGGTGTCCTGGAGTACGGCGAGGGTGGAGGTGAGGGGTGGGGCGGGCGGAGCGTGCAGCGGGACGTGGAAGTGGGAACGCCAGGGCGCGTCGTCCGGGAGACCGGAGCCGTTCAGGGCTTCGGCGAGGTCGTCCGTGCCGAGGAGGGGGGCGGGACGGGGCCGGCCTCCGGAGCCGGGCGGGCCTCCAAGACCGGGGCGGCTTCCAGGGCCGGGCCGGCCTCCGGGGCTGGTGGTGCGCGGCGCGGGGGTATGCGGTGCCGGGGCGAGGGGTGAGGGGGTGCGGGGTGAGGAGGCGCGGGGTCGGCAGCGGGTCTGGTGGAGGAAGCGGGGTTCGGCGAATTCGGCCAGGGCGGCGCGGACTTCGGGGAGGTGGGGGTGTTCCGCGTGGAGCGCGGCGGAGAGCTGGGCCTTGACGATGGTGATGCCCGCCGACGTGAGGGCGTCGAGGGCGGTGGCCGGGTCTTCGAAGGAGGTGGCGAGGTGGCAGGTGTCCACGCAGATACCGAGGCGGGGGTGTGCCAGGTCCGTGAGCGGGCGGAGGGCGTCGGCGGTGGTCTCGACGGTGCAGCCGGGCTCGGGTTCAAGGCCGATGCGCAGCGACTTGCCGGTGAGTTCCGCCAGGGCGTCGAGGCGGCGCGCGAGGGTGGTCAACGCGGTGTGGGCCGTCCCGGCCGCGGCGGGATCCTCGTCGTACGGGGTGCGCCAGGCCAGCGGGAGAGTGGAGATGCTGCCCTCGGTGACGTCGTCGGGCAGCAGGGCGGCGAGGAGGCGGGCCAGGGTGGTGGTGTAGGAGAGGCGTTCCGGGTCGGTCCAGTCGGGTGTGTAGACCCGGTACTTGACCTCCTGCGCGCCGAACCCTTCGTAAGGGAAGCCGTTGAGGGTGACGACTTCGAGGCCGCGCCGGTCGAGTTCGGCACGCAGGGCGCGCAGCGCGGCCGGGTCCGCCTCCAGGGTGTGCGCGGCGGCCCTCGCGAGCCACAGGCCGATGCCGAGGCGGTCCCGGCCGAGTCGTTTGCGTACGGGTTCGCAGTGGTCGCGGAGCTGGGCCATGACGCCGTCGAGGGTCTCCGCGGGGTGGACGTTGGTGCAGTACGCGAGGTGGACGGTCGAACCGTCCCGGTGGCGGAAGCGCATGCCGGGTGTCCCCTTCCGGTGTCCGGTGTCGTGGGCCTCTGCGGGCCGGGCGAACGGTTGCGGGTGGCCGGTGGCCGGTGGCGGGTGGCCGGTGGCTGCTGCGGTGGGGCGGGCCGGGGCTCAGCTGCCGCCGCGGAGGATGGAGTTGCCTTCGTGCAGGGGTGGGGGCGGTGCGGCGGGGGAGGTGAGGTCCAGGCGGCCGCTGAGGCCGTAAAAGGCGACGGGGTTGCGCCACATGACCTGGTCGACGTCGTCGGCCGGGAAGCCCGCGGCGAGGAGGGCGTCGGCGACCTTGCGCGTCTTCAGGGGGTCGCTCCTCCCCCAGTCCGCTGCCGAGTTGACCAGGACGCGCTCCGTGCCGTGCTCCTGGATGATCGCGACCATCCGGTCCTCGTCCATCTTGGTGTCGGGGTACACCGAGAAGCCGAGCCAGCAGCCGCTGTCGGCGGCGGCCTTCACGGTGGTCTCGTTGAGGTGGTCGATGAGGACACGGTCGGGAGTGAGGGCCGACTCGCGGAGCACGTCGAGGGTGCGGTGCAGGCCGGTGAGCTTGTCGCGGTGCGGGGTGTGGACGAGAGCGGGCAGGCCGTGGTCCGCGGCGAGTTGGAGCTGGACGGCGAGGGCGGTGTCCTCGGCCGGGGTCATCGAGTCGTAGCCGATCTCGCCGACGGCGACGACCGAGTCCTTGGCCAGGTAGCGGGGCAGTTCGTCGAGGACGGGTGTGCAGCGGGGGTCGTTCGCCTCCTTCGGGTTGAGGGCGATCGTGCAGTGGTGGGTGATGCCGTGCTGCGCGGCGCGGTAGGGCTCCCAGCCGAGCAGGCCGTCGAAGTAGTCGAAGAAGCTGGCGGGCGAGGTGCGGGGCTGGCCGAGCCAGAAGGACGGTTCGACGACCGCTCGGACTCCGGCCGCGTACATCGCCTCGTAGTCGTCCGTGGTGCGGGAGGTCATATGGATGTGCGGGTCGAAGATGCGCATCAGGATTCCTCGGCGGGGGTCGTGAGGGTGCGGACGCGGTGCAGGTCGGCGGGGACGGGGCGGCCGGCGGCGGTGCGTTCGGCGGCGTAGTCGGTGAGCATCCGGGCCAGTTCGGTGTCACCGCGTGACCGGCCCGCGAGGGAGGCGACCGACGCCACGGGCACGCCGGTGAAGAGGCACTTGAGGACCGCGTGCCGCCAGGCGTGCGGGGGCAGGTGGGCCGCGGCGTACGGGCCGACGGCGGCGGTGAGGAGGCGGGTGTCGTGGGTGCGCAGCGCGTCCTCGACCAGAGGCAGGGCCGAACCGTCGCGCAGCCGGTCGAGGTGGGGCAGGGCCAGCAGCACGGCCCGGCGCTCCGCGGCGCTGCCGCCGGAGTACAGCCGCCGCACGGTGTCGAGATCGGCGTGCGCCGCGTGGAGGAGGAGAACGCGCGCGCTGGCGGCCAGATCGGAGGCGGGTGCGGGGGAAGGGGCCGGGGCGGTGGATGCGGCCGTGGCTGTGGTGGGGTCGAAGGCAGGTCCGGTGGGGGCAGGAGTGAGCTCGGAGGCGGGTCCGGTGGGGGCCGGGGCGCACTCGGAAGCAGGCCCGGTGGAGGCGGGGGTGGGTGCGGGAGTGGTCCGGGCGAGGGCCGGGGTGGGTGAGGCAGAGGGGCCGGTGGGGGCCGGGGCGCACTCGGAAGCAGGCCCGGTGAAAGCAGGCCCGGTGGAGGCGGGGGTGGGTGCGGGAGTGGTCCGGGCGAGGGCCGGGGTGGGTGAGGCAGAGGGGCCGGCGGGGGCCCGGGGCCCGGGGGCGGTGGCAGAGGTGGGGCGCGGGTTCGGTCCGTCGCTGGTACGGGGGTGGCAGTGGCGGCCGGCCTCGGCGAAGCGCAGCTCCCAAGCGGGGATATGCGGCGGGGCGGAGGGGGGCACCAGGACTGAAGGCGGCGCGGCAGGGGGTGCGGCAGGGGGCGCCCCAGCGCGGGTGGGCGGGGCGGGCGCGGGGGTGCCGTGCAGGCCGAGTCGTCCGGCAGGGGCGGGCGGCGTGACAAGGGGTGCGGCAGAGGGCGCCCCGGCGGGGCCGGGCGGGGCAGGAGCGGGGGTGGCGTGTGGGCCGGGCTGTCCGGCGGCGGGTGAGGTGAGGTCCGGCCCGGGGCGGGGGTGTCCGGTGCGCCGCGCGGCGGGGGGTGCCGCAGGCGAGAACGCGTCCGTAGTGGCGGGCGCGGCCGAGGCGGGCCGTGCCGCAGCCGCCAGGGCCTCGTCCAGCCAGCTGCGGCCCGACTCACTCAGATCGGTCTCCAGGAGAGATCTGAGCTCTGCGAGGTCCGGGAACGCACGGGAGTCATGGGGGTCCGGGGTCATCGTGCGCCTCCTGCCGGGAGTGACGCGGGGGCTGAGGAGGCGGCGGCGCACGAGTTCAGGAACTCTATGGATTCGGCCGCCAGGCGGGGGCCTGCGTGGGAGTGGCGGGGAAGTTCGACCACGGTCAGGCCCTGGTAGCCGGTGTCCGCCAGGGCGGAGAGGACCGGTGGGAAGTCGATCTCGCCCTCGCCGAAGGGCAGGTGTTCGTGGACGCCTCGCCGCATGTCCTCGATCTGTACGTGGCGCAGCCAGGGGGCGGCCTCGCGTACGCAGTCGGCCGGTGCATTCGGTTCCAGGCACTGGCAGTGGCCGATGTCCAGAGTGAGGCCGAGGAGTTCCGGGCCGCCGAGCAGGTGGCGCAGGCGGTGGAAGTCGGCGAGCGTGGCGAGCAGATGTCCGGGTTCGGGTTCCACCGCTAGGGGCATGTCGTGGGCTGCCGCCGCGGCCAGGACGGGTTCCAGCGCGTCCGTCAGGCGTTGCCAGGCGGTGTCGGGCGGGGTGCCCTCCGGTGTGACACCGCTGAAGAGGTGCACCGCGTGGGCGCCCAGATCCGCCGCCACCCTGATCGCCGTCACGAGGAGTCCGGCGCGGAGCGACCTCGCCTCCGGGTCCGCGTCCAGCAGGGTGGGGCCGTGCTTGCACCGAGGGTCCAGGACGTAGCGGGCGCCGGTCTCGATGGTGACGGCGAGGCCGAGGCGGTCCAGGCGCCGGGCCACGTCCCGGGTCAGGGCGGGGAGCTCCGGGGAGGCCGGGTCCAGGTGCATGTGATCGAGGGTCAGCCCCACACCGTCGTACCCGAGGTCCGCCAGCAGGTGCAGCGCGTCGTTCAGCCGGAGGTCGGTGAGGCCGTTGGTGCCGTAGCCGAAGCAGAGGCGGCTACCGGGCGCGGGTACGTCCGTGGGGGCCGTCACGTCGGGCTCACCTTGCGCGCGAGGCGGCGGGCCAGCGGGGCCAGCAACAGCAGCGCTGCCCCGGCTCCCGGTGCACCGGACCTGGCGATGAGGGCTGCTTGCAGGGGGATCATGGCGCGGATTCCACCGCCGACGGCCCGCTGGGTGAGGGGTGGCGAGGGGTTCAGGACCGCGTGGACGAGGGGTTTGCCGGCGGTACGGAGGTAGACCGCGGCCAGCCCGGCTGCCACCAACGGCGTGACCGACACCGGAGAAGTGGATGCGACGGGAGATGTGGGCCACGTGCGTGGTGCGGGGTGTGCAGTGGGTGGCTCGAAGGGACTGCCTCCCAGCCGTCCGAAGGGAAGGGCCACCACCCGCCGGGCCGAGCTGACCCCAGCCCCTTGGGCAGGGCGCATTGCGGACCCGGGGGCAAAGGCTCCGGCGGCCACGACGGCAGCGGTGGTTGCCAGCGCTGCCAGCGGTGCGGTGCTTGAACCACCCTGGGTCTCGTGGCGCGAGACCTCTGTCACCGCATAGGTGTGCGCGCCGAGCATCGCCGCGCTGGGGGCCGCCGCGACGAGCGCGGTGCGGACCACAGCGAGCGGGGCCGTCGCGGGAGCGGGGCGCCAGGTCTGGGCCGGACGGTGCTCCGGGGCACGGTCGGCCCTCGCCGTCGCCACCGCCCCCATGAGGACGTCCAGGGAGCGGGCCGCCGCCATCGCGGCCGGACCTGCCGGAGTGTGCTTGAGCTTGAGGTCGTACGACCAGACCGTCGCCGTCAGCAGCGCGGCTACGCCAAGGGTCGGCCTGCCCGCTCGCCCAGCCAGGGTCAGACCGGCCGCCGTCAGCGCGCAGGCGGCCGTCAGCGCGGCCCCCGGGGCGATCCGTCCCGACGGGATCGGGCGGTGCGGGCGGTCCACGGCGTCCTCCGCGCGGTCGGCCCAGTCGTTGAGCGCCATGCCCGCTTCGTAGAGGCAGAGGGAGGCGGCGGCAGCCAGGAAGGTGCCCCGGTGCGGCCGTACGGAGAGGGCCGCCGCTCCGGCGAGGGCGTCGCCGGGAACGGTGACCAGGGCGGAGACCCTGAGGAGTTCGAGCCACGCCGACAGTGGGCCGGTGGCCCCGCGGGGTCGGCTGTCCGGCCGAGGCGGGGCGTCATTCCGGCTGGGGCGATCTTCCCGCGCGGGCCCGCCGTCGCTCAGGAGCGCACGGACGCCCGCCCCGGAAAGGTCACCGCCCCGCGGTACACGTGCCTCCGCCCCGGAAAGACCACCACCCCGCAGCGCACGCGCCCCCCGCCACCCGAAGCCGCTCACTCGTCCTCCTCCCCCAGCCACCCCGCGAAGGAGGTCAGTTGTGCGTACTGGTCCGCCAGTGACGCGGGGGCTTCGCCGTCCGGGTCCTTGAAGTAGAAGGACAGGGCGGGCAGCGGGCCCGAGAGGCCGCGTTCGTGGGCGCGGGCGGCCAGTCGGGCGAGGTCCAGCACCAGCGGGGCCGCCAGGGCCGAGTCGCAGCCCTGCCAGGTGGTCTGGAGGGTCATCCGGGTGCCGAGGAACCCCTCGAACGCGATGTGGTCCCAGGCCGTCTTCCAGTCGCCGAGCGCCGGGACCTCGTCGATGTGGACCTCGCCCTGCGGGAGTTCGCCGAGCGTGTCCGTGAGGACCCGGGTCTTGCCCGCGTTCTTCGCGGCGGCCGCCGCCGGGTCGGCGAGCGCGGCCCCGTCCCCGCCGCCGAGCAGATTCGTGCCCGACCAGGCGCGTACCGGCAGCGCACGCTGCACGAACATCGGCGCGAGTACCGCCCTCAGCAAAGTCTGGCCCGTCTTGCCGTCACGTCCGGCCCAGGGAATGCCGCTGGAGCGCAACTCGTCCGACAGGCGTGGGGAGTTGATGCCGGTGGACGGGGTGAAGTTGACGTACGGGCAGCCGGAGCGGATGGCCGCTGCCGCGTACAGGGAGCTGGGCGGCAGGGTGTCGTCGTCGGCCGGGGCCGGTTCGGTGGAGGACACATTGACGACGACCACCCGTGCCAGCGCGTGCCGGGTGCGGAAGTCGTCGATGTCCGCCGCGAAGGCGTCGACCAGGACGGAGTGCGGGCGCGCGTCGTCCGGCACGGGGCCACCCGGTCTGATCTCCGCGTCCGCCCGTTCCAGTTCGGCCCGTACTGCCGAGGTGAGGCCGTACGGCAGCACTCCCCCGGCCTCCAGCTCCTCGGCCCGCTTGGGCAGCGGACAGCTGGCGGTGTCGTGGCCGCCGAAGACCAGCGAGCCCAGGGCGGGGAGCCCGGAGCCCGTGAAGGGGCCGGTCTCCGTGACCATTCCGGTCGGCGGGCGCAGGCCCGCCACCACGGCCGCCCAGCCGGCGACCGCCGTCGTGGCGACGGAGCCGCGCGCGCCCACGAACCACACTCCGGTCCGGATGCCTGTCGGTTCGGCTTCGTCGCTTGCGGGATGCGGCACAGGTGCCTCCCAAGTCCATGGGGTCAACGGTGTGTGAAGGGGGCGGTGGACGGGAGGGGCGGCGCCTTCCCGCCCACCGCCGGTACAGGGTCGCTTCCCGGCAGGGGGAGCGCCAGAGGGCCCTGGGGCCTGTGGGGCGCGCTCCCCCGAACCGGGGCCTAGCCGGGCAGCTCCCTCAACTGAACGTTGCGGAAGGAGACTTGGTCGACAGCTCCATGGTTCTGGAGGCCGATGTGGCCGTCCTTCAGGCTCCGCGCGGGGTCCGTGTTGGTGAAGTCGTTGATCTTCGCGCCGTTGAGGAAGATCTGCAGGCGTTCACCCGTGACCTTGATCTCGTAGCTGTTCCACTGGCCCGGCGGGCGCAGCACCCGGTCGCGTTCCTTGAGGTTCGCCGACTTGAAGGAGTACACCGAACCCGTCGTGCGGTCCGCCGCGTCGCTCGCGTCGATCTGGATCTCGTACCCCTTGCTGACGGCCGACCAGGGGTCGTCGGAGGCGGGGAATCCGACGAAGACACCGGAGTTGTCGTCTGCGGTCATCTTCCAGTCGAGCTTGAGGGAATATGAGCCCAGTTCCTTGGCCTGGTACCAGAGGAGGCCCATGCCGCCCTCGGAGCGCAGTTCGCCGTCCGTGACGGTGAACCTGCCGGGTCCCGCCTGCTTCCAGCCTTCCAGGGTCTCGCCGTTGAAGAGCGGCCGGTAGCCGGTCTGCGGCTTGCAGTCGGCCTTGACCTGGCCGGCGGCATAGCGCAGACCGCCCAGCAGGTGCTGGCGGAAGCCCGGTTCGGCGTACGACTCCTTGGTGTGGCCGCTGCCGGTGTAGAAGGAGCGGCCGCCCTCGTAGGTCTGGCACCAGGCGATCGGGTGGTCGCCCTTCATGGTGCCGCCGGTGTACGTCGTCTCGTCGAGGGTGGCGAGGATGCGGGCCTTGCCACGGGGATTGGTGCGGTAGTTGTACCACTCGTCGGTGCGCTCGACGGAGGCGCCCAGGTGCGCGGTCGCCGGGTGCGCGGTGTCCTCGATGCGGGTGGTGGCCTTCTGGATCTGCGGGTGCGAGGCGAAGTACGCGCCGACCAGGCCGCCGTAGAACGGCCAGTCGTACTCGGTGTCGGCCGCCGCGTGGATGCCCATGTAACCGCCGCCGGTACGGATGTAGTTCTCGAACGCCTTCTGCTGGTCGGCGTTGAGGACGTCACCGGTCGTCGACATGAAGACGACGGCGTCGTAGCGGGCCAGGTTGCTGGTGGTGAACTGGGCGGCCTCCTCGGTGGCGTCCACGGTGAGGTTGCTGGTCTTCCCCAGTTCCTTCAGGGCGGCGATGCCTTCCGGGATGGCGTCGTGCCGGAAGCCGGCCGTCCTGGAGAAGACCAGGACGCGCTTGGCCGTCTTGTCGGGGGCGCTGTTCGACAGCTGGAAGTCGTCGAGGTCGTAGAGCGCGCCCGCCCCGCCCTTGAAGACCAGGAACAGCTCGGTGGTCTTCTTCGGTACGGCGCGCAGCGGTACGTCGACGTCCTGGAAGACCTCCCAGCCGCCGGTCACGGGGACGGGTGCCGAGCCGAGGATCGGGCCGCTCGCCGAGCCGGTGCGTACCTCCAGGAAGCCGCCCGCGCCGCCGGAGGACACCCGGGCCGTGAGTGTGGTGGTGCCGGTGAGGTTGTAGGGCTTGAACGAGATCCAGTCGTCGTTGTCGATGTCGCCGACGGTCCTGCCGCCGTGCGCGGACGCCTTCTCGTAGACCCTCGTTCCCGACTGCCCGTTGAAGTGCTCCGCCTGCCGGTGCCTGGGCTGGAGCTGCGCCTGGTCGTGGCTGGTCAGCGCGGCCTGGCCGCCGCCTCCACCGTCCGTGTATTCGGCGTCGAAGACCCCGAAGATGTTGGCGTTGGGGTCGTGGCCGCCGTCGGAGGAGGTCTTGATGGTGCCGGAGCAGCCGTTCGCCGAGGTGATCGGGTGGCCGTGGCTGTCGTGGCCCAGGATGTATGTCACCTTGACCTTGGCGCAGTCGATCGGTTTGCCGCCCGCCTGGTCCTCCGGGTCGGTCACCTTCACCTTGAAGGGGATCTCGTCACCGAAGTCGAACAGGGTGCCTTCGGCGGGCAGTTCCAGGGTGACCTTGGGTGCGGTGTTGCCGACGACGACGTGGGCGCTCGCCGAGCCGGTCCGGCCGGTCGGGTCCTTCGCCGTCACGGTCGCCGTGTAGGTGCCGTTCTTCCGGTACGTGTGGGTGGGGTTCGGCTCCGTCGACTTCGCGGTGCCGTCGCCGAAGTCCCAGCTGTAGGTGAGGCTGTCTCCGTCGGCGTCGGTGGTGCCGGCCGAGGAGAACGCGACCTTCAGGGGGGCCTTGCCCGAGGTCTTGCTCGCGGCGGCCTCGGCGACCGGGGAGTGGCCGCCGGTGGCGTTCTCGATGCGGTAGAGCCCGGAGTTCTCGTCGCCGCCGAACCAGGCGGTGCCGTAGTCGAGGACGTAGAGCGCGCCGTCGGGGCCGAAGGCGCTGTCCATGACCTGGGTGCCGGTCCACGGGAACGGGTTGATCTTCTGGACGGTGCCGTCCTCGCCCTGCTCGATCCGCTTGATCCAGCGGCGGCCGAACTCGGTGGCGAAGAAGTCGCCGTCGTACGCCTCGGGGAACTTCACCGGGGAGGTGTTCGCGGCGTCGTAGCGGTAGACGGGTCCGCCCATCGGGGACTCGGAGCCGCTGCCGAACTCGGGCACCGAGCCGCCGTCGTACGGGATCCAGGCCGCCTGTGACGGTGGCAGGTCGGTCAGGCCGGTGTTGTACGGCGAGTCGTTCCTGGGTGCGGCGCAGTCGAAAGTGGCGCCGGAGGTCTTGGTGGCGAAGTCGTAGTCGACGTAGGGCTGGTTGTCGCCCGTGCAGAACGGCCAGCCGAAGTTGCCCGGCTTGGTCACACGGGCGAATTCGACCTGGCCCGCGGGACCGCGCCGGGGGTCGGCGGCGCCCGCGTCGGGGCCGTAGTCGCCGACGTAGAGGATGCCGGTCTTCTTGTCGACGCTGAAGCGGAAGGGGTTGCGGAAGCCCATCGCGTAGATCTCGGGGCGGGTCTTGTCGGTGCCCGGGGCGAAGAGGTTGCCGGCGGGGACCGTGTACGACGCGTCGTCGTGGACCTTGATGCGGAGGATCTTGCCGCGCAGGTCGTTGGTGTTGCCCGAGGTGCGGCGGGCGTCGAAGGCCGGGTTGCGGCCGGGACGCTCGTCGATGGGGGTGAAGCCGTCGGAGGCGAACGGGTTGGAGTCGTCGCCGGTGGAGAGGTAGAGGTTGCCCGCCGCGTCGAAGTCGATGTCGCCGCCGACGTGGCAGCAGATGCCGCGGGTCGCCGGGACGTCGAGGACCTTCTTCTCGCTGGCGTTGTCGAGGGTGCCGTCCGCCTTGAGGACGAAGCGGGAGAGCCGGTTCACCCCGTCGAACCTCGCGAAGTCGGCTGCGGTGCCGGTTTCGGGGGCGTCGCCCGCGGGCGTGTCCAGCGGGGGTGCGTAGTAGAGGTAGAGGGCCCTGTTCTCACTGAATTCGGGGTCCAGCGCGATGCCCTGGAGGCCTTCCTCGTCGTGCGAGTAGACGGGGACGGAGCCCACCACGCGGGTGTTTCCGGCCGCGTCGGTCATGCGGAGTTCGCCCTTGCGGGAGGTGTGCAGGACCGAGCGGTCGGGGAGCACCGCCAGGGACATCGGCTCGCCCATCTCCTGGGCGCCCTTGGCGAGGGTGATCTGCTGGAACTCCTCGGCCGCCGCTGCCGGGGCGGCGGGCAGCGCGGTCGCGGTCCGCGGTGCGGTGAGGGCGAAGGAAGTGGCGGCGAGGAGGCCGCCGGTGAGGAGGGCCAGCGTTCTCCTGGTACGAGTGGTGCGGGGGGTGCCGGTCGTTCTGGTGGTTCCTGAGAGGGGCGTTCTCGGGCGTTTTCCGTGCACGGGGTCCTCCGGAGTGAGTGGCCGGGCGGAACGTACGGGATGCTCCGGCGAGCGGGGCTGGCGCCTTGCTCGCGGCTCACGGCGGGTGGGGCGGGTGCCCTGCTCGCCATGGGGGGGTCGTGCCTTGCTCGCCAGAGGTGGGACGTGCCTCAATCGCCAGTGGTGGGTCGCGCCCTAATCGCGGCCGCCGAAGGCCGCGTCGAAGGACGCGGTCGGCGGATCGAAGTCGAAGCGCTTGAGGTGGGTGAGTGCCTCGGGGGCCCCGGCCAGCCGGTCCATGCCCGCGTCCTCCCACTCCACCGAGACCGGGCCTTCGTACCCGATCGAGCGGAGCATCCGGAAGACGTCCTCCCACGGCACGTCGCCGTGCCCGGCGGAGACGAAGTCCCAGCCGCGGCGCGGGTCGCCCCACGGGAGGTGCGAGCCGAGCCGGCCGTTGCGGCCGTCCAGGCGGGTGCGGGCCTCCTTGCAGTCGACGTGGTAGATCCGGTCCCGGAAGTCGTAGAGGAAGCCGACCGGGTCGAGGTCCTGCCAGACGAAGTGCGAGGGGTCGAAGTTCAGGCCGAAGGCGGGGCGGTGTCCGACCGCTTCCAGGGCGCGTTGGGTGGACCAGTAGTCGTATGCGATCTCGGAGGGGTGCACCTCGTGGGCGAACCGGACTCCCTGGTCGTCGAACACGTCCAGGATCGGGTTCCAGCGTGCGGCGAAGTCCTCGTAACCGCGGTCGACCATGTGCGGGGGGACGGGTGGGAACATCGCCACCAGGTGCCAGATGGACGAGCCGGTGAAGCCGACGACGGTACGGACGCCGAAGGCGGCGGCCGCGCGGGCCGTGTCGGCCATTTCGGCGGCGGCCCTGCGGCGTACGCCCTCCGCCTCTCCGTCGCCCCAGATCCTGTCGGGCAGGATCGCCCGGTGGCGTTCGTCGATGATGCTGTCGCAGACCGCCTGGCCGACCAGGTGGTTGGAGATGGCCCAGCACTTGAGGCCGTACTTGTCGAGCAGGGCGTGCCGGGAGTCCAGGTAGCCGGGGTCGGCGAGGGCCTTGTCGACCTCGAAGTGGTCTCCCCAGCAAGCGAGTTCGAGACCGTCGTAGCCGAAGTCGCGGGCGTGGGCGCAGACCTGTTCGAGGGGGAGGTCGGCCCACTGGCCGGTGAAGAGGGTGAACGGGCGGGGCATGACAGAACCTCCTGGTCAGCGCGCGACGGGTGTGTAGACGGCGTTCCTCTCCGCGCTCTCCTCCACCGCGGCCAGCACCCGCTGCACCTGGAGTCCGTCGGCGAACGACGGCTCGGGGTCCGTGCCCCGTGCGACTGCGGTCAGGAGGTCGCGGGCCTGGTGGACGAAGGTGTGCTCGTAGCCGAGCGCGTGGCCCGGCGGCCACCAGGCCTTGAGATAGGGGTGGCCGGGCTCGGTGACCAGGATCCGGCGGAAGCCGGCCGTGGCGGCGGGTTCGGTGTGGTCGTGGAAGGAGAGCTCGTTGAGCCGCTCCATGTCGAAGGCCACCGAGCCCTTTTCCCCGTTGAGTTCGACGCGCAGTGCGTTCTTGCGGCCGGCCGCCATGCGGGTCGCCTCGAAGGAGACGAGTGCCCCGGAGGCCATCCGGCCGGTGAACAGCGCCGCGTCGTCGACGGTCACCTCACCACGGGGCGGCGCTCCCGCCCGCCCGGCCGCCTCCGGATCGGGGCGCAGCCGTACGAAGGTCTCGGTCAGCGCGGAGACCCCCACCACCGGCTCCCCCGCCAGGTACTGCGCGAGGTCCACGATGTGCGCCCCCAGGTCACCCAGTGCGCCGGAGCCCGCCCGGTCCCGCTTCAGGCGCCAGCCCAGCGGGGCGTCCGGGTCTACCAGCCAGTCCTGGAGGTAGCCGAGCCGCAGATGGCGCAGGGCGCCGAGTCTGCCGTCGGCGATCAGCGTACGGGCGTGCGCGAGGGCGGGCACCCGCCGGTAGTTGAAGCCGACCATCGCCAACTGGCCTCGGGCGCGCGCCTGTCGGGCTGCTTCGGCCATCACCTCGGCTTCCTCGACGGTGTTGGCGAGCGGCTTCTCGCACAGCACGTGCTTGCCGGCCGCCAGTGCGGCGACCGCGATCGCCGCATGGCTGTCGCCCGGGGTGCAGATGTCCACGAGCTGGACGTCGTCGCGGGCGATCAGTTCTCGCCAGTCCGTCTCCGTCGCCGCCCATCCGTGCCGGTCCGCCATGGCCCGTACGGCGGTGGCGTCGCGCCCGCAGACCGCCGCGAGGACCGGGCGTACGGGCAGGTCGAAGACCCGGCCCACCGTGCGCCAGCCCTGGGAGTGGGCGGCGCCCATGAAGGAGTAGCCGACCATGCCGATGCCGAGCGGCGGGGGGCCTGCACCCGCTTCCGGCGTCGTGCCCGCCGGGTCCGCGGGTTCCTCCGTCCGGTCGCTCCGGTTCGTCCCGTCCGTGCCGTCCATCCGGGTTCCTCCTCGCTGTGCGTACGGTGCGGCCTTGCCGGGCGGGATCAGGTGAACGCCTGCGGCAGGTACTCGTCGACGTTGTCCTTGGTGACGACAGCCGAGTAGAGGGTGATCAAGGCCGGTATCTCCAGCTCCGACATGCCGCCGACGCCCTTGCCCTGGCCGAGCGCTCGCGCCAGGTCGATCGCGGAGGCCGACATCGTGGGCGGGTAGAGCACGGTTGCCTTGAGGACACCCGTGTCGGCCTTGATGGCGTCCATCGCGGACTTGGCGCCCGCACCGCCGACCATCAGGAAGTCCTTGCGGCCGGCCTGCGCGATGGCGCGCAGGGCGCCCACGCCCTGGTCGTCGTCGTGGTTCCACAAGGCGTCGAACTGCGGTTGCGCCTGAAGGAGTTGCGCCATCTTGGCCTGCCCCGACTCAACGGTGAAGTCCGCTGCCTGACGGGCCACCTTCTTGATGTTCGGGTAGTTCTTGAGGGCGGCGTCGAAGCCCTCGGTGCGGAGCTTGGTGAGTTCGAGGCTGTCGACCCCGGCGAGTTCGATGACCTTGGCGTTCGGCTTGTTCTTGAGCTGTTCGCCGATGAAGCGTCCGGCGTTGAGGCCCATGCCGTAGTTGTCGCCGCCGATCCAGCAGCGGTAGGCCTGCTGCGAGTCGAAGACCCGGTCCAGGTTGACGACGGGAATGCCCGCCTTCATGGCCTGGAGCCCGATCGCGGTGAGCGCCTTGCCGTCGGTCGGCAGGATGACCAGGACGTCGACCTTCTTGTTGATCAGGGTCTGTATCTGGCCGATCTGCGCGGCGGTGTCGTTGGAGCCCTCGGTGATGTCGAGGGTGACGTCCGGGTACTTCTTGGCCCGCTCGCGGGCGTTCTCGTTGATCGCGTTGAGCCAGCCGTGGTCGGCCTGCGGCCCGGCGAAGCCGATGGTGACCTTCTTTCCCGGCTTGTCGTCGGCGACGGGCTGGTTGTTGGTTGCCGGGGCGTCCGGCTTGCTGGGCTCGTTGCTGGTGCAGGCGGACAGGAGGGCGGTCGCCGAGACGGCGGCGCCGCCGAAGAGGATTCCTCTGCGGGTGGTTCCCGGGCTCGCGGAGTTTCGTGGCATGGCGGTGGAACCCTTCGACTCGGGCGGTCAACTGGATTGACGTGTACGCGTGTTGAGGTTGCGGCGGTGAGGGTGCGCGGAGGTTACGTGGCGTCGTCGCGGGCGGTGCGCCGCTGGACCAGGACGGCGGCCACGATGATCGCGCCCTTCGCGATCTGCTGGACGTCGCTCTGGAGGTTGTTGAGGGCGAAGATGTTGGTGATCGTCGTGAAGACGAGGACACCGAGCACCGACCCGACGACGGTGCCGCGCCCGCCGGTGAGCAGGGTGCCGCCGATGATGGCGGCGGCGATGGCGTCGAGTTCGTACAGGTTGCCGTTGGTGTTCTGGCCGGAGCCGGAGAGGACGACCAGCATGAACGCGGCGATTCCGCAGCACAGGCCGGACAACAGGTAGAGGTAGAGGCGCTGGCGGCGTACGTCGATGCCGGCCAGCCGGGCCGCTTCCGCGTTGCCGCCGACCGCGACGGTGCGCCGCCCGAAGGTCGTACGGTTGAGTATCAGCCAGCCCACCACGGTGACCAGCGCGAACACGATGACCAGCGGCGGGACGCCGAGGAGGTAGGAGTCGGGCACCCCGAGGTCGAGCACCGCGTCCACGGTGACGATCTGGGTCCTGCCCTCCGTGATCTGGAGGGCCAGTCCACGCGCGGAGGCCAGCATCGCGAGGGTGGCGATGAAGGGCACCAGCTTGCCGTAGGCGATGAGCAGCCCGTTGACGAATCCGCAGGCCGTGCCGACGAGCACGGCGGTGAACAGGATGCCGGCGAACCCGTACTCCTGGGTGGCGACGGTGGTCGCCCAGACGGAGGCGAGTGCGACGATCGCGCCGACCGAGAGGTCGATGCCGCCGCTGGTGATGACGAAGGTCATGCCGACGGTGACGACGCCGATGATGGAGGCCTGGGTGAGGACGAGCTGGAGGTTCCCGGTGTCCAGGAACTGGTCGGGCTTGGTGACGCCGCCGACGGCGATCAGCACGGCCAGGACCCCGAGGAGGGAGAGGTTGCGGACGTCGAACCGCAGCCCGGAACCCGGCCAACTCCCTTTGTTTTGCGGTGGTTCGAGGTCCTGCGGTGGCTTCACCTGGGACTGGGTCATGAGGCCGGGCTCCCTTCCATGACGAGGTCGAGCACGCGGTGCTCGTCGAGTGCGCGCGCGGGCGCGGTGTGGACGACTCGGCCTTCGCGGAGCACCAGTACGCGATCCGCGAGCCCCAGCACTTCGGGGACCTCGCTGGAGACCAGGAGCACGGCCAGGCCCTCGTCGGCGAGGCGTCGGATCACCGCGTAGAGCTCGGCGCGGGCGCCGACGTCGACGCCGCGGGTCGGCTCGTCGAGCAGCAGCACGCGGCAGCCGCGCAGCAGCCAGCGGGCGAGTACGGCTTTCTGCTGGTTGCCGCCGGACAAGGTACGGATCGGGGCATCGGGGTTGTCCGGGCGCAACGACAGCTCACGGGTGGCCAGTTGGGACTGGCGGCGCTCGGCCCTGCGGTCCACCCAGCCGCCGCGGGAGAAGCGGGACAGGGAGGACACGGAGACGTTCCGGGTGACGGATTCGAGCGTGAGCAGCCCCTGTGCCTTGCGCTCCTCGGGTGCGAGCCCGATGCCCGCACGGACCGCGGCCCGCACGCTTCCGGTGCGCAGCTGCTGCCCGTCCACCGTCACCTGGCCGGCCGTCGGCCTGCGCGCTCCGTAGATCGTCTCCAGGATCTCCGAGCGCCCCGATCCGACGAGACCGGCGAGGCCGACGATCTCACCGGGGCGGACATCGAGGTCGAGCGGCTCGAACTCGCCTGTACGGCACAGTCCTTGCACGCGCAGCACCGGCTGCTCGGAGGGGTCCGCCGGTGCCTGGTCCCGTTGCTCGGGGAAGACGTACTCGACGTTGCGGCCGGTCATCATGGCCACGATGTCGCGGGTCGGGGTGTCGCGTGCGGGCAGGCCGACGGCCACCGCGCGGCCGTCCTTGAGGACGGTGACCCGGTCGCCGATGCGGCGGATCTCCTCCAGCCGGTGCGAGATGTAGACGACGGCCACCCCGTCGGCGGTCAGTGCGGCGACGATCCGGAAGAGGTTGTCGACCTCGTCGGGGTCGAGGGCCGCGGACGGCTCGTCCATCACGATCAGGCGTACGTCGTGGGAGAGGGCACGGGCCATCGAGACGATCTGCTGCTGGGCCGCCGAGAGGGTGCCGACCAGCCGGGCGGCGTCGATCTCGGGGTGGCCGAGGCGGCCGAGGAGAGCGTCGGCCGCGGCGCGCGCGGCCCGCCTCCGTACGACGAATCCGGCCGCGGTGGGCTCGTGCCCGAGGAAGACGTTCTCGGCCACGGACAGGCCCTCCACCAGATCGAGTTCCTGGTAGATGGTGGCGATGCCCAGCCGCATGGCCGCGATCGGGGACTTCAGCCGGACCTCGCCGCCCGACCAGGTGATGTGCCCGCCGTCGGGCTGGTGGGCCCCGGCGAGGACCTTGATGAGGGTGGACTTTCCCGCACCGTTCTGCCCGAGGAGGCAGTGCACTTCGCCCGGCAGAACTTCGAGATCGACACCGTCCAGGGCGCGGACGCCGGGGAACGACTTGGTGATGCCGGACATGGTGAGGAGAGGGGCGGACGTATCGCCGGGGGGACCCGGTGGTGGTGCCGGTGGTGCCGCGTGCTCTGGTGCCATGACGATTCCCCTCGGCGGATACGGCCGTGAGCGGACAGGGCTGTGCCAGGTACGGGTGGTGCGGGCGGTTCGGGTACACGGGCGGTTCGGGTACACGGGCGGTGCGGGTGGTACGGGCAGTGCAGGTGGTGCAGGTGGTGCAGGTGGTGCGCATGGGACTGGCGTTGCGGGGGTTGTACGCGGTCGGGGTCAGGCCGGGGAGAAGACGTGGTCGCTGATCAGCCGGGCCGCGCCGATCACGCCCGCTGCGGGCCCCAGCTCGCCCAGCACGATGGGGAGGTTGCCGGTGGCCAGCGGCAGGGACTGGCGGTACACCTGGGTGCGCACGCTGGCCAGCAGGTTGTGGCCCAGGCCCGTCACGCCGCCGCCGATCACCACCAGGCCCGGGTTGAAGAAGCTGACCAGGCCGGCGATGACCTGGCCGACCCGGTTGCCGCCCTCCCTGATCAGTTCGAGGGCGGTGGCGTCCCCGGCCGCCGCGGCGGCCGCCACGTCGACCGCGCTGAGCGAGCCGGCCGCGTCGAGGCGTGCCGCGAGCTCGGCGGACTGTCCGGCGCGGGCCGCGCTCTCCGCATCCCGTGCCAGGGCGGCACCGCTGAAGTGGGCCTCCAGGCAACCCTTGTTGCCGCAGGCGCAGGGGCGCCCTTCCGGTTCGACCTGGATGTGGCCGATGTCGCCCGCGCTGCCGGTCGTCCCCCGGTAGACCTCGCCGCCGACGACGATGCCGCAGCCGATGCCGGTGCCGATCTTGACGCAGAGGAAGTCCCCGACCGAGCGGGCGACTCCGGCGTGCTGCTCGCCCATCGCCATCAGGTTCACGTCGTTGTCGACCATCACGGGGCAGCCGAGTTCCTGGCTCAGTGCCTCGCGGACCGGGAAGCCGTCCCAGCCGGGCATGATCGGCGGCGCGACGGGCACGCCCTCGGGGAAGCGGACGGGGCCTGGGACACCGATGCCCGCACCGTCGAAACCACCGTCGGCGAGCCCGGTCGCCCTGAGCTTCGACGCCAGGGCGAGGACCTGCTCGAACACCGCGACAGGACCCTCCCTGACGTCCATCGGGTGGTTCAGGTGGCCGAGTACCTCCAGCTCCGCGTTGGTGACGGCGACATCGATCGAGGTGGCCCCGATGTCGACGCCGAGGAAGCGGAGCGCCGGGGCGAGCCGGATGTTGTGCGAGCGGCGCCCGCCCCTGGAGGCGGCGAGCCCGTCGGCGACGACGAGCCCGGTCTCCAGCAGCCGGTCGACCTCGACGGCCAGCTTGGAGCGGGAGAGGTCGACCTGGTCGCCGAGCTGGGCCCGGGAGTTGGGCCCGCCGTCCCGCAGCAGCCGGAGCAGCCGCGCCTGGTGCGCGTTCGCGGGTCGGGCCGTCATGCGCCTCACGTGCCCCCTCCTGCCTCTACGACCGAGGCTGCAAGCCACAACTGGCTTGTTCCTGCGGTTCTTTGGAGGGGAACGTAGCAGCGGCTGCCGGGAGTGGGAAGAACTTGCGCGGGAATCGGGCACAACTTTCTCCTCCACGAGGACAAAGAGGCACCACGGCGGGGCTGACGGCAGGGGGCTACGGCCAGTGGCCTACGGGCCACGGGCCACGGGCCACGGGCTACGGGCCACGGGCCACGGCCTACGGGCCACGGCCTACGGGCAGCGCACGATCTGGCCCGCGTAGGAGAGGTTGCCGCCGAAGCCGAAGAGGAGCACCGGCGCCCCGGAGCGCAGCTCACCCCGTTCGACCAGCTTGGAGAACGCCATCGGGATGCTCGCCGCCGAGGTGTTCCCCGACTCGACCACGTCCCGTGCGATCACCGCGTTGACCGCCCCGATGCGCTGCGCCAGCGGCTCGATCAGCCGCAGGTTGGCCTGGTGGAGGACCACCCCGGCCAGTTCCTCCGGTGCGAGCCCGGCGCGTGCGCACACTTGCCGCGCGATCGGTGGCAGCTGGGTGGTGGCCCACCGGTACACGGACTGCCCCACCTGCTCGAAGCGCGGCGGCGTGCCCTCGATCCGTACCGCATGCCCCATCTCGGGCACCGAGCCCCACAGCACGGGGCCGATCGCCCCCGCGTGCGTACCGAGTCCGCCGAAGCCGGCCGTACCTCCCTCGGCGGATTCCGCGGGGCCGGACGCCTCGACGACCGCCGCTCCCGCCCCGTCGCCGACCAGGACGCAGGTGGAGCGGTCGGCCCAGTCGGCGATCTCGGTCATCTTGTCGGCGCCGATGACCAGGACACGGACCGCTGATCCGGCCCGCACTGCGTGGTCGGCCGTCGCCAGGGCGTGGGTGAAGCCCGAGCAGACCACATTGAGGTCCATCACCGCGGGCGAGCCCATGCCGAGCCGGGCGGCGACCCGCGCGGCCATGTTCGGCGAGCGGTCGATGGCGGTGGAGGTCGCGACCAGGACCATGTCGATGTCGCCGGGCGTGAGACCCGCCGCGGCGAGTGCCTTGGCTCCGGCCTGCGCGGCGAGGTCGTCCACCGGCTCGTCCGGGCCCGCGACGTGCCGGGTCCTGATGCCGACCCGGCTGGTGATCCATGCGTCACTGGTGTCGACCAGCTTCGCCAGGTCTTCATTCGTGAGCACCTTGGCCGGCTGGTAATGCCCGAGCGCGACGATCCGTGAACCGGTCATGCGGCGACTCCACCCCTCATTGCGGACAGTCGGAGCGACCCAGTCTTCTTTGTGACTCACGGGTACGAGGGCGCGTGAATCAACAGCATTCGCCACCCAGACTTTGGAGCTTCCCGCCGACCCCACGGAGAATGGCACCCTCAGTACGCACACGCACACACACGTACCCCCTCCGCACACGCATACCGATGCGTCGTCACTCTCGGGCAGGACTGATTCACCATGGGCCGGGTCACCGCACGCCGCCGTGTCGTTCGCATCAGGGACGGAGCGGTGTCCTCCCGCCCCGACACGCTCGTGGCGGAGGAGCCGCTGGAGATCAGGCTCGACGGCAGGCCGCTGGCCATCACGATGCGCACTCCCGGTGACGACTTCGCGCTGGCCGCCGGTTTCCTGGTCAGTGAGGGCGTGCTCGGTGACGGCTCGGAGGTGGCGAACATCGTCTACTGCGCGGGGGCCACGGAGGACGGGTCCAACTCGTACAACGTGGTGGACGTACGGCTGGTGCCCGGCACTCCCGTCCCCGACATCACGCTGGAGCGCAACGTCTACACCACCTCCTCGTGCGGGCTGTGCGGCAAGGCCAGCCTGGACGCCGTCCGCACCACGGCCCGCTTCCCGATCGCGGACACTCCCCCGCTCCGGGTGACCCCCGAGCTGCTGTCCGCGCTGCCGGACCGGCTGCGTGCCGCGCAGCGGGTGTTCGAGACGACGGGCGGCCTGCACGCGGCGGCGCTCTTCTCCGAGACGGGTGAACTGCTCGACGTACGGGAGGACATCGGGCGGCACAACGCGGTCGACAAGCTCGTCGGCCGGGCACTGACGGACGGCAGGCTCCCGCTGTCCCGGGCGATACTCCTGGTGTCGGGACGGGCCTCGTTCGAGCTGGCGCAGAAGGCGGTGATGGCCGGCATCCCGTTCCTGGCGGCGGTCTCCGCGCCGTCCTCGCTGGCGGTGGACCTGGCGGCGGAGAGCGGGCTGACACTGGTCGGCTTTCTGCGCGGGGCCCACATGAACATCTACGCGGGCGAGGAACGGGTGGCCCTGCCGGAGCGCTGAGTCACCGGGCACCGCGTCAGCGCTTGGGGCTGCGCGTCTCGACGGGGGCGGGGAAGAACTGGAGCTCCAGGGTGGCGGGCGGCGGTGCGATGCCGGGGCCGCCCGCCGCGACCCAGGCCAGGATCTCGTCGGTGCTGTCGTCGTCCAGTGCCCAGCCGACCCACGCGGCTCTGCCGCCCCGGCGGCGGCCCTCGGTGGACGGCTGGACGACCACCACGTTGGCCTGCCCGCACGGGCCGAGGCAGTCGCTGGTACGCACCACGAGCCGGCCCGCTGAAGCGGCGGCGGCCTCGCGCATCCTGCGGAGCTGGCCGTCGTGGTCGGTGCCGGGGTTCTTGCGGGCGTCGCCGCAGCAGCAGCCCCTGCACACGGTGAGCGCGCAGGGGCGGGTGCGGGAGGCGAAGGAACGTATCGCTGAGGTCACTTGCCGATCTTGCCAGCAGTGAGGGGCATTCCCGCAACGGGCCCGGTGGTCGCTTCCGGGTCCCGCGCACGGCGTCTGGCGATCACCGCGCACACCATCAGCTGCATCTGGTGGAACAGCATCAGCGGCAGCACCGCCAGACTCGCATGCGCCCCGAACAGCACGCTCGCCATGGGCAGCCCGGCCGCCAGGCTCTTCTTCGACCCGGCGAACTGGATGGCGAGCCGGTCGCCGCGCGGGAACCCGAGCCGCCTGGACCCGTACCAGGTCAGCCAGAGCATCACCGCCAGCAGGGCCGCCTCGACCAGGAGCAGTGCGCCGAGCCTGGCGGGTGAGACCTGGCTCCAGATGCCGCCCACCATGCCCGCGCTGAACGCCGCGTACACGACCAGCAGGATGGAACCGCGGTCGAAGTACCCCAGCGCCTTCCTGTGCCGGCTCAGGAACCCGCCGACCCAGCGCCGCAGCAACTGCCCCAGCACGAACGGCACCAGCAGCTGCGCCACGATCCTGAGCACCGAGCCCCCGGAGAAACCGACCGCGTCGCCGCCGATGAGGGCGGCCGCGAGCAGTGGGGTGGCGACGATGCCGACCAGGCTGGAGAAGGAGCCCGCGCAGAGCGCCGCGGGGACGTTGCCGCGCGCGATCGAGGTGAACGTGATGGACGACTGGAGCGTGGAGGGCACCAGGCACAGGAAGAGCAGCCCGCTGTACAGCTGCGGGGTGAGCACGTGCGGGACCAGACCGCGCGCGGCGAGACCCAGCAGTGGGAAGACCACGAAGGTGGCGGCGAGGACGGTGAGGTGCAGCCGCCAGTGCCTGAGACCCGCCCAGATCTCCGCGGTGGACAGTTTCGCCCCATAAAGGAAGAACAGCAGCGCGATCGCCCCGGCCGTCACCTTGTCCAGCACACCGGCGGCGGTTCCGGAGACGGGCAGCAGACTGGCGAGGGCGACGGTGGCGATCAGCGCCAGGACGTAGGCGTCGACCGGCAGCCGGGGCGGCGGCTTGAGGCGGTTCATGCAGGGCATCGTCCCCCGCACCCGGCTCATCGGGAAAGGCGTACAACGTGGTGACTGTCATCACGGAACGCGATAGCGTGCCCGGTCATGTACGACCCGGCGCATCTTCGGACCTTCCTCGCCGTCGCCCAGACGCTCAGCTTCACCCAGGCGGCCCGCCGCCTGGGGCTGCGCCAGTCGACGGTGAGCCAGCACGTGCGGCGGCTGGAGGAGGGGGCCGGGCGGCGTCTTTTCGTCCGGGACACGCACCGGGTGGCGCTGACCGAGGACGGGGAGGCAATGCTCGGTTTCGCGGGGACGATCCTGGCCGCGCACGAGCGGGCGGCGGCCTACTTCACGGGCACCCGGCTGCGGGGGCGGCTGCGGTTCGGGGCCTCCGAGGACTTCGTACTGACCCGGCTTCCGGAGATCCTGGAGTCGTTCCGGCGCGATCATCCGGAGGTGGATCTCGAGTTGACGGTGGGACTCTCCGGCATCCTGCACCGGCAGATGGAGAGCGGGCGGCACGATCTGGTGCTGGCGAAGCGGCGGGCCGACGACACCCACGGGGAGCTGGTCTGGCGGGACACGCTGGCCTGGATCGGGGCGCCGGGGCTGCGGCTGGACCCGGACCGGCCTGTTCCGCTGATTCTCTTCCCCGCGCCGGCGATCACCCGGGCCCGCGCGCTGGAAGTACTGGAGGCGCACGGCCGGTCCTGGCGCATCGCCTGTACGAGCGGCAGCCTGAGCGGGCTGGTGGCGGCGGCGCGCGCCGGTCTCGGGGTGATGGCGCACACGCACGGGCTGATCCCGCCGGGACTCGCCCCACTGCGGCAGCGCGGAAGCGCTGGCGGTGGCGGTGGCGGTGGCGGTGGCGGTGGCACCCTTCCCGACCTGGGAACGGTCGATTTCGTCCTGCTGCACGGGCGGCGGCGGCCCGCGTCGCAGGAGGCCGCGGACGCACTGGCGGCGGCGGTCCTGGCAGGGGCGGACCGGCTGCACAGAGGCGGCTGAGAGAGGCCGAAATCGCACGTCCGTACGTGCCTGGTGGGTGCCACGTACAGATTCCGTGGAGATTCCCGTCGGCTCGACTTACCCCCGAGTAAGGTCGCCGTCCGAGCCTCCCGCACCGGGGCGCATTGGGGTACCGTCACCGGCGCTGTGCGGAGCGCTACAAGGAGCAGTCCATTGCGCGAGTTCACTGTCCCACCCACGGCTGCGTCTCCTCAGGTCGGTGGGCTGGCGGACGTGGTGTTCAGCCACGCCGAGCAGGACCCGCACCGGGTCGCGCTCGGCCGCAAGGGTGCGGACGGCCAGTGGCGGGACGTGACCTCGGCAGAGTTCCGCGACGAGGTGATGGCGTTCGCGAAGGGCCTGCTCGCCCAGGGCATACGGTTCGGCGACCGGGTCGCGATCATGTCCCGTACGCGGTACGAGTGGACGCTGTTCGACTTCGCACTCTGGGCGGTGGGCGCACAGCCGGTGCCGGTGTATCCGACCGCTTCCGCCGAGCAGGTCTTCTGGACGCTGCACGACGCCGAGGCGGTGGCCTGCGTCGTCGAGCACGAGGACCACGCGATGACGATCGCCTCGGTGATCGACCGGCTGCCCCGGCTGCACCGGCTGTGGCAGCTGGACACGGTCGCGATGGACGAACTCGTCTCCTCCGGGGCCCAGTTGGACGACGACGTGGTGCACAGGCATCGCCGCGCGGTCACCCCCGACACCGTGGCCACCGTCATCTACACCTCGGGAACCACGGGCCGCCCCAAGGGCTGCGTCCTCACCCACGCGAACTTCATGACAGAGACCGACACGGTCATCACCCGCTGGGAGCCGGTCTTCCGCTCCTCCCTGGGCGACGAGGCCTGCACCCTCCTCTTCCTGCCGCTCGCGCACGTCTTCGGGCGGATGGTGGAGGTGGCCGCGGTACGGGGCCGGGTCAAGCTCGGTCACCAGCCGGCCATGGCGGCCGCCGAACTGCTGCCGGACCTGGCGGCGTTCCGGCCGACCTTCATCCTGGCCGTCCCGTACATCTTCGAGAAGGTCTACCACGCGGCGCGGCGCAAGGCGGAGGCCGCGGGGAAGGCGGGGGTCTTCGACAAGGCGGTGGAGCTGGCGGTCCGTTACGCGGAGGCGATCGAGGACAAGGCCTTCGGGAGCGGCCCCGGCCCCTCCGCTGCGCTGCGGATGCAGCACCAGCTCTACGAGAAGCTCGTCTACGGCAAGGTGCGCGAGGCCATGGGCGGCCGGGTGCGGCACGCCATGTCGGGCGGCTCGGCGATGGAGCGGCGGCTCGGGCTGTTCTTCGCGGGATCGGGCGTGACGATCTTCGAGGGGTACGGGCTGACGGAGTCGACGGCGGCCGCGACGGCCAATCCGCCGGAGCGCACCCGCTTCGGCACGGTGGGACTCCCCCTGCCGGGCACCACGGTGCACATCGCGGAAGACGGCGAGGTGTGGCTGCACGGCGGGCACGTCTTCTCCGGCTACCTCAACGATCCGGCGGCGAGCGCGGCCGTCCTGCACGACGGCTGGCTGGCGACGGGGGACATCGGATCCCTGGACGAGGACGGCTATCTGACGATCACCGGTCGCAAGAAGGAGATCCTGGTGACGTCGAGCGGCAAGAGCGTGTCGCCAACGGGACTGGAGGAGCGGGTGCGGGCGCACCCGCTGGTCGCCCAGTGCATCGTCGTCGGCAACGACAGGCCGTACATCGCCGCGCTGGTCACGCTCGACCTGGAGGCGATCGAGCACTGGCTGGCGATGCAGGGGCGCGCGCCGCTGGCACCCAAGGACCTGGTGCGGGACCCGGACCTGGAGATGGAGGTGCGCCGGGCCGTGGTGGCGGCGAACACCCTGGTCTCCCAGCCGGAGTCCATCCGGACCTTCCGGATACTGGCGCAGCAGTTCACGGAGGAGCACGGGCTGCTCACTCCGTCGTTGAAGCTCAAGCGCAAGGCCATCGAGAAGGCGTACGAGGCAGAGGTGCACGCCCTGTACCGCTGAGGCGGGCGGCGTGCCTCTGAGGGGGCCCGGCGTGCCTCTGAGACGGCCGGCGTGCCACTGAGGGGCGGCCCTTGCGCCCGGCGCGACTCGGAGAGCACGGAAATGGCTCGCACGGCGAACGGCGGGGCCCGTATCGTGGTCGGCATGTCTACGCCCCGCATTTCCTAGCTGAGGACCCACACCCACGCCACCCGTGTGTCCTTTTGCTATTCCGGAGCGTAATCCCATGATCACCGCCCGTGGTGTCGACGTCCTTGTCGGCGCCCGCCTCCTGCTGTCCGACGTCTCCTTCCACATCGCCCCCGGCGACCGCATCGGCCTCGTCGGCCGTAACGGAGCAGGCAAGACCACCCTGCTGAACACCCTCTCCGGGCAGCTCGCGCCCGCCGCCGGCACGGTGACTCGCACCGGCTCTCTCGGCCATCTCGCCCAGGACTCGACGGCCGCCGACCCGAGCGTCACAGTGACCGACCGGATCCTGTCCGCGCGGGGCCTCGACCGGGCCGTGCGTGCGCTGCGCGCCGCCGAGGCCGCGATGGCCGCGGCCACGGCCCCGGCCGCCGAGCGGAAGGCGATGGCCGCCTACGCGCGCGCCGAGGCCGGCTTCCAGGCGCGCGGCGGGTACGCGGCCGAGGCGGAGGCCGCCCGGGTCGCCGCCGGTGTCGGACTGCCGGCATCCGTGGTGGGCAGGCCCGTCGGAGAGCTGTCCGGCGGCCAGAAGCGCCGTGTCGAACTGGCCCGCATCCTCTTCGCCGACCACGAGACCCTCCTTCTCGACGAGCCGACCAACCACCTGGACGCTGACTCGGTGGCCTGGCTGCGCACCTTCCTGCTCTCGCACCGGGGCGGACTCGTCGTGATCAGCCACGACACCGGGCTGCTCGCCGACACCGTGAACCGGGTCTTCCACCTCGACCCCGCGCGAGCCGCTCTCGACGTGCACCACACGACCTGGCAGGGCTACCTCACCCAGCGGGACGCGCAGGAGCGGCGGCGCGCCAGGGAGCGGGCCGCCGCCGAGCGGAAGGCGTCCGCGCTGCACCACCAGGCGGACCGGATGCGGGCCAACGTGGCGACCGCGGTCGCCGCGAAGAACATGGCCCGGCGCGCCGACCGCATGCTCGCGGACCTGGCCCCGGTGCGCCGTACGGAGAAGGTCGCCAGGATCCGGCTGCCCGAGCCCGCCCCGTGCGGCCGGATGCCTCTGGGGGCGATCGCCCTCACCAAGGCGTACGGCTCCCAGGAGGTGATCAGGGGCGTCGACCTGGCCGTGGACCGGGGCAGCAGGCTGGTCGTGCTCGGCCTCAACGGGGCGGGAAAGACGACCCTGTTGCGCCTTCTGGCGGGCCGGGAGACCCCGGACTCGGGCCGGGTCGTCCCCGGGCACGGGCTGCGGCTCGGCTACTTCGCCCAGGAGCACGACACGTTGGATCCGGCCCGTACCGTACGGGAGAACCTGGCGTCGGCGGCGCCCCACCTCACGGACGGGGAGGCCCGGCGGGTGCTGGGGGCGTTCCTGTTCTCCGGGGACGACGCCGACAAGCCCGCCGGGGTCTTGTCCGGCGGCGAGAAGACCCGGCTGGCGCTGGCGGGGCTGGTGCACTCCGGGGCGAACGTCCTCCTGCTCGACGAGCCGACCAACAACCTGGACCCGGCGTCCCGCGCGGAGGTGCTGGCCGCCGTCGACTCGTACCCCGGCGCGATCGTGATGGTCACGCACGACGAGGGGGCCATCGAGGCCCTGCACCCCGACCGGGTGCTGCTGCTCCCGGACGGGACCGAGGACATGTGGGGCCGGGACCATCTGGAACTGGTGCCGTTGTCCTGACGGGCAGGCGGGCAGGCGGGCAGCCGGGCGGGGAGGAGCTGCCCAGCAGCGGTAAGGGGTGGCCTCCTGGAAGCCACCCCTTACCGCCCGTCCTCGCACAGCAGGGGGCGCACCGTCCGCCTTCTCAGCGGGGCTTGCGTGCCTCGATGAGGAAGCGGGCGGTGTGCGCCACGAAGGAGCCGTCCCGGCGGATCTGCGCGTCCATCTCGCGCAGCCGGTCGCGGTGGGCGTCCACCGTGAAGCCGGGCACCATCCAGATCACCTTGCGCAGGAAGTAGACGACCGCACCGATGTCGAAGAATTCGGTCCGCAGCGACTCGGACCGCAGGTCGACGACCTCCAGTCCGGCCGCCTCGGCCTCCTCACGGGCCGTCTCGGGCCGGCGCCCGAGGCGCGCCTCGGGCTGTGGACCGAGGAAGTACTCGACGATCTCGAAGACGCTCGCCGGACCGACGTGCTGGGAGAAGTACGTCCCGCCCGGCGCCAGTACCCGCGCGATCTCCTCCCACCAGGCCTTCACCGGGTGCCGGCTGGTGACCAGGTCGAAGGCGCCGTCGGCGAACGGCAGCGGCGGCTCGTCGGCGTCGGCGACGACCACGGCACCCAGGGGGTGCAGCAGCCGTGTCGCCCTGGCCACGTTCGGCGGCCAGGACTCGGTGGCGACCGTCACCGGGGGCAGTTTCGGGGCGCCCGCGAGGACCTCGCCACCACCGGTCTGGATGTCGAGGGCGGCACGGGCCCCGGCCAGTCGCTCGCCCATCATGCGCTGGTATCCCCAGGAGGGGCGCTGTTCGGTGGCCCGGCCGTCCAGCCAGGAGAAGTCCCAGCCGTCGACCGGGACGGAGCCGGCTTCGGCGATCAGCTCGTCGAAACCGCGTGAGGCGGGGGAATCGGGGGAAGGAAGAGAAGCAGCCATATATGGATGATCTACGCATGAAATGATAAAAGCTACTCGGTGCAGCGAAATCCTCCGGGCCGGGAATGCGTGCCCGGTGATGATCGTTGATCCTGGAGACACCCCCGACGACGTAAGGATCGTTTCCTCGTGAGCAAGGTCCCCTCCCTGACCCTCAACAACGGCGTCGAAATGCCGCAGCTCGGATTCGGCGTCTGGCAGGTGCCGGACGACGAGGCGACGGCAGCGGTGAGCGCGGCTCTGGAGGCCGGTTACCGCAGCATCGACACCGCGGCGATCTACGGCAACGAGGAAGGCACGGGCCGCGCGCTCGCCTCCTCGGGGATCGCCCGTGACGAACTGTTCGTCACCACAAAGCTGTGGAACGACAAGCAGGGTTACGACTCCACCCTGCGCGCCTTCGACGAGTCGCTCGGCAAGCTGGGCCTCGACCACGTCGACCTGTACCTGATCCACTGGCCGGTGCCTGCCAAGGGCACCTTCGTGGACACCTTCAAGGCCTTCGAGAAGATCCTCGCGGACGGCCGCGCCCGGGCGATCGGTGTCTCCAACTTCCTTCCGGAGCACCTGGAGACGCTGCTGGCCGAGACCTCGGTGGTGCCGGCGGTCAACCAGATCGAGCTGCACCCCCAGCTCCAGCAGAGCGAGTCGCGCGCCTTCCACGCCGAGCACTCCATCGCGACAGAGGCCTGGTCGCCGCTCGGCCAGGGCAAGGGCCTCCTGGAGGTCCCCACGGTCCTCGCGGTCGCCCGCAAGCACGGCAAGACCCCGGCCCAGGCGGTGCTGCGCTGGCACCTCCAGCTCGGCAACGTGGTGATCCCCAAGTCCGTGACCCCGTCGCGGATCGCGGAGAACATCGACGTGTTCGACTTCGAACTGGACGCCGACGACATGGCGGCCTTCGCCGCCCTCGACGAGGGCAAGCGCCTGGGCTTCGACCCGGCGGTCTTCGGCGCCTGAGCCGCCCCGCTTCCCTCCTGCGCCCGGAGACCTCTCCTGCGACAGGCACGCGCCCCCGGCCCCCCTTACGGACCGGGGGCGCGCTGCGTCACCTCCGTCCCGGCTCGGCTTCCCGGCCGCTTCGCTCGCGCGGGCGGCGACCGCACGGCGGCCCTTCGGCACCTCGACAGCCACGGCCACAGCCCGCCGCTCCGCGAAGATCGTCATAGACTCGCCCCGCACGGACGGCCCGCCGCGGCGGGCCCTCCGCCCGCTCCGCCCCCGCTCCCCTGTCCGAGAGGCGTGTTCATGTCCGGCACCGAGCCCGTCCCCTCGGGCACGTTCCTGCTGCGCAACGCGGGCAGCGGTCTGCTTCTCGAAGGGCGCGGCGGCACCGGCGTTCAGCAGGGCCCCGACCGGGGTGCCGCCGCTCAGCGCTGGCGGCTGAGCCCGGTGCACGAGGGCAGCGGGCTGCACCACGTGGTCAACGAGGCGACCGGCAAGCGGCTGGACGTCGCCAACGCCGCCATCGAGAACGGGACCCGGATCCAGCAGTGGAGGGCCAACAACTTCGGCGCCCAGGAGTGGATCGTCGAACGGCATCCGGACGCCCCGGGGCGGGTGAGCCTGGTCAGCTGGATCAGCGGACTGCTGCTCGAGGTCGCGGACCGGAGTACCGAGGAGGGGGCACGGGTGCAGCAGTGGGAGGACACCGACTCCCCGTATCAGTGGTGGCAGCTGGAGCCGGTGGCCGGCAACTGAGCCGCGGGACGGGGAGGCTGACCGCGACACGGCACCTCCGCCCGGGGCGGCGCCCTTGCCCGGTGGGCTTCACTCTCCAAGAATGCCCCTGATATTCGCTCTCGGAGGGGGACCCGTATGAGAAAGCCTTTCCTCGGTGCGCTGGCGGCGCTGGCGCTTCTCGGCGCCGGCGCGGCACCCGCGGTCGCGGCCACGGGCCAGGACACGGCGGGCGCCACCGCGCAGTCCGCGTCCGCGCGAAGCGCCCAGGCCCTTCGGCACAAGCCGAAGCCCGAGCCGGTCGATTTCGCGGGGACGGTGGCGCTGAGCAACTGTTCGGGCTCGGTCGTCCGGATGCCGCAGTCCCGGCAGGACGACCCCGCACTGGTCCTTTCCAACGGTCACTGCATCACCGAGCAGGACATGCCCGGGGCGGGTGAGGTCGTGGTGGGGCTGCCGTCGAAGCGGACCTTCGCCCTGCTGAACGCCAGGGCCGAGAAGGTCGGCACGCTGACCGCGAGCAAACTGGCGTACGCGACGATGACCGACACGGACATCTCGCTGTACCGGCTGACGGACACCTATGCCGGCATCCAGCGGAAGTACGGGATCAAGGCGCTGGAGCTGGACACCAGGCACCCGAAGAAGGGCCGGGCCATCACGGTCGTCTCCGGTTACTGGAAGAAGACGTACAGCTGCCGCGTGGAGGGGTTCGTGTACCGGCTGAAGGAGGCCGACTGGACCTGGAAGGACTCGCTGCGCTACACCCCGGACTGCCGGACCATCGGCGGCACCTCCGGGTCGCCGGTGATCGACCACCGCACCGGCAAGGTGATCGCGGTGAACAACACCGGCAACAACGACGGTGAGCGCTGCACGTTCAACAATCCCTGCGAGGTCGACAGGCGCGGCAGGGTGACCGTGCGCAAGGACATCAACTACGCCCAGCAGACGTACGGCATCGCACGCTGCATCGCCCGCGACAGTCAGGTCGACCTGGACCGCCGGGGCTGCCGTCTGCCGGATCCCACCGACAAGTCCTAGGCACCCAGGGCCCGTTGGGGTACGGGAGGGCAGCACCACTCCCGTACCCCATGTGCACAGCAGCCTCACAGTCGCCCTCTTGTCCGACGCGACGAATCCCCGAACAATGCCCATGACAAACCGGTGCGCGAAAGCCCCGGTCACATAAGGCACTGAGGGGACCCCCACATGAAGAAGCCTCTCGTCGGCGCTTTCCTCGCCACCCTGCTCGTCGGGGCAGGCGCGGCACCCGCGTTCGCGACCGCCGGCCAGGAAGCGGCGCCGACCCGCACACCCGCGACCGCCAAGGCGGCAACGGACGTCAACGTGAAGGCGGTTGACTTCGCCGGAACGGTCGCGTTGAGCAACTGTTCCGGTTCGGTCGTGCGTACAGCCGCCTCGCAGCCGACCGACCCCGCCCTGGTGATGTCCAACGGACACTGCCTGGAGACCGGTTTCCCGGCAGCCGGCCAGGTCATCGTGAACAGGGCGTCGTCCCGCACCTTCTCGCTGCTCAACGGAGCCGCACAGAAGGTCGCCACCCTGCGGGCCAGCAAGATCGCCTACGGCACGATGACCGACACGGACGTCGCGCTGTACCAGCTGACCAGCACCTATGCGCAGATACAGAACCAGTACGGGATCAGGGCGCTGGAGCTCAGCGCGGTGCGCCCGGCGCAGGGCACGGCGATCACCGTGGTCTCCGGCTACTGGAAGAGGACGTACAGCTGCAACGTCGACGGCTTCGCGTACCGCCTCAAGGAGGGGGCCTGGACCTGGAAGGACTCGGTGCGCTACACCTCCGCCTGCAAGACCATCGGCGGCACCTCCGGCTCCCCGGTGCTGGACACCAGCACGGGCAAGGTCGTCGCGGTGAACAACACCGGCAACGAGTCCGGCGGACGGTGCACCGACAACAACCCGTGCGAGGTCGACGAGGCCGGAAGGGTGACGGTACGTCAGGGCATCAACTACGGCCAGCAGACGTACAACATGGTGCCGTGCATCGTGGCCGGCAGCAGGATCGACCTGACCCGCCCGGGGTGCGCACTCCCCAAGCCGTAACCGGCAGAACCCCCTGTCCCGGACCTCTCATGCCCGGTTGATCCGGGAGTGCGCGGCACCGGCCCAGCTTCGGCCCGCCCTGCGGAGCCCTGCGAGCCGGTGCCGTGCGCACGGGTGCGGGCAAGCCGGCCCGGACGAGCCGGTCCGGGCGAGCGCGGTCTCGCCCAACAACTCGCCGCAACTGGCGCACACGTATTGCCGGGGCAATGCGGGCCCCATAACTTGCCGGTATGGAGCTGGAGTTGCGTCATCTGCGGACCGTAAGAGCCATCGCCGACGCCGGGAGCCTCACCAAGGCCGCAGCCGCGCTGGGGCTCGCGCAGCCCGCGCTCAGCACCCAGTTGCGGCGCATCGAAAGGGCCCTTGGCGGTCCGTTGTTCGACCGCGACCACACCGGGTCACGACCGACCCCCCTCGGCGAACTGGTGCTGGACCGGGCGCGGATACTCCTCCCCGCGGTGCGGGAGCTCCAGGAGGACGCCGTCCGGTTCGCCAACAGCTGGGCGAATCTGGATCGGTTCCGGCTCGGCGCCACGCACGGTCCGCTGCTCGGCGGGCTGGTCGACCAGCTGGCCACGGCCCGCCCCGCCGTACCCGTGACGACGTACACCACCTGGTCCGTCGCCGAGATCAGCACCATGCTGGTCGAGGGGCGGCTCGACTTCGCCCTGATCGGCGCCTGCGGAGAGAGTCCTCCGCCCGCCACGGACCGGCTGACCTGGGAGCTGGTGGGGGTCGACCCGGTGTTCGTGATGCTGCCCGAGGGCCACCCGCTGGCGGCGGAAAGGGAGTTGGAGCTGTCGCGGCTGTCCGGGGAGTGCTGGTCGGACGTGCCGGGCGAGGGCTGCTTCGCGGACTGTTTCACCGCCGCGTGCGAACGAGCCGGTTTCACCCCGATCCAGGTGTACGAGACGGACACGGCGTCCTGCGTCCATCTGGTGCAGGTGGGGCGGGCGGTGGGACTGTGCCGGGCCACGTTCCCGCCGTCACCGGGGATCGTGACGGTTCCGCTTGCCGGGGCCCCGCTCTCCTGGCGGCATCTGCTGGGCTGGCACCCGGGCGCCCCCGCCGCCGAGGCCGCGCGGGCTGTCGCCGGGTACACAGCCACCGCATACACGCAGGCCGTCGCCCGCAGTGCCGCCTATGCGCGGTGGCTGGCTACGGACGTCCGCCCCGGCTTCGGAGCCCGGGGCGGAGCCTCGTACGCCTGAGGCGGCCGAGGTACGCGATCAAGGTCTCGTGCGCGTCGTGGTCGTCGAACGCGTCGTGCACCTGGACCAGCCTCCCGGCCCCTCCCCTGGCCGCCCCGTTCAGCCCGCCCCGTGTCCCGGTGCGATGTCCTCGACCCGGCGGGCCAGCTCGAAGTCCCGCTCGGTGACCGCTCCGCCCACGCTGTGCGTGTTCACGGACAGCGAGAGGGTGCGATAGCCGAGCACCAGGTCGGAGTGGTGGTCCAGTTCGTCCTGGATCGACGCCACCTGGACAACCATCGCGGCGGCCGCGAAGTGCGAGCCGAGCCGGTACGTCCGGGCGATCCGGCTCTCCTCCAGCGACCAGCCCGGGAGTTCGCGCAGCCGGTCCTCGATCTCCTTCTGCGACAACGGCTCAGTGGCCATGGCGGACCTTCCTTCCCTACCGCTCCGCGAACGGGCCGCGGAGCACCCTCAGCTGTTGCCGGTCAGCCTGCCACCTTCCGGCCGAGGGGGACGCGGGTGCGCGGCGGAGTCGTCCCGCAGGTCTCACTCCTGTGGCCACGCGTCGCCCTGCACGCGCGCGTGCAGGTGCTCGTCGTGCCAGCCGTCCGCGTGCAACAACGCGCTCCGCATGGTCCCCTCGTACGCGAACCCGGCCTTCTCGGCGACCCGGCAGGAGGCGGGGTTGGCGGTGGAGTGGGTGAGCCGCACCCGGTGCAGGCCCAGTTCCTCGATGGCCCAGCGGCTGATGCGTACCGTCGCTTCGACGGCCGCCCCGCGGCCCCGTCCTCCGGGCAGCACCCAGTAGACGACCTCCCCCGTGCCCTGGGGCAGCGCGAGGTCGGCGATCCCCGCGGCGCCCCGCACCTCTCCCCCGCCGGGTTCCGCCAGTGCCCACAGGGCCGCCCGCTCGCTGCGCCACCTCTCCTGCCAGCGGGCTATCCGGCGCTCCGCCTCCGCCCTGTCCACCGGTCCCGGCCGGTTCCAGTGCTGGATGTCCGGGTCCTGTGCCGCCTCGACGAACTTCGGTGCGTCCGAGGTGCGCCAGGGCCGCAGCTCCAGCCCTCCCGGCAGCGCCAGCACCGGCTGTTCGCTCGACCGCATCCGTCCGGCGGGCACCACATCTGCTGTTCCATAAGTCATCGGCACATCCTGCCAAAGCCTCCGGCGAAGCCCCGGCCCGCACGCTCCGCGCCTGCTGCGGATACCGTCGGGGCATGACAACCCTTGTTCTCGAAAAGCGAGTTGGCGCCCTGCTGCGCCACTGGCGCGAGACCCGCCGTATCAGCCAGCTGGAACTGGCGCTGCGGGCCGACTCCTCCGCCCGCCACATCAGCTTCATCGAGACGGGCCGCTCCCGGCCGAGCGCCGAGATGGTGCTGCGGCTCGCCGAGCATCTGGACGTCCCGGTGCGCGAGCGCAACGACCTGCTGCTGGCGGCCGGTTACGCGCCACAGTTCGCGGAGACCCCGCTGGACGACCCGTCGATGGGTGCGCTGCGGGCCGGCATCGACCAGCTGCTCCAGGGGTACGAGCCGTACCCGGCGCTGGTCGTCGACGGCACCTACGGGATCGTCGCCGCCAATCGGGGCATCCAGCTGCTTCTCGGAGGAGTCGCCGCGCACCTGCTGTCCGCACCGAACGCGATGCGTCTGTCCCTGCACCCCGAGGGTCTCGCCCCGCGCATCCGCAACCTTCCCCAGTGGCGCGACCACCTCCTGCACCAGATGCGGCGGCAGATGGCCCTGGACAGGTCGGCGCCGCTGCGGGCGCTCTACGAGGAGGTGGCGGCCTATCCCGAGCCGCCGGTCCGCCCGGGCGAGCCGCACCCGGCGGAGCCCGCGGCCGCGCCCTTCGCGCTTCCCCTGCGGATCGAGCACGACGGGCAGGTGCTGTCCTTCGTGTCGTCCATCTCCACCTTCAACACCCCGATGGACGTCACGGTCGCGGAGCTGGCGATCGAGACGTTCCTGCCCGCCGACCGTGCCACGGTCGACCACCTGCGGGCGATGACGGGCGGGGAAGCTGCGGCGCGGTGATCCGGGGCGGGGAAGCGGCGGCGCGGTGATCCGGGGCCAGGATGTGGGCATTCCTCCTGGCCAGGGCCGCAGGGTGTGCGCGTACGGGTGAATCCTTCCGGTGCGACGGCCCGGTGGCGGGGGCGGCGGCGACGGGCGGTGCTCGGATGGGCCCCGACATCTGGCCAGGCCGTGCCACGGCCCTATCGGAGGGACCTACATGCCCGCCCCTGCCTCCCGCACCGCCCGCCGTCGCCGTATCAGCACCACCTGTGCGCTCGCCGCCGTACCGCTGCTGCTCCTCGGCGGCCCCGCGGTCGTGCACGCGGCGGCCACGGCGGGAGACCGCCCGGGCAGCCCCGCCTCCGACGACCAGCAGCCGGCGCTGTCCCTCTCGCTCACCGACGGCGTCGAGACCGTCGGCGCCGGCACCGAGGTCGGTTACACGGTGACCGTGCACAACCGGGGCGCCGCCCACCTCGTCGGACTGCGGATCGAGCAGCAGCTCCCCGCCGGCGCCTCTGCCGCCGGGGCGGGTCAGCGGGCGAAGGTGCGGGACGGCAAGGCGGTGTGGACGGCCGATGTGCGGGCGCACGGCAAGACGGTGCTGACGTCGTCGGCGCGGGTCGCCGCGAAGGAGACGGGCGCCCTGCGGGCGGCGAGCACGGCCTGTGCGTACCTGGCCGGGTCGGCGGTGCCGGTGGTGTGTTCCAGCGACATGGACATGCTGCCCTCGGGTGCGAAGGCGGGGGGCGTGGGGCTGGCCGGCCCGCAGGCGACGGCCGCCGGTCCGCAGGCGACGGCCGCCGGGCCCCGGCAGGAGCCGGCCGGGGCGGTTCTGGGGATGGACCGGCCGCTGGCCGTCGGTGTGCTGGCCGGGGTGGCGGTACTCGCGGGCGGCGGGGTGTGGGTGCTGCGGCGGCGCGGGCGGACCGCACGGATGTTCTGAGCGCCCCGGGAGCGGTCCCCGCAAGGCCCGCCGCCGCGCCCGCCGCCGCCGGGGATCACCCGGCGTGTGCCGTCCGCTTCTTGCGGGCCGCCATGACCGCGTACACGAGGACGCCCACGAAGAGGAACAGCACTCCCTGATAGACCGCCGCGTAGCCGGACCCCGCCACCAGCCACATCGAGAAGCCGGCCGCCAGCGCCGCCAGCACCCCGTCGCGGATCAGCCGGCCGCGGTCGACCCGCGCCGACTGCCCGGACAGCAGGAAGTACAGCTGGGCCGCCGTCGCGAGGAGGTAGGGGACCGTGGCGGTGAACGTGGTGACCAGGACCAGGACCTCGAAGACCCCCTCCGAGCCCGCCGTGTAGTTGTAGACGGTCAGGAGCGAGGCGAGGACGACCGTGACGATCACACCGACCGTCGGGACGCCCCGCCGCTTGGTCGCGAAGACCGCGGGGAAGAGACCGTCGCGCGCGGCGGCGTACGGGGTCTGGGCGCTCAGCAGCGTCCACCCGTTCAGCGCGCCCAGGATCGAGACCACTGCCGCGCAGGCGACGACGGTGCCGCCCCACGTCCCGCCGAACATGTGGTTCACGGCGTCGGAGAACGGCGCCCCGGAGTCCACCAGCTTGTCGTGCGGGACGTTGCCGAACACCGACAGCGTGCCCAGCAGGTAGACGAACGCGGCACCGAGCGTGCCGAGGATCGTCGCGCGGCCGACGTTGCGGCGCGGGTCGCGGACCTCGCCCGCGCTCACGGCGGCGGACTCGACGCCGAGGTAGCTGAAGAGCAGGATCGCCGCGGACGCCGAGATCGCACCGACCGCGCTGCCGCCGCTCGCCTGGAACGGGCCGAGGTTGTCCGTGCGGAAGGTGAACAGTCCGCCGACCGCCACCAGCAGCAGGGGTGCGAACTTCATGACGGTGGCGACGACTTGGACCGCACCCACGTACCGGGTCCCCGCGAGGTTCGCGGCGGCCGGCAGCCACTGGATGACCAGCGCGGCCAGCATCATGGCCGCCTTGGAGTCGCCGAGCGGGACCAGTACGTCGAGATAGCCGACGGCCGCCACGGCGAGCGCCGCGTTCGACACCCAGGCGGTGATCCAGTAGCTCCAGGCGGCCAGGAAGCCGGCGAAGTCTCCGAACGCCTCCCGGGCGTAGACGTAGGGGCCGCCCGTCCGGGGGTGCTGGTGGGCCAGTTTGCCGAAGACCAGCGCGAGGCAGATCGCACCGAGGGTCAGGACGCCGAAGGCGAGAAGGCTGATGGTGCCGAAGGGGGCGACCGAGGCGGGGAGCAGGAAGATCCCGCCGCCGATGATGTTCCCCATCACCAGGGTCGTGGCGACCCCGAGGCCGAACCGGCGGGAGTGCTTGCTCGCGCCTTCGGGGCTTTCGGTGGGATCAGCCGGAGCCGGCTGCGGAACGGTTCCGGGGTCGTGCATGGGGTGGTGCCTCTCGCCGTACGAAGAGCCCAGGGTCGCCGGGCGACAGCCATGGTCGGGTACGGGCAAGGCTGCACCAAATCAGGCTCTTTCGTCCTGTACGGCGCGGTCCGTGGCGGGAAAACCTCCTTCGACCGGGTCGTTCCACCGGGATTCCTGCGCGCCGTCCAGCGGTACCTGCGGGCCCTGGCATTCGCGCAGCCAGCGGCGGAGCACCTGGTGGACGGCTTCCGCGCCGACGATGTCCTCGCCCTCCGGGACCGGCCGGGACAGGGCGAGTGGCCACAGCAGGAAGGGGCGGGTCTGTTCGCCGCCCAGGCCCCCGTGCGAGCCGATCTGCTCCTCGAAGGCGTGCACCTGCCCGGTCTTCGGGTTGTACGAGGAGTTGACCATGAGGTCGGCGGTGTGCGGGAAGCCGTCGGTACGGCGGATCGCGTCGGCGGCGCCCTTGCCGAAGTGCCGCAACGGGCCCTCGCCGTCGCGCAGTTCGGCCAGCGGGACCTCGGCCCCGCCGGGGCCGAGCAGGAGGGCCCCGTGCGCCTCGCTGCGTACGAGGACGAAGCCGATGCCGGGGTGGTCGGTCAGCGTGCGCAGCAGGGCGGGGTGGCGGCGGTCGACGTCCTCGCGGGTGGCGCGTCCCGGGAGGTCGGGAAAGCTGATCAGGCCGAGGTTGCCGGAGGCGAGGACGATCGGATCGGAGTCGGCCGCGGGGGTGCCTGGGGCGCGCGGGGGCGCGCCGTCCTCGGTGCCGGAGGCGGGGCGGTGCAGTGCGATGCGGACGGCGTCGCGGGCCTCGGCGCCGCTCCTGGTGCGCTGGGCCCGCTTGGGGACGTCCAGGCCGCAGCCGGCGCGGACGTAGTCGCGCAGGGTGAGGCCGAAGCGGCCCTCGAAGGTTTCGCCGGGGCTCTGCCCGTGGTCGGAGAGCAGGACGACGCGGTACGCGCGCGGGGCGTGCTCGGCGACCTTGACGAGGAGGGCCAGGGACCGGTCCAGACGGCGGAGGATCGTGTCGGCGTCCTGGCTGCGCGGCCCGGAGTGGTGGGCGACCTCGTCGTAGGCGACCAGGTCTGCGTAGATCGCGGTGCGGCCCGCCAGCAGGTCCCCCATGACGGCGGAGACCACGACGTCGCGCTCGACGACGGTGGCGAAGGCGCGGATGAAGGGGTAGAAGCCGCCGCGGCCGACCCTCGGGGTCTCCTCGCGCAGCCGGGAGCGCACGGAGGAGTGGATTTCGCGGGCGACCTCGGCGACGAAGGACATCGCGGTGCGCACCGCGTTGGCGGGGTCGGAGAAGTAGGTGAAGTATCCGGCCCGGGAACGGTTGTTGGGGCCCCGGCGGGCGGCGATGGACAGGACCAGGGCGAGCTGGTCGGCGCCGCCGGAGAAGAGGTTGCCCCGGCTGGCGCCGTCGTAGCTGAGCAGGCCGCCGTCGCCGGTGCGCTCGATGGCGCGCTGCTGGAGTTCGGCGGTGGAGGCCGGGCTGGAGCAGACCATGGTCCGGCCGGTCTCCTTCTCGTACCACCGGAAGGCGGGGACGTCGTGGTTGGAGCCGTGCAGGATGCCGAGCTGGCTGGCGCCGGTCTGGCTGGACCAGTCGGTGTGCCAGGGGGTGAGCCTGTGGCTGGCGACCGTGTCGCCCTGCGGTGCGACGAGGCTCGCGACGGTGGGCATCAGGCCCTTGTCCAGGGCGCGGCGCAGAGTGTCGTGGCCGAGCCCGTCGAGCTGGACGAAGAGAGTGCCCGGCATGCCGTGCCTGCCCTCGTCGCGCCGGCCGCCGCGGCGGCGCTGGGCGAGCCGGGAGAGCCGGTACCGGTACGCCTCGTCGTCGCGGACGGCGAACGCGGTGGAGGTCGCCGAGGCGACGGCGGACATCACGGCGGCGACGACGACCGCGGTCCGCGGGTCCATCTCTCCGCTGCCGTCGGGGATGAGGCCGAGGGCCAGGAGCAGCACGGAGCCGTTGAGGAAGAAGACGAGCAGGCCGAGGAGGAGGGCGGGTACCAGGAGGAGGGCCCGCACGGCGAGCGGCCACACCAGGGCGGACAGCAGGCCGAAGGCGCCGGCGGCCCAGGCCGCGGTGAAGGCGATCCCGGTGAAGGACTCCGAGTCGTCGCGCTGGAGCTGGAAGTCGGGGAGGATTCCGGCGAGGGCCAGCATGGTGAGGGTGGACGCCGCCCAGACGGTGATCACCCGTAGCAGGGTGCCGCCCGCGTGCCGCCAGCCCGCTCTTCGCCCTCGCCCCTCGCCCACCACGCCGTACCCGCCTCTGTTCCCGTGGGCCCCGTCCGTCCGGGCCTGTGCTGCGGCCAGCCTGTCACAGGGCGCGCGCGGTGCGGCCGGACACCGGGAGGTACCGGGTCAAAGGCCTCGCGGGAGGATCAGCAGCCGTCGTAGCCGGCCGTCGGCATGGACAGCCGCCGGTGCACGTCGGCCTTCATCGCCGCACTGTAGAGCGGCTCGTCGAGCCCGGCCTCCTCCACCCGTACGCCGCGTCTCTCGCACTCGGCCAGGAAGTCGCGGGCCGAGCGCAGGGCACGGTCCAGCACGCGGGCGTTGGGCACGACGAAGAAGTCGACGTGTCCTGCCTCGACGTCGGCCCACAGGGCGCGGTGGCCGCAGGGCAGCCCGTTCAGGAGGAGCCGGCGGGTGACGGCGTACCCCTTGTCGGCGGCCCAGCGCACGCACATCGCGTGCTGGCTGCGGGTGTCGACCAGGAAGGGGTCGTGGTCGAGCTCTTCGAGGGGGGTCAGGGCGGCGATGACCGCCACCCGTACCTCGCCGGTGTCCCTGTCCGCGTCGTCCATGACCCGCCCCTCTTCCCGCCACTGGCGCCGCACCCGACCCTACTCCGGCACGGCCCCGCGCGAGGAGGCGCGTGACTACGGCGCGAGGGGCGCCCCGTAGGGTGGACGGGCGTCTGCCGAAGGAGCCAGGAACACTGTGAAGCCCGGTGAGCTGTGAACCCCGCGGGAACCGTCGTCACCTGGTGGGGCCATGCGACCTGCACGGTCGAGGACTCCGGGGTACGGCTGTTGACCGACCCCCTGTTCGTACGGCGCTTCGCGCATCTGCGGCGGCGCAGGGGCGCGTTGCCCGCGGCGCAGGCGCTGCGGGCCGACGCCGTGCTGGTCTCGCATCTGCACTCCGACCATCTCCATCTGCCTTCGCTGGCCCGTCTCGCCCCCGGCACCCCGGTGGTCGTGCCGCGCGGCGCGGTGCGGCAGGTGGCGGCGCTGCGCAGGTTCCGCACGACCGAGGTGGGGCCGGGTGAGACGGTGCGGGTCGGGGGGCTGAGCGTACGAGCCGTGCACGCGCAGCACGACGGGCGGCGGCTGCCGCTCGGGCCGCACCGCTGCCCCGCGCTGGGTTACGTCGTCGAGGGGGCGTCCGCCACCTACTTCGCCGGGGACACCGGGCTGTACGACGGCATGGCGGAAGCGGTCGGCCCGGTGGACACGGCGCTGCTGCCGGTCGGCGGCTGGGGGCCGAACCTGGGCCCCGGCCACCTGGACGCGGGACGGGCGGCCCAGGCCCTCGCCCTGCTGGCGCCGCGGCACGCGGTGCCCGTGCACTACGGGACGTACTGGCCGATCGGCCTGGACGGGGTGCGACCGCACGAATTCCACGCGCCGGGCCACGAGTTCGTGCGCAAGGCCGCCCTGCTGGCACCGGAGGTGGCGGTGCACCGGCTGGAGCACGGCGAGAGCGTGACGACGGAGGGACCCGCGTGAGCGGGCGGTGGAGTGCCGTGCGCGGGGACGCCGGGCAGTGGCTGGCGGACGCGGCGCAGGCGGTGGGCGTCACGGTGCCGCCGGAGGCGACGCAGCAGGCGCTCGGCTACCCGGCGCTCTTCGCCCTGGTGACGCTGGGAGCGCTGGTGCCCGTGGTGCCGACGGGGGCGCTGGTGAGTACGGCGGCGGTGGTGGCGCTGCACCAGAGCGTTCCCGCCCTGTCCCTGGCGCTCGTCTTCGTGGTGGCGGCGACCGCCGCCTTCGTCGGCGATCTGGCGCTGTACTGGCTGGGGGTGCGCGGGGTGCGCTCCGAGCACGGTTCGAAGTGGCTGGACGCGCTGCGCAAAAGGGCGCCGCGGGACCGGCTCGAACAGGCCCAGGGAAAGCTGGAGGAGCACCGCTCGAAGGTGCTGACCCTGTCCCGGCTGGTGCCGGCCGGGCGGATTCCGGTGATGCTGGCCTGTCTGCTCGCGAAGATGCCGCTCCGCAGGTTCGCCCGGGGGGACGTCCCGGCCTGTCTGGCGTGGGCGGCGGCGTACCAGCTGATCGGGGTGCTGGGCGGCGCGCTCTTCGCCCGCCCGTGGCAGGGGGTGGTGGCGGCGATCGTGGTGACGCTGCTGATCAGCGCGGTGCCCTCGCTGTGGCGGCGCGTGCGGAAGGCTGCGGCCTGAGGGTGCGGGCCGGGCGGGCGCGGGACCGGGCTGGCGCCGGCCGGGCTGGCGCGGGCCAGGGCGGGCGCGGGCCCGCACCCTCGGGTCGCTCGGTTGGTACGGGTGCTTCGGGGCGCTCGGGTGCTCCGGGTCAGCTCAGTACGCGGGAGGCGCCGACCGGCAGGTCCCACAGGTCCTCGCGCGGGCGGCCCGCCCGTTGCCAGGCGGCGCGGACCCGGGTGAGGGGTTCGAGGACGGGTTCGGCGGAGAGCACGAAGGTGCCCCAGTGCATGGGTGCCATCTGCCGTGCTCCCAGGTCCCCGCACGCCCGCACGGCTTCCTCCGGGTCCATGTGCACGTCGCGCAGCCACCAGCGGGGGTGGTACGCGCCGATGGGGAGCAGTGCCAGATCGAGGCCGGGGTGGCGGTCGCCGATCTCGCGGAACCAGTGGCCGTATCCCGTGTCGCCGGCGAAGTAGACGCTTTGGCCCCGCTGGTCGCTGAGCACCCAGCCGCCCCAGAGGGTGCGGCAGGTGTCGGTCAGGGAGCGCTTGCTCCAGTGGTGGGCGGGCACGAAGTCGAGCCGCACGCCGTGCAGTTCGGCGCCTTCCCACCAGTCCAGTTCGGTGACGTGGGTGAAGCCCCGGCGGCGGCACCAGCGGGCGAGGCCCGCGGGGACGAACAGCGGGGTCTCGCGCGGCAGTCTCCTGAGGGTGGGCGCGTCGAGGTGGTCGTAGTGGTTGTGGCTGATGACGACGGCGTCGACGCGCGGCAGGTCCTCCCACCGGACGCCCACCGGGGTGATCCTGGCGGGCGTGCCGAGGATCTTCCTGGACCAGACGGGGTCGGTGAGCACGGTGAGCCCGCCGATGCGCACCACCCAGCTGGCGTGGCCCGCCCAGGTGACGGCGACGGTGCCGGCTTCCACCACCGGCAGCGGTCCCGGCGCGAACGGCAGGCTGCCGACGTCGCGCAGTCCGTCGCGGCCGGGCCTGATGGCTCCTTCGCGGGCCAGCCTGGCGAGCGCGTGCACACCGGGGAGCGGTGCGGTGAGGCGGTCGGCGAAGGTCCGGGGCCAAGGGGTGGTGCGGACTTCGCCGAGGGGGCGGGTACGGGAGGAACGCAGGGGTGGCCGGGATCGTTGCACGAGGTCCGACGCCCGGTCCGCGGAGCGCTCCGAGGGGTCGGTGAGTTCGGTCTGTTCCGTCATCGCAAGGCTCCGTTCGGTGCGTATGCAGGGGGCGTACCCGGCTGCCGGATCAGCCCAGTTCGGCCAGGGCAGCGCCCAGGTGGTTCAACGCCTGCTCCACATGAGGCAGTTCAAGCGGCGCCTGTGCCGCGAGTGACTCGCCCCGCTGCCGGGAGGTCGCGCCGAGCAGCGGTGCCGTCGAGATCCGTGCGCGCAGCGAGCCCAGCGGGTCGCCGAACCGGTGCCCGCCGGGAACCGGGGTGCCCAGGCGGCGGGTGAGGTACTCCTCCAGCTCCATCGAATCGGTGACGCCCCGGGCGGCCAGCCCCTCGCGCAGCGGTTCCAGGTCCGCGTAGAGGTGACGCCCGGCCGTGGGGGGCCTGGCCAGGGCGCCGGCGGCGAGCAGCGTCCGGTGGACGGCGTGCTGTACGCGCGCGTGCAGCGAGGCGGCGGCCCGTGCGCGGGCCACGACCGGCTCCGGGTCGTGCAGGGCGTACGCCGCGGCCTCGGCGAACGGGGCCGGCACGGTGGCCCCGAGCGCGACCAGCGCGTCGAGGGCGCGGGCGCCCAGCCGGGACCCGTACTCGGTGTCCGGCAGCCGGGCGACGGCGACGTGCCAGGCGGTGGGCAGGAGGGCACCGGCCAGGTCGGTCAGGACGACGACCTGCTCGGGGAACATCGCGGCCGGACTGTGGAACACGGGCTCAGGGGGGTACGGGGCCCCGGCGGGAGACGGCCTCCCACCCGGTCCGTCGTCCTGGCGGTGCACGGTGTCGCGCCAGGTCTCGTCGCTGATCACCAGCAATCCCTCGGCGAGCGCGGCCTCGCACGCCTGGTGCACCACCTCGGGCGGGGCGACGGTCGCGGTCGGGTCGTCCGGGACGGACAGCAGCAGGAGACGGGGGTCCCCGCCTTCGGCTCGCACCCGCCGGACGGTCTCCAGCAGGGCGTACGGGTCGGGGACGCCACCGCACTCGGCGGGGGTCGGCACGTGGTACGAGGCACGGGCCCCGCCGCCGACGAGGCGCACCTGCGGGGCCCACCAGGCCGGGCACGGGCGGGGCAGCAGGACGTCTCCGCCGACGGCGGCCATCAGGGCGAAGAGCAGCGGCGGCGCGCCCGGCGCGGCGATCACGTCGTACGGTTCGACGCTCAGCCCGCGCCGGAGCCAGTGGCCGGTGGCGGCGGCCCGCAGTGCCTCCGAGCCCCCCGGGGGTTCGGGCGTGGTGCGGGTGGCGGCCGCGGCCAGCGCGGCGGCGAGTTCCGGGAGGACGGGGAGGCCGGGGGGCGGGGCGGGCGGCCCGTACCTGACCCTGCCCTGGTCCTCGGGGAGGATCCGCTGCATGAGGGCCTCTCGGGGAGGGGAAACCTACTCGGGGGTCGACCCCCCAAGGCCCTTTATAAGTGGGGTTGGGTGCGGACGCACGGGGACGGACGGAGGGGAGGGCGGGGCCGGACGGGCCTGCCTCCTACGGGCCGGCCCCGCACGGGCCTGCCACGCCGGGCCCTTCTCCTAGGCGTCCGTCTCGTACGGGAGGCCGGCCGGTGTGCGCCACGGACGTGGGGCAGGCCGGGAGCGCAACGGCACGTCGCACAGCACCGGCTGCCGTCGCCCGTCCCGGGCGTCCCGCCCGTCCCGCCCGGCGCGTCCACCGGATCGTCCGACGGAGCGGCTGGCGGGCCTGCCGGCGGACCGGGCGGCGGGGCCCGCACGCTCGCTCACGCCGCTTCCTTCAGGGCCTGCGCCCGCAGCTGCGTGCAGCACCTGTTGATCAGCCGGGACACGTGCATCTGGGACAGGCCGAGGTCCTCCGCGATGCTGCTCTGCGTCATGTCGCGGAAGAACCGCATGTAGAGGATCTTCCGCTCCCGCTCGGGGAGCTGCCGCAGTCCGGGCTTGACCGCCTCGCGGTCGACGATCACGTCCAGGGCCGGGTCGGGCCCTCCGATGGCGTCGATGAGGGAGTAGCCGTCCGCGCTGCCGGAAAGTTCGGCGTCGAGCGACAGGGCGGTGAAGGAGTCGAGGGCCTCCAGGCCGGACAGCACCTCGGCCTCGCTCATGCCGGCCTGGGCGGCGATCTCGGCGACGGTCGGCGTGCGGCCCACCATCGTCTGGGCCAGTTCCTGGTGCGCGGCCCGCACCCGGTTGCGCAGGTCCTGGACGCGGCGCGGCACGTGCAGGGTCCACATGTGGTCGCGGAAGTGCCGCTTGATCTCACCGGTGATGGTCGGCACGGCGAAGCTCTCGAACGCCGCCCCGTGTGCCGGGTCGTACCTGTCGACAGCCTTGACCAGTCCGAGGGCGGCCACCTGGCGCAGATCCTCCAGCGACTCGCCGCGGTTGCGGAACCGGCCCGCCAGCCGCTCGGCCATCGGCAGCCACGCGTTGACGATCTCCTGCCGGATCACCTCGCGTTCGTACCCCTCGGGCAGACCGGCCAGCCGCTGGAACGCGGCGGCGGTGTCGGGGGCGTCGTCGTGCGGGTGCTTGCCTGACGTTCGAGTGCGCATCGTGTTGCTCCCCTGGGACCTCTGAGCGGTGCGGACGGAATGGGTGTCACCGCTGGGAGAGGAGAGCCGGAGCCGGGTGCCCGCCGGATTGCACAGCACACGCCCGGAGCGCCTGCACCGCTCCCACGGACGTGCCTCCGGTCCGAAGCACGGGGTTCGCCTGCCCTGGCGCGCGCGGGGCAAACGGGCGGCGCAGGGATCTGTGACGGGCGGCACATCGGCGGGAGCCGCCCGGAACACTCACGGGCGGGCGGGCGGTCCGGGGGCCAGGGGGCCGACGGCCCGGGACACCCGTGGAGGGGCGGCCCGGGACCGCGGGGTCAGTCCGGCCAGTAGCCGGTGAGACGCCGCACGACGGTGGCCCCGCTGCGCTCCACCGTCGTCCGTACGACGGCGAAGATGGCGCCCTCCAGGGCGACCGCGGGCAGGATCTCGCGCCAGCGGCGGTCGCGGTCGAGGCCGTCCGGGGCGTCGTCCTCGCCGGTGACGACCTTCCAGGTCTTGCGGAACGCGGCCCCGGCGAGCATGCCGCCCGCCAGGCCGAAGATCATGCCGAGTGGCTTGTAGAGCACTTTGCCCACGTCGGACTTCCTCCTTTGCGTGGCGGCCGTGCGGGCCGCCGGAATGCCGTCCGGGATCGGGTTCCGGGCTCCTCGTCGAGGACCCGCACTCCGGGCGCGGATTCCGCCACCGCCGTCCCTGACGGTCGCGGCACCGCGCCCGGAGCCCATCCCTATCCCAGTGGCCGTACGGCCGCGATCCGGGTCCCCCGCATCCGCCGGGCCAAACCCCTTCGGTTCGGCGGGACATGGGAATCGGGGGCCGTGCCCGTGTTTGGGAGCGCTGTGCCGGGTACCCGCCCGGGACCCCCGAAAGATCATGGAGTGATGCATTTATGCAGCGAGGCAGCGACCGCGTCAGCCGACGTCAGGACGACGAGATGAAGCAGGAGCTGCAGGGGCTGCTGCGGTCCGGTCACCCGACCAGGACCGAGGAGTGGCTGGACCCGGAGCCGGTGGCCGACGACGATCCCGTGCTGGCTTCGGATCCGGCGCCGCGGCCGGGTCCCGACGGCGAGTTCGAGAAGGTGCGGTTCGAACTGGCCCGGCACCTGGGCCGTACGCAGTTCCCTGCGGACCGGGACGGCGTGGTCTCGATGCTCCGGCACGGGCACGCGCCCGACCGGCTGTGCGAGGTGGTGGCGGCGCTGCCCGAGGAGGCGGTGTTCGACAACGTCCAGGCGGTCGCGGTGGCGGCCGTACCCGGGGCCCGCACCCACGGCTGAGCGCGCCGCCCGCGGCCGGCGGCCCCGGCACCGGGGCCGCCGGTGGGGATCGCGGCGGGCCCGCGCGAGGTGACTCAGGTCCCGGTTCGGACCCGCTGCGGCGGGTAGCCGGGTGCCATGTCAGAGCCCGTTGTCCAAGCCCCTGCCCGTGCCGCATCCGGTCGCATCGCCGACTGGCTGACGGCACGGGATCATGCCGTCTTCCATGCCGTTGCCGCACGCCACTGGCCGGGAGCCGACCGGGTGCTGCCCCGGCTCAGCCAGAGCGCCAACCACGGGCTGCTGTGGTTCGGGGCGGCAGCCGGCATCGCCGCGTTCGGCGGCAGCACCCGCTCCCGCCGCGCCGCGATCCGCGGCGTGGCCTCCCTCGCGCTTGCCTCGGCCACCGTGAACACCGTCGGCAAGCGCTCCGTACGCCGGATAAGGCCGGTGCTGGACGCCGTACCGCTGATGCGTCAGCTCAAGCGGCAGCCCATCACCACGTCCTTCCCGTCCGGCCACTCCGCGTCCGCCGCCGCGTTCGCGACCGGTGTCGCCCTGGAGTCCAAGGGCTGGGGCGCCGCCGTCGCACCGGTGGCGGGCGCGGTCGCGCTGTCCCGCGTCTACACGGGCGCGCACTTCCCCAGTGACGTGCTGGTCGGCGCCGCGCTCGGGGTGGGCGCCGCCTTCGCCATACGGGGTCTGGTACCGACCAGGGACCAGTTGCCCTCCCCCGGCCGCCCGCACACCGACGCGCCCCGGCTGCCCGGCGGGCGGGACCTGATCGTGGTCGTCAACAAGGCATCCGGCAGCGCCGCCGCCAAGGCCGCTCTCGTACGGGAGGCCCTGCCGGAGGCCGAAGTCCGCGAGGTGGACCCGTCCGACCTGTGCGCCGAGATCGACAAGGCCGTGGAGGGCGGCAGGGCGCTCGGCGTGTGCGGCGGGGACGGCACCGTGAACCGCGCCGCCGTGGCCGCCGCCGGAGCCGGGATCCCGCTCGCCGTGTTCCCCGGCGGCACCCTCAACCACTTCGCGTACGACCTGAACATCGAGACCGTGCAGGACACCTGCCGGGCGGTGGAGGCGGGCGACGCGGTGAAGGTGGACCTGGGCCGTTTCACCCCGGGCCCCGGCCCCGACGGCGCCCCCGGATACTTCCTCAACACCTTCAGCCTGGGCGTCTACCCGGAGATGGTCCGCATCCGCGAGCACTGGTCGCCGCGCATCGGCGGCTGGCCCGCCGGAGTGCTCGCCGCGTACGAGGTGCTGCGCAGGGAAAGGCCGTTGAAGGCCGAGGTGCGGGGCAAGAGCCGCGGCATGTGGATGCTGTTCGCCGGCAACGGCCTGTACCAGCGGATGGGTCCGACGCCGGGCCGCCGCTTCGACCTCGCCGACGGGCTCCTCGACGTGCGGGTGGTGCACGGGGGGCGGCTGCCGGGGCTGCGGCTCATGCTCGCGGCGCTGTCGGGGCCGCTGAGCCGCTCGCCGTTCCACGCGGCGGGGCGGATGCGGCGGGTGCGGGTCGCGGGCCTGGAGCCGGGGACACCGCTGGCGTTCGACGGCGAGGTCGTGGAGGCCCCGTCCGCCTTCGTCGTCGACAAGGCGGACGAGGCGCTCACCGTGTACCGGCCGCTGCCTACCGTGCAGACGGCTCTGTAGAGCCGGTCCGCTGCCCCGGGACGAGTTCGCCGTCGGCGTCCTCGTCCGTGGGGGCCTCCGTCACATCGAGGAAGACCTGGTCGGCCTCCGGCCAGGTCTTCCGTATGCGCTGCTTGATGCGCTCGGAGACCAGTTCGACCTGCTCGCTCTCCAGGCCGGGCATCAGGTCGATGCGGGCGGCCACGAGGGTCGACTCCATGCCCAGGCGCATGGTGAGCAGCGACGCCACCCGGTCGATCTCGGGCTGTTCGTCGAGGAGGCCGCGGATGCCGTCGCGGAGTTCGGGGTCGACGGCCTCGCCGATGAGCTGGGCGCGGGCGTCGGAGCCGAGCCGGTAGGCCACGTACACCAGGAGCAGTCCGATGGTGAGCGAGGCGGCGGCCTCGTAGGCGACCTGGTGGGTCACCATGTGCAGGATCATGCCGGCCATGGCGACCAGGACGCCGACCACGGCGGTGCCGTCCTCGGCGATGACGGTGCGCAGCGCCGGGTCGTTGCCGAGGCCCTTGCCGGGCTGCTTGCGGACCTGCCACAGGGCGCGGGCCAGCGAGGTGCCCTCGGCGACCAGGGCCACGAAGAGGACGACGAGGCCCGCGGCGTAGCCGTCGGTGGACCCGGCCGCCGACGGGGCCCTGAGGGCTTCGATGCCCTGGTAGAAGGAGAACCCGGCGCCGAGTACGAAGATGCCGACGGCCGCGAGCAGCGACCAGAAGTAGCGCTCCTTGCCGTAGCCGAAGGGGTGCCTGCGGTCGGCGGGGCGGCGGCTGCGGCGCAGCGCGGCGAGCAGGAAGACCTCGTTGATGCTGTCGGCGACGGAGTGGGCCGCCTCCGACAGCAAGGCGGGCGAGGAGGCGAGGAGGCCGCCGACGGCCTTGGCGGCGGCGATGACCAGGTTGGCCGCCAGGGCCACCAGGATCGTGACGCGGGTCTTGCGGTCGGATTCACCGGTCGCGGGCTCGTGTGCGGATGCGCCGCTCGCGGGCTCGTGCTCGGATGCGCCGCTCGCGGGCTTGGGTGTGCTCACCGCGGTCAGTTCCGGGGAAGGAGGGGGCCGAGGGGGCCCAGGTCGATGTTGAGGTCCTCGGGCTCCAGGCCGAACTTCTCCCGGAGGATGTCCATCCGGTCCTCCAGCAGCATCAGCGTCATGCCGATCCGCTCCTCCTGGTCCTCGGTGAGCTCGCCGGTGTCGACGCGGCGCAGTGCCTGGCGTTCCATGAGCTGGCGGAGCAGCTCGACGACGGTCAGGACGAGTTTGGCCAGGTCGCGTTCGACGGTGTCGGCGTCGAGCTCGACCTGCTTGCGGCGGGCCTCGTCACCGGTGGTGGCCGGGGCGGCGCCGGTGGAGCCGAGACTGATGTTGCCGGCCCTGCCGGTTGCCACCGCCTCGTCCAGGTCGGCGGTGGCGAATTCCGCGCTCGTGGTGGTACCGGGCATGTCGGTGAGGGCGGCGAGGATGTCGTCGTTCACGGCAGCTCCCTTCCTCTCCATGTCGGGGTCGGGCATGTCAGTTCATGTCCTCGAAGGGCGAAGGGACGTTCTCGCTGACCGAGCTGATGAGGGCGTTGAGGTCGATGCGCACAAGATCGACGTCCGCGATCCGCAGGGTCAGGTCGCCGGAGAGCACCACCCCGCCGCCGAGGAGCCGGTCCAGCAGGTCGACGAGGGCGATCTCGCGCTGGGCGAGCGCGTCGATGTCGTGGTCGTCGGTGTAGTGGCTCATACGAGTCGTCCCTTTCCGCCGTCCGGCTCGTCGCCGATGTCGGCGAAGGAGTACGGGGCCCAGGGGCCGGTCAGCTCCAGCCGTACCCCGCTGCCCTCCTGTGGAGTGAGCGCCCGCACCTGCTCGACGAACGCCTCGCTGCCGGTGCGCGGCACCAGGTAGGCGGCGTTGAGCACGTTCTGGCCGCTCTGCCCGGAGAGCCTGCCGTCCTGGAGGCGGTGCAGCAGTGCGTGCTCGGCGGACTCCGAGAGCTCCGCGTGGACCTTGCGGCACAGCGCGTCGGCCCTGCGGGAGTCGGTCTCGCGGGAGCGCTTGCGGGCGAGCCGCTGCTGGAGGTAGCTGCGTCCGGCTCCCGGGCTGTCGGGGGCGGGCGGCGGCGTGGCCTCGGCGGCGGGCTTCGGCGCGGCTTCGGCGTACACCTTGACCCCCCACTCGACCCGCCCGTCGAGGCGCTCCAGTGCCCGTACGAAGCGGGCGCGGCCGTCCTCCAGGAGTCGCCGGACCCCGTCGTCGTCGCGGCACACGGTCGCCAGGCGCAGCGGCAGCGGGGTCGTGACGGTGGTCAGGGCGGTGACGACTGCCTGGTGGTTGCGGGCGGTGCCCGCGAGCCAGTCGAGGTCTTCGAGGTGGGCCTTGAGGGGCGCCTCGTCGAAGTCGGCAGCCGGCACATGGCTGACCACGGCGACCAGGTCGCCGTGGCGCAGCAGCCGGGGCGGTTCGCCGTCCAGGCCGCGCCCGCCCTCTTCGGGGAGGATTCCCTCGAAGGGGCGGGTCACGGCGTAGACGTAGCGGAGCTCCGCGGCCGAGGTGTCCTGGAACACCTCGTCGGGGCCGATGCTGCTCTGGTTGCCTGTCATGTCTGTCATGACTGTTCTGCTTGCCCGTCCTTCGCCTTTTCAAGCTCGGGGGCGGAGGCTTCCAGGTCGGCGATGCGCCGCTTGAGGCGTTCGTTCTCCTCGGCGATCTCGCGGCGCCTGGCTCCTGAGGAGAGCGAGGGGTCGTCCTCCCACCAGTCGATGCCCATCTCCTTGGCCTTGTCGACCGAGGCGACGATCAGCCGGAGCTTGATGGTCAGGAGCTCGATGTCCAGGAGGTTGATCTTGATGTCTCCTGCGATGACGACGCCCTTGTCCAGGACCCGTTCCAGGATGTCGGCGAGGTTCGCCCCGCCACCCGACCCGTACGGGTCGGGCATTCTGGCGGCAGTGCTCATCGGTTGCCCTTGTCTCCGGAGTCGGCGTACTCACGCTGCTTGCGGGAGTCGGCGTCCTCCTCGTCGTCCTCGACCAGTTCGGCGTCCTCGTACTCCGCCTCCGGGTCCTCTTCCTCTTCTTCCTCGTACTCGGCCTCGGGCGCGTCGTCCTCCTCGCCCTCCTCCTCGTACTCCGCCTCGGGCGCGTCGTCGTCCTCGGCACCCTCCTCGTCGTACTCGGCCTCCGGCTCGCCGTCCTCGTCCTCGGCGCCGTCCTCCTCGTACTCGGCGTCGGGGTCGTGCTCCTCGTCGCCCTCCTCGGCCTCTTCCTCGTCGTACTCGCCCTCGGGGCGGTCGGCGTCGGATTCGGCGTCCTCGGGGGCGTCGCCCTCGTGGCCCTCCTCCTCGGCGCGGGCCTCTTCCTCGCGGGCCTCTTCCTCCTCGGCGAGGGCGTCCTCGTGGGTCTTGACGACCTCGCCGTCCTCGATGGATCCGCGCCATCCGTCGTCGATCTCGCCCTTCATCGAGATGTGCCGGGCGTAGTTCTTGAGGTCGAGCCTGGCCCGGCGGCCCTGGGCGCGCCAGATGTTGCCGGTCTTCTCGAAGAGCCCCTTGGGGTAGTACTCGATGACCAGCAGCACACGGGTGAGGTTGTCGCCCAGCGCGTGGAAGGTGACGACACCCTTCGTGGTGCCCTTGGCGCCCTCGGAGGTCCAGGAGAGCCGCTGGTCGGGGATCTGCTGGGTGGTGTGCGCCTTCCAGCTCCGGTTGGACCAGAAGACCTTGAGCTTCCAGTCGGAGGTGGTGTCGTCGGCGGTGGTCGCGCTCTTGACGCCCTTGGCGAAGGTGGAGAAGTCCTCGTAGCGGGTCCACTGGTCGTAGGCGACCCGGACGGGCACGCCGACGTCGATGGTCTCCAGGATGACGATGGGCTTGCCGCCACCGCCGCCCTTCTTGCGCTTGCCCTTGCCACCGAACAGGCCGGAGAACGCGTCCTTGGCCTTGTCCTTCACGTGACCCGCGCCGAGCTCGACGGCGGTGCGCATCGGGCCCTTGCCCTCGGCGATCTTCTTTCCGCCGTCCAGGGCCAGCTTGGCGAAGCCGGGGCTGTTGCCCTCGGCTATGTCGTTGAGCTTGGTGGTGGACTCGCCGAGCTTGCGGCCCGCGCCTGTGAGGATGCGGGTGACCTGCGCGGCCAGGTAGGCCTGCGCCTCTTCCTTGAGACGGTCGGTGATCTCGGTGTCCGGCTTCAATGCGCCGGCTGCGCTCTTGAGGTCAGCCACGGTCCTGGCCCCCCTTCGCACCGCTCGTCCTGCGGGCGGCCGTCTTCTTCGCGGTGCCGGTGGCGCCGGAGGCCGTCTTGCGGGCGGTGCCCGTGGTCTTCTTCGCCGTGCCGCCCGCCGTCTTCTTCGCCGTACCGGAGGAGGCGGTCTTCTTGGCTGCGCTCCCGGCGGTGCCGGTGGACTTCTTGGCCGTACCGGACGAGGACGAGGAGCCGGAAGACCCGGAGGAGGACGAGGAGCCGGAGGACTGCTTGCGGGGGCGGGGCCTGCGGCGCGGTTCCTCGCGCTCCTCGGCCTCCTCCTCGCCGTCGTACTCCTCTTCGTCCTGCTTCTTGTCGTCCTTCAGGCTGCTGATGTCGGGAACGATGCCGGCGGCCTTGTCCTGCACGTTGAGCGTGCGGTCGTGCAGCTTGTCGGCGAGTCCGCTGAGCTGGCGGTTGATGATCGCGCCGGTGGCGGCCTTGCCGACGCCGCGCATGTCCTCGCGCAGCTGGTCGCCCATCTCCTTGAACTGCGGGTTGTTCTGCAGCTGCGAGGATGCGAAGTCCATCAGGGCCTTCGGGCTCAGCTGCAGCTTCTTGCCCGCGACGAACGTGCCGACGGCGAAGGCGAACTTGAGCTTCTTCGTCCGCCCCAGCAGATAGCCCGCTCCAACGGCGAGCCCCAGGCCGAGCCTGTTGTTCATGTCGCTCCTGCTTTCCGGTCGGTGGTCGGGTCCTGGCCGGGCCGGGCCCGGCCGAGGTCAGTTCCCAGGAGCCATCCGCTGCTTCTGCTCCAGCCGGTCGAGGAGTTCGTCCTCCCGGCGGTCGAACTCCGCCTCGTCGATCTCGCCGGCCTCCAGGAGCCCCTCAATGCGACGGAGTTCGCCCTGAATGGCCGACGGGTCGTAGTACTGCTTCTCCGCTTCCGCGACCACCTGCCGCAGCACCCAGCCGGTGCCGCGGACAGGGGCCATCGGAAGCAGCAGCAGCTCTCCCAGGAGACCCATGGCTGCTCATTCCACGAAGCTGTAGGGGGGCAGCGGTCCGTTCACCTGGAGGACCAGGTGCGGGGCCTCGCGCTGGAGCGCGTCCACCGCTTCGCTGAACGAGGCGGCGTCCTCGCGCCCCACCAGGAAGGACACGTTGGCCAGCCAGCCGGTGCTCTCGGGGCCGGGGCTGACGTCGACCGCCGCACCTTCCAGGGACTGGCGCACCAGATCCGCGTCCTGCTTCTCACGCTGCTGCACCGCCGCCACGACGCGCTCGCCGAGCTGCAGCTTCTGCTCGTAACTGCCGCCGCCCGCAGCCCTGTTGGCCTCGTTCAGCGTGCGCAGTTCGGCGTTCTCGGCCAGTACGTGGTGGAGTACGGCTTCTTCGTCGTGGGTGGCCTTGATGTTGTACTCGACCTTGCCCTCGAGCGCGTCGAGCCGCTCCAGGTAGTGCTTCTCGCGCTCGGCGAGGACGGTGTGCACCGCGTCGTCGTCGGGCGAGACACTGCCGAAGCGCATCGGCAGCACCGCGCCGGCCGCGCCGGCCTCGGAGAGCACGCTCTGATGGGCGAGCAGTTCACGGCGCTTGGGCCGCAGGTCCTCGGGGGCCTCGCTGACGACGGCCGTCAGTTCGCCGGTCCTGATGAGGCGGACGGGCCGAGGCGGGTCGCCGACTCCGCCCATCTGCTCGGGGAGCCCGGGGTGGGCGGCCCTGGTGATGCCGTACACGTAGGTGCTCATTCCTGCTCCTCCTTACGACGGGTGGTGGTACGCCGGGCCCGCGGCTTCGACTCGCTGCTGCCCTCACGCGCCTGCTGGAACGCGCCGGATATGGTCTCGGCGGCTCCGGACAGGGCGCCCTTGGTCTTGCCGGACGCGCCCTTCTCCATCATGTCGCCGGTGATGTCGGTCAGACCCGACGGCTTCTTGGCGCCGGTCTCCAGGTCGAGGCGGTTGCAGGCCTCGGCGAAGCGCAGATAGGTGTCCACGCTCGCCACCACGACACGGATGTCGATCTTCAGGATCTCGATGCCGACCAGGGAGACTCGGACGAACGCGTCGATGACGAGCCCCCGGTCGAGTACGAGTTCGAGAACGTCGTAGAGGCCGCTGGTACCGCCGCCGCCTCCACCTTGCTGTGCCGGAACAACGGACATGTCGACCGGTCCTCCTTCTCTTGTCGGTGCGCGGGCACCTCTCGGATGCGTGAGCACCCCTCGGGTGCGTGAGCCGCTCCTACTTCTTGTCGGCCCTGCCGCGTTCGTAGCGGCCGACGCGGCGATATCCGGTGAGCTCGCCGTCCGGGTCCAGCTGGACCTCGTACGACGCGATCAGGCTCATGGTGTCGGGGACGCGCTCGAGTTCGAGCACCTCCACCTTGAGCACCCAGCCGTCCTCCGTCTGCTCGAAGGAGGACACGGATTCCGCGGGCATACCGGTGAGTTCCGATATCTGCTCGCGAGCTGCGCGCAGCACTTGCATCGGACCCGGCTTACGAGCCGATTTCGGCTCTTCGCGTGGCTCCTCGCGCTGCTCTTCGCCCTGTTCTTCGTCGGCCTTGGCTGTCGATTTCTTCGGAGTGTTCTCTGATGTATTTGCCATGTCTGCCTCGGAGGTGCGTGTAACCCTGCACGTCTGGCGCAAACCCTCCACACCGTTGAGTTGTTCGAATCACCCCCGGGTACCTGTCGCGCCATGACGACGGCACACGGCGCGGAGTACCCATAGGTCCGCACGCGCATCCCCGCGCGACTGGACCGACTTCCCTGGTCACCCTGGCACTGGAGGATCATCGTCGGCCTCGGCACGGTGTGGATCCTCGGTGGCCTGGAAGTGACCATCGTCGGCAATATCGTCGTCGGGCTCGCCGGAGAAGGCAGCGGCATCGACATCACGACCGCACAGGTGACGACCACGGCCGCGGCGCTCTATGTGGCGGGGCCGTGCGTGGGCGCACTCTTCTTCGGCCGGCTCACCGACCTCTTCGGCCGCAAGAAACTCTTCATCATCACGCTCGCCGTCTATCTCGCGGCCACCGCGGCGACGGCCCTTGCGGAATCCGCCACGTTCTTCTTCGTGTGCCGCTTCTTCACCGGTTTCGGCATCGGCAGCGAATACGCGGCGATCAATTCCGCCATCGACGAACTGATTCCGAGCAGGCTGCGCGGCCGCATCGACCTGATCATCAACGGCACCTTCTGGGCGGGGGCGGCGCTGGGCGCGCTGGCCTCCGTCGCCCTGCTCGACACGGACCTCTTCCCGAAGGACCTGGGCTGGCGCCTCGCGTTCGGGCTCGGTGTGGTGCTGGGCCTGGTGATCCTGCTCGTACGGCGCCACGTCCCGGAGAGCCCGCGGTGGCTCATGGTGCACGGCAAGTCGCAGGAGGCGGACCGCATCGTCTCGGAGGTGGAGCACAAGGTCGCCGAGGAGGCCGGGGAGCCGCTGCCGGAACCCGAGGAGGAGATCACCGTCAGGCAGCGCGGCTCGATCGGCTTCCTGGAGATCATCCGGACGGTCTTCTCGCAGTACCGCAAGCGGGCGGTCCTGGGCCTGTCCCTCTTCATCGGGCAGGCGTTCCTCTACAACTCGATCACCTTCGGGTACGCGGTCATCCTGGAGAAGTTCTTCGACGTGGGCACGGGCTCCGCGGCGTACTACTTCGCGGTCATCGCGGTCGGCAACCTGCTGGGCCCGCTGGTTCTCGGGCACTTCTTCGACTCGGTGGGCCGGGTGCCGATGATCGCCGGGACGTACATCCTGTCGGGGCTGCTGCTGTTCGGCACCGCGGCGCTCTTCCAGAACGGGGCGCTGACGGCGACGACGATGACGGCGTGCTGGTGCGTCGTCCTCTTCTTCGCCTCCGCCGGAGCGAGTTCGGCGTACCTGACGGTCAGTGAGGTCTTCCCGCTGGAGACGCGGGCGATGTGCATCTCGTTCTTCTACGCGGTGGGCACGGCGCTGGGCGGGATTACCGGGCCGCTCCTGTTCAACGGGCTGGTGAGCAGCGGGAAGCCGGGGAACACGACGCTGGCGTTCTGCATCGGGGCGGCGCTGATGGTGGCGGCGGGACTGGTGGAGGCGTTCATCGGCGTCAAAAGCGAGCGCCGCAGCCTGGAGTCCATCGCCACCCCGCTGAGCGCCGTACCGTCGACGGGCGGCAAGGCGGCGTAGGGACGGATACCGCTGAGGGCGGCGGGGCCCGGTCGTGAGGCCCTGCCGCCCTCCTGCTTTCCGTACCGGATACCGTGCTCGGCTGCTTTCCGTACCGGTTGCCGCGCTCAGCGCACCATTGCCTTCTCCACCAGCAGGCGTGCGGCCGCGGCCACCGATTCGGCGTCGATGCCCGCACCGTGCAGCTGCTCGTCGGGGCTGGCCGATCCGGGCATGTGCGAGACGGCGAGGCGGACCAGGCGCGGGGTGGGCCGGCCGTCGGCGAACGCCTCGGCGACGGCGTCGCCGAGGCCGCCCTCCGGCCGGTGGTCCTCCACGGTGACCAGGCAGCCGGTCTCCTCGGCGGCGGTCCACAGCGCCGGTGCGTCGACCGGCTTGACGGAGTACAGGTCGATCACCCGTACGTCGATGCCGTCGGCCGCCAGCAGGTCCGCGGCCGCCAGCGCCTCGGGCACGGTCGTCCCGGCGGCGACCAGGGTCAGCCGGTCCTGCTCGCCGCGCCGCAGCACCTTGGAGCCGCCGACCGGGAACTCCTCGTCCGGGCCGTAGATCACGTCGCTCTTGGCCCTGCTGGTGCGCAGGTAACGGATGCCCTTGATGTCGGCCATGGCCGCGACCAGCTTCGCCGTCTGGTTGGCGTCGCACGGGCACAGGACGGTGCTGCCGTGCACGGCGCGCATCATCGCCAGGTCCTCCAGGCCCATCTGGGAGGGCCCGTCCTCACCGATCGCGACCCCGGCGTGCGAGCCGACCACGTTGAGGCCGGCCCGGCTGATCGCCGCCATCCGCAGGAAGTCGTGGGCGCGGGTGAGGAAGGCGGCGAACGTCGCGACGTACGGAACGTGGCCGCGCACCTGCATGCCGACGCCGGCCGCGACGAGGAGCTGTTCGGCGATGTAGCACTCGAAGTAGCGGTCGGGGTGCTCCTTGCCGAAGTACTCGGCCCGGGTCGAGTCGCCGACCTCGCCGTCCAGGACGACCACGTCGGCGCGCGCGGAGCCGAGCGCGGTGAGCGCCTCACCGAACGCGTCGCGTGTGGCGACCTGGTCGCCGCCCCCGCTGGTGGCGTCGTAGCGCGGCAGCGACAGGCCGCCGCCCGGCGCCGTGTGCGGCTCCGGGGCGTCCACCGGACCTGCCACGTCGACGTGCAGGGCACGGACCCCGCCGAGTTCGGCGATGGCGGCGGTGGCGTCGGGGAGGGGCTTGCCGTGCTTGCCCTCCTGGTCGGCGACCTCGTGGACGCCCTTGCCCTTGACGGTGCTCGCCAGGATCGCCGTGGGCCGGCCGGTCGTCGCGCGGGCCTCGGCGTACGCCCGGTCCACGGCCTCGGTGTCGTGGCCGTCGACCTCCACGGTGTGCCAGCCGAACGCGTCCAGCCGGCGGGCGTAGCCGTCCAGGTCCCTGCCGAGCCGGGTGGGGCCGCGCTGGCCGAGCCGGTTGACGTCGACGATCAGGGTGAGGTTGTCGAGCTGTTCGGCAGCCGCGTGCTCGACGGCCTCCCAGACCGAGCCCTCGGCCATCTCGCTGTCGCCGCTGATCACGTACACCCGGTTGGGGACCTTCTCCAGGCGCTTCGCGGCGAGTGCCACGCCCACGCCGACCGGCAGCCCCTGCCCGAGTGAGCCGGTCGCCACGTCCACCCAGGGCAGTCGCGGCGTCGGGTGCCCTTCGAGCCGGCTGCCCTGGCTGCGGAAGGTCAGCAGCTCCTCGTCGGTGATCGCGCCCGCCGCCCGGTAGAGGGCGTACAGCAGGGGCGAGGCGTGGCCCTTGGAGAGGATGAGGTGGTCGTTGCCGGGGTGGTCGGGGCGGTCGAAGTCGAAGCGCAGATGGTTCGCGAGGAGTACGGCGCCGAGTTCGGCGGCCGACATCGACGAGGTCGCGTGGCCGGACCCGGCGGCGTCCGTGGCGCGGACGGAGTCCACCCTCAACTGCTGTGCGAGTTCTGCGAGTTCGGTAGCGGTCAGACCTTCGGCTGGCATGTCTCTCCTCTGCGGCGCGGCGGCGTGGTGGCAGTGGGTGGAGGTGGTTCGCGGACCGGTACCGCGTGCCCTCCCCCGGCCCGCCCAAACGCCGTGATCGGTGTGTTTCCGGACGTCACCGCGGGTTACCCGGGACAGTGGCAGTTCTCCTCGTCCGGAAGGAGCACCTCCCATGACCGCGTTCGGCTGCTTGCTTTCGCGCGAGGAGTCCGGGTAGTGCTGCCACAGGTTCAGGAGCCTTGAGATGAGGCTGACCCAGGACGCCCACCGGCCTGACCCCACTTGGCGCCCGACGCTGCGCACCCGGCTTTCGTACCTCATCGCCCGCATGCGGTCCGTCCTCGCGCGGCGGCGGAACGCGTGACGGGGCCGTGACCACCGCGAGTGCTTCCGGGACGGCAGACGGCGAGCCCCTCCTGCCGCTCGAACAGCTCGAGGTGACGTGTTCCTCGATGCCCACCGACGCCCCGCTCCCCGGGGGCGGGGGTCAGACCGTCCAGGGGACGCGGCAGGTGTGCGGCCCCGTGCCTTCCGGGCACAGGCCGTGCAGCACCGCCTTGCGGATGGCCCGCCAGTTCTTCAGGGAGCACTCCAGGCGGATACGGAGCTCGACCGGCGCGCGGGCGCCGCTGTCCTGGCCCGGGTGCTCGATGGCCCACTGTTCGGCGAGGAAGTCCAGCCCCTCGGCGGTCGTGGTACCGCTGGGGAAGGTGTGGGCGACGCACAGGTCGACGATCCGGGCGTTTCGCGGGCGTACGGCCCGGTGGACGAGACCGGTCACCCACTCCAGGCCCTCCTCGTCCGCGTACAGTCCGAAACTCATCGCGCGCTTCCCCATGGACAGCGGTTTCCTCACGTCAGGGCGGTGTGTCCGCGTGGGCGCGTACGGTGGCGCACGCGCGGCCGGAGGGGAACGATGCCACCGCGCCGCCCCCTCCGCGAGCGCATTTCGGCAGGCCCCGGCAGGGGTGGTCGCGGAACCGCGGGGGCCCGCTACTTCCGTCCCACCTCAGGGGCGTTCCCCGGTACCGGCGGCGCCCCGGGTACGGAGGTGACGGCCGAGGTCGCCGCACCGGGTTCGGCCCCGGGGGCCACGTCCAGCCCGCCCGCACCCGCACCCGCACCCTTGCCCGGCCGGGCGCGGAACACCGCGTCGGCACTCCGGTGGGCACGGTCCGCCGTCTCCGCGCCCGGCCGGGGCCTGGCCGCCCCGTGCAGCATCACGGCCGCGCCCAGCAGTACCGCGGCGACGATCAGCGCGGATGCCCACATCGGCAGCACGAGGCCGAGCGCCAGCACCGCCCCGGCCACCATTGCCGCCCCGCCGTAGAACCCCGCCGCGCCCGCACCCGCGTACAGGCGCGCCGGGCGGCGCTGTTCCCTCATCCCCTCGCGCAGTTCCGCCGCGACGGCATCGCGCACCACTTGGGCCATCTCCTGCGCCGGATTCACGTGCGGTGGCGCGCCCGTGACTCCACCCAGGCCCTTGCCCGGGTCCGGCCTCGTCTCCCTCTGCGTACTCATGTAAGGCGCGTACCCGGCCGATACCCGCCTACGCACAGCCCTTCCCCCGCAAGCGTCGTGTCCACATAGCAAAACGCTGGTCTCACCATGCAACACACGCGCGTACGGTGAACCCACTCACCGCCGACACCGCGCGAACGGGGTTCCGCCATGCCGAAAGAGACCGCCGTCTACACCCACGGCCACCACGAGTCCGTACTGCGCTCGCACACCTGGCGCACCGCCGAGAACTCCGCCGCCTACCTGCTGCCCCACCTCCGCCCCGGCGCACGCGTGCTGGACGTAGGGTGCGGCCCCGGCACCATCACTGCCGATCTGGCACGGCTGGTCGGCCCGGACGGCCGGGTGACCGGCGTGGACGCGGCACCCGGGATTCTGGAGCGGGCCCGCGCCACAGCGGCCGAACGCGGCCTGCGCAACACCGAGTTCGCCTCCGCCGACGTGCACGATCTGCCTTTCCCTGACGACGCCTTCGACGTGGTCCACGCCCATCAGGTGCTCCAGCACGTCGGCGACCCGGTCGGCGCACTGCGCGAGATGCGGCGGGTCTGCCGGCCGGGCGGCCTGGTCGCCGCCCGCGACGCCGACTACGCGGCGATGACCTGGTACCCCGGATTCCCGGTACTGGACGACTGGCTGGACCTGTACCACCGGGTGGCCAGGGCGGGCGGCGGCGAACCGGACGCCGGCCGGCGGCTGCGCGCCTGGGCCCGGCGGGCGGGCTTCACCGACGTCCGTTCCTCGGCGGCGAGTTGGTGCTACGCAAGCGAGGAGGAGCGCGGCTGGTGGAGCGGCCTGTGGGCGGACCGGACCACGGATTCCGCGTACGCGGCTCTCGCCGTGGCGGGCGGGCACGCGACCGAGGGGCAGCTCGAGGAGATCGCCGACGCGTGGCGGCAGTGGGGCGCCCACGAGGACGCCTGGTTCATGGTCCCGCACGGCGAGATCCTCTGCCGTGCCTGACGACCGGTGCAAGGGCACACCCCCGCGCCCCGGCACCCGGCACCCGGCACGGCGGTTTACCCGCGAACCGATCACACCTCCGCTGCGCCCCAACTACCCTCGCCACCATGGAAATCCTGGGCACCACGCTGCGCATCTACCTCGACGACCTCGCCGCACTGGACACCACGGCAGCCTTCTACGAACGCATCACCGGCACCCCGGCGCAGCGCTTCGAGCGCGGCGGGGTGTCGGTCGCCGCCGTCGGCTGCTTCCTGCTGATGAGCGGTCCGCGCGAGGAGATCGACCTCTTGCGCAAGGTGGCGGCGACGGTCGCTGTGGCCGACGTGGAGCAGGCCCATCTCACCCTGACGGCCGCCGGGGCGCAGGTCATCGCGGGCCCGGTGGCGACGCCGGTGGGCCGCAACCTGATCGCGCTGCACCCCGACGGCTCGGTGTTCGAGTACGTGGACCGCGGCGGCCCCCAGGCGCAGTGAGGGGTCCGGCGAGAACACGGCCGGGGTGCTGCGGCGGGAGCACGACGGTCTGGTGCGGCGGGAGCACGGCCGGGTGAGCGGCCCGCAGGGCGGCCGCCAGGCCACCCGTCACCCGTCTCGCCGCGTCACCCCTCCCCCGCCCGCAGCCGGAAGTCGTAGTGCGCGGGCACCGGTTCGTCGGTGAGCGTGGCCCATACGTCGCTGAGGACGGTCGAGCCCTCGCGCAGGTCGGCCACCTCGAAGCCCGCGTCGAACACCGCCCGTGCGGCCTCGGTGTCGCCCTCCGCCGCCAGCAGGACCGCCTCGACGAGCCGGAACCTGCCCTTCGCCCTGGTCCCGGGGTGCACGCCTGCCCAGACGGTACGGGCCTGTCCCGGGCGGCCCGCGGCCAGCAGCGCCTCGACGGCCTCCCGGCCGAGAGCTGCGGTGGCGGCCGTCCACTCCTCGCTCTCGCCCCGGTCCGCGCGGAGTCCCGCGAAGGCTTCGGCGTACAGGTCGGCGGCCCGCTCCCCGTTCCCCGCCTCCCGGTCGGCGAGTGCCAGACAGCGCAGCAGCGGCCAGCGGGACGCCGCCGTCCTGAGGCCGCGCTCCCAGCTGCGCACCGCCTGGGCGAGGTCGCCCGCGTGCCACTGCGCGACTCCGAGGTGGTACTCGGTGAGCGGTTCGGCGGGAGCGGTCTCCAGCATGTCGCGCCAGTGCGGGGCGACCAGGGTCGGGCCCGGCGGGGTGGCTCCGCCCGGCTGCGGGAAGACGCCGGTGCGCAGCAGCTCCAGCCAAGGCGCCTGCTGTTCCCCCAGGGTGGACTCGCGGAACGGGATGCCCGGCAGCTCGTGCCCGGCCCGCAGGACCTCCAGCGCGCCCCACCCGGAGCCCGTCGCCAGGATCTCGCCCGGCGGGAGGTCCGCGTGCGCCAGCCAGGCGGTGCGGGCCTCTTCGACGGCGTCCCGCGGCAGCGCTGCCTCCAGGGCGTGCTCCGCCGCCGCCCGCGCCGCGGCCCAGTCCTCGCTGTGCACGGCCGCCGGGTTCGCCGCGAGGGGCCCGTACGCCTCCAGCCAGCTGAATTCCGCGCCGGGGTCGAGGGGCACGTGCTCCAGCTGGGTACGGGCGAGCCCGGCCTGTATCTCGGCGTAGCCGGGCGCGCCGGGCTCGGTCAGCCACTCCTGCCAGCGGCGTCCGCCGTCGCCGGTGCCCCAGAGGAAGAGCTTGCGGCCGCGCAGGGTGTCCGTGGAGGTCTGCACGAGGCCCCGGCCCGCCCCGTCCAGCGCGGCGATCCACTTCCGGGACTGCTCGGGCACTTCGTAGAAGTAGTCGGCGGGGGCGTCGCCGCGCGCCGGGTAGCTGCGGTCGACGTCCTTCGGGCGGGGCACGGGTACCCGGCTCAGGGTCTGCTCGTACCCGAAGTGCCAGGCCTCGTCGGCGGGGGCGAGGACCCGGGTGCGGTCGGTCTGCTCGACGGCGGTGTTGGACCACCAGTAGGCCGGCACGGACCGCTCGTGCGGATTGCGGATCCGTACGCCCACGTACAGGAAGGCGGAGTCGGCGGGCAGCCACAGGTCCACCTGGAACGGCAGGTCGCGCAGCCGCTCCCACTCCCACAGCCGGACCATGTCGCCGCCGTCGGGGGCGGGCACGACGGCCGCGTGCAGGGGTGCGCAGGTGAGGGTGGTGTGGCCGGTGGCGCCGATGTTCCACTCGATGCCGCCGGAGAACCAGGCCCCGTTAAGGGCGAAATCGGCCGGCTGGAGGACAGGGTTGCGATGGACGAGTTCGCGGCCGGAGGCCTTGTCGTGGAGGGAGTGGATCCGGCCGCCGAGGCCGGGCAGTACGGTCACCCGCAGCCGGGCGTTCTCGATCACCACGGCGTCGAAGTCGGTGTCGGTGCGCTCGCGCCCGTATCCGTCGAGCGTCCTGACCGGCAGCGGCGTACGCGGCGGGGCGTGCCCCAGCTGACGGGCCATGTCGCGCGGCATCGTCTCCTTGGCCCGCTCGTCGAGGACATGGACCCGGTCGAGGGCGCACAGGGCCGGCAACGGGTTCTCCGGGCCCAACGGGGCCGCGGGCAGGGTCAGTACGGCACGTCGCACCGTCGTGGCCAAAACAACCTCACTCGGATCCTGGCATGTCCGCGCGCACCGGGCACGCGCCTCATGCTCATCCATCCGAACACGGCGGGTACCGCCCTGACCAGGGGTTCCGGCAGTCAGGATTGAGCAAAGGCGGCCCCGGGCAGGGGCGCTGGTGACGCCCCCGGCAGCCGTCACGCCGTGCGGGGCCGCAGCTCCGGTGCGGTGAGCGCCCAGCGCTCGTGGTCGCGCCAGGCCCCGGCGAGGAAGAGGAAGTCCGGCGAGTAGCCCTCGTAGCGGAAGTGCGCGCGCCGGACGAGGGCGAGCGAAGCCGCGTTGCCGGGCTGGATGTTGGCCTCCAGGCGGTGCAGTCCGAGCCGGCCGAAGGCGTGCTCCAGGACGAGGGAGAGGCCCTCGGACATCAGGCCGCGGCCGGTGGCGTGGGCGAACGCGCCGTAGCCGAGGGTGCCGTTCTGGAAGGCACCCTCGACGATGTTGTTGATGTTGATGAAGCCCGCGATGCGGCCGTCGTCGCGGGTGCAGACGAGGAAGCCCGCGCGGGTCGGGTCCTGGATGAGGGTGCCCGCGTAGCCGCGGTAGGCCTCGGTGTGCTCCGGCGGGGCGAGCCAGGGCCGGTGCAGCTCCCGGCTCTCGCGGACCCGTGCGGTGAACTCCTCGGCGTCGTCGAGGCGGAACGGCCGGATGGCCACCCGGGGCCCTGTGGCGAGGTGGATGACGGTGCGGGCGACGGGTTCGGACATCCGGCCAGGCTACGTCGGGGTGCGCCGGGGCCCGCGCCGGGATCAGGGGCCAGGGACCGGAGGTCCGGGGTCAGGGGCACCTCTCGTTGGTCTTGACCACGCCCAGGTGAAGCGTGCCGCCGCTCAGTCTGGTGCCGCCCTTGGGCGACTGGGAGCAGACCTTCCAGTTGGGCGGCCAGAGCACCTTGCGGCGCTGTCCGCTGAGGTCCCTGAGGTCGAGGGCGGTCTCGGCGCTCACCGTGGAGTAGACGCGGAAGAGGTTGCGGCCCACGAAGTTCGGCAGCGGGTCGGGCGTGTCCCTGGCCACTGCGCGGACCGTGCCCGGGGCGGGTGCCGTCGCCACGGAGGCCGGTGCCGTCGCAGGGGTCGCCACGGAGGCCGGTGCCGTCGCCGCCGTCGCCGCCCCCGCGGAGGCCGCCGTCAGAGCCAGTACCGCACCGGCCGCCACCGTCGCCGCACGCTTCCGCATCACTGGAGCCTCCTGGAGCAGTCGCCGCACAGCACGCCCGGCGCGGCTGTCGCGTCGTCGGTAACAGGATGGGGGGATCCCGGTCAGCGGGGGCGGTGGGCGCGCCGTACGGGTGACCCCCGCGGCCGCTGCCGGCCGTCGAAGATGCTGCTGCCGGCCGTCGAAGCGGTGCCGGCGCCTCAGATCAGCGCCGGTGCCTCCAGTTTCAGGACCCCCGCGTCCGCGTCCAGTACCGCCGGCACGCCCAGCGGGACCGTCAGGGCCGTCGCGCTGTGTCCAAAGCCGAGTTCCTCGACGACGGGTACGCCCAGCGTGGCCAGCCTGTCGTGGAGCACGGGCCTGATCTGCGTCTCGTACGGGCCGCAGTCCACCCACGACCCCAGCGCGATCCCCGCCACCCCGTCCAGCCATCCGGCGCGCAGCAGCTGGGTGAGGACGCGGTCCAGCCGGTACGCCTCCTCGCCGATGTCCTCCAGGAGCAGCAGTCCGCCGCGCGCCGAGGGGCGGGCCGCCGGGGTGCCCAGGCCGGTGGCGAGCAGCGAGGCGCAGCCGCCGAGGGTGATGCCGCGCGCCCGCCCCGGCACCATGGTCCTGGCGGTCGCCAGGCCCAGCGTCTGCACGCTCTCCGGTTCGAAGAGGGTGGCCCGCAGGGACTCCTGCGTCGGGCCGTCCTTGAGGAAGCCTAGCGCGGCCGTCATCGGCCCGTGCAGGGTGGAGATCCCCATCCGCACGGCGAACGCCTCGTGCAGCGCGGTCACGTCGCTGTACCCCACGAAGGCCTTCGGCCGGCCCTGGGCCGCGGTGGCCGCCCGCAGCGCCGCCCAGTCGACGAGGTCGGCCATCCGCTGCACCCCGTACCCGCCCCGCGCGCACAGCACCGCCGCCACGGACGGGTCGCACCACGCCTCGGTCAGGTCGCGGGCACGGTCCGCGTCGTCGCCCGCGAGGTATGCGAACTGCCGGTGGCGGTCCCTGACATGGGGCATCACCACGGGGTCGAGCCCCCAGCCGCGCAGGATGCCGAGCCCCTCCTCCAGCCGGTCCTCGGGGACCGGCCCGCTCGGGGCCACGATCGCGACGCGTGCGCCGGGGCGCAGCCGGGCGGGGCGGGACAGCTCTCCCAGGGGTGCGCCGTGTGTCACTTGTCGAGCTCCAGTCGGGGTACGTCGGTGCGGTCAGCGCCGAACGCCTGTGCGTACAGCGAGAGTTCGGCCTCCAGGGCCCGTACCAGGGTGTCCGCCCTGCGGAAGCCGTGGCCCTCGCCCTCGAAGGCGAGGTAGGCGTGCGGGATGCCGCGCCCCGCCATCCGGGCGAGGAACCGCTCCGCCTGCGCGGGCGGGCAGACCGGGTCGTCCAGCCCCTGGAGCAGCAGGAAGGGCGCGGCGATCCGGTCCGCGTGCTGGAGGGGCGAGCGCGTCGTGTAGAGCTCCTCACTGTCCGCGAGCGGCCCGATCAGCGACTCCAGGTAGTGGGACTCCAGGTCGTGGGTCTCCCCGGTGGCGAACGGGAGCAGGTCGAGCACCGGGTACTTGAGGGTGCCGCAGGCGTAGATGTCGGTGCCGGCGAGGGATGCGGCGGCGGTGAAGCCGCCCGCGCTGCCTCCCCGGACGGCGAGTCTGCGCCGGTCGGCGGTGCCCTCGTCGGCCAGGGCGAGGGCGACGGCCGCGCAGTCCTCGACGTCGACGACGCCCCACTGGCCGCGCAGCCGGTCGCGGTATTCGCGTCCGTAGCCGGTCGAGCCGCCGTAGTTGACCTCGGCGACGCCGATGCCGCGGGAGGTGAAGTAGGCGATTCCCAGGTCGAGTACGAGGGGTGCGTGGCTGGTGGGCCCGCCGTGCGCCCACACGACGTAGGGCGGCAGCTCGTCGGCGGGGGCGATCCGTTCGGGGTGGTGCGGCGGGTAGATGTGGGCGTGGATGTCGCGCCCGTCGGGGCCGGTGAAGGTGCGGATCTGCGGTTCGGGGTAGTAGGCGGGGTCGACCGGGTCGTCGTGCGGGGCGGCGATGACTCGGGAGTGCCCGGTGGCGGTGGACAGTTCGACGATCTCGTACCCGCTGCGCGGGCTGGCGGCGACCGAGACGACCCGGTCGCCGTGCACGGCGAGGGTGGCCGACCACGCGGTCCAGGGGCCGGCCGCGTCCACGAGCTCGCCGGTCTCGGGGTCGAGTATGCCGAGTGCGGTGGCTCCCCTGCCGTGCACGACGGCGATCAGTCCGCTGTCCAGGGGGTGGAACCAGCGCAGCCCGAGCTGCCAGAGCGGTCCGCCGAACTCCTCCTCGCGGACCGTGCACAGGGCGCCGCTGATCCGGCGTCCGTCCCTGCGCAGCCGGTACAGCTCCCACCAGCCGGCCCGGTCGGAGGCGAACAGCAGGGTGGAGTCGCGGGCCCACTCGACCTGGCAGACAGCTTCCTCGGCGCCGCCCGCCACGGCTCTGGCGCCGGTGAAAGGGCCGCCGCCCTCGGGGATTTCGGCCACCATCAGCTCGGTGCCTTCCCACGGCATCCGGGGGTGGTCCCAGCCGATCCACGCGGCCTGCCGTCCGTCGGGAGACAGTCGCGGTCCTGTGACGAAGCGGTGCCCGTCCCCGGTCAGCTCGACGACGGCGGCACGGTTGTCCGCGGCGGAGCCGTCGAGAGGTACGGCGGCGATCACCCGGCGCACCTCGGTGGGCGCAGCACCGGTGAACTCCTCCAGCACGCACCAGACCTCGTCGTCGCGGAGCACCGGGTCGGCCCAGCGCAGCCCGCCGCCGACGGCGGAGCACGGGGTCAGCGGGCGGGGCTCGGCGCCCGGCACGTCGGGTTCGTACGCGTAGAGCCGCTGGTCCCCGAAGTTCACGAAGACGACCAGCGGCCCGCCGCTCTCGCGTGCCTTCCCGGCCCAGGGCATGCCGCCGTACTCGACGACCCGGCTGCGCACGTTCCACGGTGCGGGCAGCACGGACTCCTCGGTGCCGGCGCGTTCGCCGTCGGTGCGCAGCCGCAGCAGCGCGCGGCGGCCTCCTTCGGCGGGGCGCGGGGCGGTCCACCACACCTCGTCGCCGACCATGCCGACGAACTCCGGGGCCCCGTCGTGCGAGGCCACGAGCGAGGCGTCGACCGGTGACGGCCAGCTTCCGTACGGCCCGATGGGCACCATGCTGCTACTCCCCCTGCTAGTACGAGGCCCCGCGAGGTTGAGGCGCTGCGAGGTTCAGGCGCTGCGAAGGCAATGGTCCAGTACCCGCACTCCGAAGTGCAGTGCTTCGACCGGGACGCGTTCGTCGACCCCGTGAAAGAGTGCCTGATAGTCGAAACCCGCGGGCAGCTTCAGTGGCGAGAAGCCATATCCGGTGATGCCGAGACGGGAGAACTGCTTGGCGTCCGTGCCGCCCGACATGCAGTACGGCACCACATGCCCCTCGGGAGCGAAATGCCGTACGGAATCGGCAAGTTGACGGTACAGCGGGGAGTCCACCGGGGCCTGGAGGGCGACCTCCCTGTGGTGGAACTCCCAGTCGACGTACTCCCCGGTGAGCCTGTCCAGGGTGGCCCGGAACTCGTCCTCGCCCCCGGGCAGAAACCTTCCGTCGATGGACGCCGTGGCACTGCCCGGAATCACATTGACCTTGTACCCGGCGTCCAGCATGGTCGGATTCGCACTGTTGCGTACGGTGGCCTCGACGAGCGCCGCGGCCGGGCCCAGCTTGTTGAGCACGGCGTCGACGTCGTACTCCGGCGCGTCGGGGTCGGGGACGTCCAGGTCGTGCAGTGCGGCCAGTTCGCGCAGACAGGCCCGCACGGTCGGGGTGAGCCGTACCGGCCACTCGTGCTCACCGATCCGGGCGACCGCGGCGGCCAGCCTGCTGACCGCGTTGAAGCGGTTGACCTTCGAGCCGTGGCCGGCCGTGCCGCGCCCGGTCAGGGTCAGCCAACCGGTGCCGCGCTCGCCTGCGGCGATGGGGTAGATCTCCATGCCGGGGCCCGCGTGGAAGGTGTACGCGCCGGACTCGCTGATGCCCTCGGTGCACCCCTCGAAGAGGTCGGCGTGCTCGGCCACGAGGAAGCCCGATCCGTCGGCGGCGCTGGCCTCCTCGTCGGCGGTGTACGCGAGCACGGTGTCCCGGCGCGGCCGCACCCCGGCGCGCGCCCAGGCCCGTACGACGGCCAGCACCATGGCGTCCATGTTCTTCATGTCGACCGCGCCGCGCCCCCACACCACCCCGTCCCTGACCTCTCCGGAGAAGGGGTGCACGGACCAGTCGGCGGGCTCGGCGGGCACCACGTCGAGGTGGCCGTGGACGAGCAGGGCGTCGGCGCAGGGGTCGGTTCCGGCAATCCGGGCGACGACGTTCGTGCGTCCCTCCGTGCGCTCCAGCATGCGCACGTCGAGCCCGGTCGCGGCGAGGCGTTCGGCGACGTACTCGGCGGCGGGGCGCTCGCGGCAGTCACCACCGCCGCGGTTGGTGGTGTCGATGCGGATGAGGTCAGAGGTGAAGGCGACCACTTCCTCCAGCGCGATCCGGTCGACGGCCCCTTCCCCGGCACGGGTCACGGTCCCCTCCCCCGCACGGGTCACGGTCCCGTCCCCGGTACGGTCGTGGGTAGGTCCTGGTCTGGTGCCACGCTCAGCCATATTGCTCCTCCATGGCGGACGAGACGATCGTCGTGACCGCCTTGAAGGTACGAATGCCCTCATACATCGTCGGACTGGTGTAGGCGACACGCCGTTCACCGGTCCGGCCCACTCCGGGAACCACCGTGGCCACGTCCGAGAGGTGGGCCGCGTCGAACTCCATCTCGACGGTGAACGCCTCCCCGCGCACGGGTTCGTGCCGCACGGCCAGCGCGGTGGCCTCCTTGGCGGCGGCCCGGATGTCCGCCGCGGTGCGGGCCGGGGTCCGGCAGACGGCGGCGTACCGCGAGACGTGGTCCTTGACCGCGACCTTGCGTGCGGCGGGCGCGTACCCCTCGGCGTCCTTGCAGGTCAGGTCGTCGCCGGTGACGAGCACGACGGGCACTCCGTATTCGGCGACGACCCGCGAGTTGAGCAGGCCCTCGCTCGCCCGCTCGCCGTTGAGCCACACCCCGGTGAGGGAGTTGGCGAGGTAGGTGTGCGCGAGGACGCCGTCGGTGCCCGCGCCGGTGTGGTAGCCGAGGAAGGCGATGCCGTCGACGTCACCGTGCTGGACGCCCTCGACCATGCTGAGCGACTTGTGCCGTCCGGTGAGCATCTGGGCGCGCTCGTCGAGCCGCTCCAGGAGCAGGTTGCGCATGGTCCAGTGGGCTTCGTTGATGAGGACCTCGTCGGCCCCGCCGTCGAAGAAGCCGAGTACGGCGGCCTGGACGTCCGAGGTGAACATCACCCGGCACCGCTCCCACTGCGGGGTCCCGGGCAGGACGTCGGCGGGCCAGGTCACCCCGGTGGCGCCTTCCATGTCCGCGCTGATGAGGATCTTCACGGCCCGACTCCTGTCTGATCTACCACGGGACAGATGTGGCGATCACCTTACGGAAGCGGCGGCCGGGGCGGAGCCCCGACCACGCGTCCCGGCCCGGGTCCCGGCCCGCGCTCACCCCGGGCGGCCCACCACCAGCCAGCGTGCCGGAAGTTCGATACGGGTGCCGTCGGCCCGGTATTCGGTGGTCGTCAGCGGCAGTTCGCCCTCGGCCAGCACCTCCAGTCCCGCCGCCCGGAACAGTTCGCCCGCCTGCACAGCGGTCAGCCCGCCGGTCACGAGCCCGTGCGCGAGGAGCGGGCGGAGTTTGAGCGGGGGTCCGTCGGGATGCTCGGCCAGGGTGCGCAGCAGCTCGCCTGCGGCCTCGGCGGGCTCGACCACGAAGGCCCTCCCCCGCTCCCCCAGCAGCGTGGCCACGGTGGCGGCGAGGGCCGTGCGGTCGGCGGGCTCGGCCTGGTGCAGGACGGCGCGCAGATACACCTGGGCGTCCTGGCCGAGGTCCGACCGCAGCGCGGTGACGTCGGCCGGTTCGGTGGCGTCGGCCACCGCGAACCGCACCTGGCCCGCGGGGTCGTGTCCGCGGGCCAGGCCGATGGCGGCCGGGGCCAGGTCAATGCCCGTGACGCGGCAGAAGCGGTCGGCCAGGTAACGGGTCTGGGTGCCGTTGCCGCAGCCGAGGTCCACGACGGGAAGCCGGGGTTCGGTCATGTGCGGCTCGAAGAGGGCGAGATGGACGCCCGCCGTGAGGGCGGGTTCCGCGTCCCAGAGGACCGCGCCTGCCCGGTCGGGCGCGCCCTGCCAGAACCCTTCCCAAGCGTCCTTGTAGCGGCTCGTCACGCTCATGCGCTGCTCCCGGGGGTGTGGCGGCCAGGTGTGAAGATCGCTTCTACCGTCCCCGTTCCCGCGGGCGTACGACAAGGTGTCGACATGCATCTTTGTCGCCTGTCCGGGCTGCGGCGGCGGCCGTGCACACCGCGCGTGCGCCGTGCGCGCTGGGGTTGACAATTCTCGATTTCCCAGCTGCGGCAACCTGCCTTCCTTCACAGGCAGTTCGAAGGGGGAAGGGCCGTCCCGGACCCTCCGGAACGGCCCCCTCCGTCGGCCCGCGCGCCCGCGCCGCCCCTTCGGCCCCGCGTGCCGCCGGCCGCCCTCAGTCCGCGTGCCCGAGCTGGAGGTCGCGCTCGGTCCGCCCGCCGCCCGCCACCTGGAGGACGGTGGCCAACGGCGGATAGCCCGCCGCGATGACCGTGTATTCGCCGGAGGACAGGTCGAAGAAGCGGAAGGTGCCGTCGGAGCCGGTGGTCATGGTGTCGACCACGTTGCCCGCCGCGTCCAGCAGCGTCACCCGGGCGTCCTCGACGGGCCGCTCACCGCCCGCCCGTACCGTGCCGCGCAGCACGGCGCCGCCCGCCAGCTCGATGTCCTGCCGGGACTCCCTGGCGGCCTGCACGCTCACCGGCAGGGCTGCGGGCCGGAAGGCGGGGGCGTTGGCGGCGAGCGTGTACTCGCCCGCGACCAGCTCGGAGATGACGTATCCGCCCTCCCGCCCGCTGCGGGTGGAGGCCACGACGTCTCCCCGTACGTCGGTGAGCGTCACGGCGGCGTCCCGCACCGGGGTGCCGTCGGCCGTCCGCACCGTACCGGCGAGGCGGCCCGCTCCGCCGAGCACCACGTCCAGCTCGACGGGGCGTTCGCCGACGGTCACCGTGACGGCCTGCGGCTGGTGTCCGCCGGCCGCCGCGATGAGGACGTAGGAGCCGGGTGCGGCCACGCTCAGTGCGTACCGCCCGTCGTCCCCGCTGGCTCCGCGCCCGACCTGCCGGCCGCCGACGTCGATGAGGGTGAGGGCCGCGCGCGGCACGGTGGTTCCGTCGTGGTGCCGGACGGTGCCGCAGACCGGGACCCCGCCGAGGGCGGCGCGGGCGGGCGGGACGACGGCGGGGCAGGGCTCGCCGAGGTGGACCTCGGCGGGCTCGGCTTCGACGGGCGCGTTGTGGGACACCAGCGGTTTCTCCTTGAGGAAGCAGGCGACGACCAGGCCGAGCACGAGGACCGGTACCAGGAAGAGGAAGATGCGGGGCATGGCCTGCGCGTACGCCTCGATGTAGGCGTCGCGCAGGGCCGGCGGCATCGCGTGCACCAGCTGCGGGGTGAGGGATGCGGGGTCGGGCAGGCCCGCACCGGTGGGCAGCGAGGTGCCGAGGGCGTGGTCGAGGCGGTTCGCGAAGAGCGTGCCGAAGACGGCTGCGCCGATGCTGCCGCCCATCTGCCGGAAGTAGTTGTGGGCGCTGGTGGCGGTGCCGAGGTCGGCGGGGCGGGCCGAGTTCTGCACGGCCAGTACGAGCACGGGCATGATCAGGCCGATGCCGACGCCCAGGACGGCCATCCAGATGCTGTAGTCGAACCGGGTGGTGTCGCTCTCCAGCCGGGACAGCAGCCACATGCCCAGCGCGGACAGCGCACAGCCGACGACCGGATGGCTCCGGTAGTGACCGGTCCTGCTGACGAGCTGACCGGAGACGATCGAGGCGATCACGACGCCTCCCATCATCGGCAGCATCAGCAGCCCGGATTCGGTGGCGGAGGCGCCGCCTGCCATCTGGAAGAAGGTCGGGAGGTAGCTGGCCGCACCGAAGAGCGCGATGCCCACCACGGCCCCGACGAGCCCGGTGACGTTGAAGACCGAGTCGCGGAACAGCCGGAGCGGGATGACCGGTTCGGGTGCGTAGTACTCGACGACCACGAACAGCAGGGACGTTCCGGCGGCCCCGGCCGCGAGTCCCAGGATCACCCGTGAGTCCCACGCGTACTGGGTGCCGCCCCAGCTCGTCAGCAGGACCAGGCAGGTGGAGGCGGCGGCGAGCAGCACCCCGCCCATGATGTCCAGCCGGGGGCGCGCCGTAGGTTTGGGCAGCTTGAGCACGACGGCGACGACGGCGAGGGTGACGAGCCCGAACGGGACGTTGATGTAGAAGCACCAGCGCCAGGAGGCGTGGTCGGTGAAGAATCCGCCGAGCAGCGGACCCGCCACGGAGGCGAGCCCGAAGGCGGCGCCGATCATGCCCATGTACCGGCCGCGCTGCCTGGGCGGCACGATGTCCGCGATGATCGCCTGCACGCCGATCATGAGGCCGCCCGCGCCCGCGCCCTGGATCGCCCGGAAGGCGATCAGCTGGTCCATGGTCCGGGACCAGCCGGCGAGTGCAGAGCCGACGACGAAGACGACGATGGCGAAGAGGAAGACGCCCTTGCGGCCGAAGAGGTCGCCGAGCTTTCCGTAGACCGGCAGCCCGATGGTGGCCGTGAGGAGGTAGGCGGTGATCGCCCAGGACATCCGGTCCAGGCCCTGCAGATCGCCGACGATCTTCGGCAGGGCGGTGGCGACGATCATCTGCTCCAGCGCGGCGAGCAGCAGCGCGAGCATCAGTCCGCAGAAGACGAGCCGGACCCGGCGGGGGGAGAACTCCGCCGCGGGGTGGCCGGGTTGCGGGAGGGACGGCGGCTCGCCGGCCCCCCGGAGCCCTTCGGTCCGGTGCGTGCCGGTGGGGCCCGGGGGCGGTCGCTCCGCGTCCCGCCCGTCCTTCACCAGAGTGATGCCGCCCACCTGATCGCTCCCCTCGTCGCGCCCGTCGTCACGCCTGCGCCGCCCATTTGTCGCATTCGGTGACAAGGCGGAGCAAGCGCGACGATTGACGCGCGGGGCGTACGCGGGGGCGTTCGGGCCGGTGGGAGCCCTTGCGGCGGACAACCGGCCGGCACGGAAGACCACTCGAAACGGTGAGGGGCGGATCTTCCCGTAACGGCCCCGGGCCCCCGGCCAGTTGAGCGGGGGTTGTGCGGGAACCGCGCGAGGGGCCGGCCCCGGGGGCTACTTCTCGACCTCGGCCGCGAGGTTGGCGAGCAGCGCGTCGTAGATCCGGCCGAGTCCCTTCGGGGCGAAGGTCCTTTCGAAGAATCCGCCGATGCCCGTCGCGCCGGTCCACACCGAAGTGACGACCGCCTTGGACGAGCCCTCACCGGCGGGGGTGACCGTCCAGGTGGTCACCATGGAGGAGTTGCGGTCCTTCTCCACGAGCTGCCCGTCGGTGGGCTCGGTGACCTCCAGCAGGCAGTCGCGCACCCTCTTGCTCGTGGCCTGGAGCTTCCAGTGGACGAGCGTGCCCTCGCCGTCACCGCCCTCGCGCACCTCGTACTCGCTGAACTGCTCGGGCAGGAGCTTGCCCCGCGTGCCGCTGTAGTCGGCCAGCGTGTCGAACACCGTTTCCGCGTCCGCCGCGATGATCCGCTCCGTCGTGGCCTCTACCTGCGCCATGCCTCTGCCTCCAGCACTCGGTTCTCGGGTGGGCCCCGCCGGGTGGGGCCGGTGGGCCGCCCGGTGGGTCGCGCTCACCCAACCACCTCGCGGGCAGGCCGCCAAAATCGGGGTTGCGGGACGCAAGGGAGCACCTGTTCCCTTGGGTGATGAACCCAGCGTCAGGGGCGCTCGAGGCAGCCCCCGCCCCCACCGTTGTGCGCCCGATGACGACCGAGGACATCCCGGCCGTCGCCGCCGTACGGGTCCTCGGCTGGCAGCGGGCATACGCCGGCCTCGTACCTCAGTCGTATCTCGACGCGATGGACCAGCAGCAGGAACGCACCACGCGCACGGAACACTTCCGCGCGGCCGGGCCCCAGGTGGTGAACCTGGTCGCCGAGCGGGCGGCCGAGGTCGTCGGATGGGCCTGCTGGGGCCCCTACCGGGAGGCCGAGGCTGTCACCGGCGACCCGGAGGCCGCCGAGCTCTACACGCTGTACGTGCACCCCGACCGGCTCTCCACCGGCGCGGGCCGCGCTCTGATGGCCCGGGCCGCCGCCGGGGCGCGGGCGGCCGGCTTCACCTCCCTGCGCGCATGGGTCCTGCGGGACAACGCCCGCGCGCTGCGCTTCTACCGGAAGGCGGGCTTCACCGTCGACCCCGGCGAGGAGTCCTTCGAGCTGGACGGCGCCACTGTCTACGAGGTGCGCTGTTCGAGGCGGCTCAGCGAGGCGGCGGCTGCGGCCCTCAGCCTGGGGTGAGCCAGCGCGGCTTCCAGCACCCCGGCGGCCCGCGTGTCCCGCAGCTGCCCGAGACCCTCCACACAGGCGAGTGCCACCCGCCAGTGCGGCTCCCCGGGCGCGAGCAGCCCGCGCAGGGTCGTGATCAGCGCGGGTACGGACTCCGGCGCGCGCAGTTCGGTCAGCAGCCGCACCGGATGCAGGGCGTAGGCGGTGCGCATGGTGTTGGTGGCGAGGGCGGCCGCTGCGCGGGCGGTGCGCGGGTCGTCCAGCCGGGCCAGCGCGTACGCGGCGGAGACGCAGCGCTCGGAGTCCCGGTGGTTGAGCAGCAGCACCAGCGCCTCGAAGGCCCGCCGGTCACCGGCGCAGCCGAGCCGGAACGCGGCGATCTCGCGCGCCCAGAGCGGCTGCCCGGGTTCGGTGAGCAGACCGGCGAGCAGGTCCGGGTCCTCCACGGTGACCAGCCGTTCGTACGCCGCCGACTCCTCGGCTTCCTCGGCCAGCCGGTCGAGCAGGGACCGCAGTTCCTCGTCCATAGCGGCCAGCGTAGCCAGCGCGGGCGGCGCGGGGGCGTCGTAGATCACATCCGCGGGCGGTGGGCGAGGGCTGGCGCGCTCGTTACCGGGCAGTTAGTCTCAAGTGAGCGGGTCGCCCCCACCACAGGGCTCAACCCCCGCTGAAAGATCGACTCTTGGCGGCCTGGTGACGCAGCCGCCACGGGTGTTCAGTCGGTTCGGCGTTTTTGTACGGCAGGGCCTGGGACAGGGCCCGCCGCTTCTTCCCGCGGTCACGGCACCTCGTGTGCCGGCCTCGCGGCCCAGGTACGACACCTCGCGCCCGTGCGCCCCTTTCGCGTCGGCGTTCCGTCTCTGCTCGGCCTGCCCCTGCTCGCAGACGCCCCTCTTCAGTCGTCACTCATCTCTGGAGTCCCGTGATGGACACCCCTGTCTCCACCACCCCCCTCTCCTCCCTGGCCACCGTCGCCGTCGTCGGCCTCGGCACCATGGGCGCCGGGATCGCCGAGGTCCTGGCCCGTGCGGGCCGCACGGTGATCGGCATCGACATCAGCACCGAGGCGGTCCGCCACGCCGTCGAGTCCCTCGAAGCGTCCACCGCCCGCGCCGTCGCCCGGGAGCGCATCACCGAGGCCGAGCGGGCAGAGGTCCTGGCCCGGTTCAGCACCTCCACGGAGCTGTCCGCCGCCGCCGGTGCCGATCTGGTCATCGAGGTCGTCCCGGAGTCGTACGAGGCCAAGCACCAGGTCTTCCGCGAGCTGGACGCGGTGGTCCGCCAGGACACCATCCTGGCCACCGGCACCAACGCGCTCTCGGTGACCCGGCTGGCCGCCGACTCCGCGCACCCCGAGCGCGTCCTGGGCATGCACTTCTTCAACCCGGCCCCCGCGATGAAGCTCGTGGAGATCGTCTCCTCGGTCCTCACCGCCCCCACCGCCGTCGCGGCCGTCACCGACCTCGCGCACGACCTGGGCAAGGAGCCGGTCGCGGTCGGCGACCGCCCCGGTTTCGTCGCCGACGGGCTGCTCTTCGGCTACCTCAACCAGGCCGCCGCGATGTACGAGGCCAAGTACGCCTCCCGCGAGGACATCGACGCCGCGATGCGGCTCGGCTGCGGGCTGCCGATGGGCCCGCTCGCCCTGCTCGACCTGATCGGCATCGACACCGCGCGTACCGTCCTGGACGCCATGTACGCCGAGTCGCACGACCGTCTGCACGCCCCCGCGCCCCTGCTCAAGCAGCTGAGCGAGGCCGGGCTGACCGGCCGCAAGGCGGGGCGCGGCTTCTACACCTACGACGCTCCCGGTGGCACCGACACCGTCCCCGACGCGCTCACGCCCCGTCTGGCGCCGCCGCTGGCGGATGGCAGGGAGATCCGCAGCGTGGGCGTGGCCGGCTCCGGGACGATGGCCTCCGGCATCGCCGAGGTCTTCGCGAAGGCGGGCTACGACGTGGTCCTGGCGGCCCGCGGCCAGGAGAAGGCGGACGCTGCCAAGTCCCGTGTCGCCAAGTCCCTTTCGCGCTCTGTCGACAAGGGCCGCATGACCGCCGGGGCCCGGGACGAGGCCCTCGCCCGGATCACCCCGGCGGGCTCCCTGGACGCGTTCGCCGATGTCGACCTGGCCCTGGAGGCGGTCGCCGAGGACCTCGCCGTCAAGCAGCAGCTCTTCGCCACCTTCGACAAGGTCTGCAAGCAGGGCGCGATCCTGGCCACCACCACCTCCTCGCTGCCCGTCGTCGCCTGCGCCCGTGCCACCTCGCGCCCGCAGGACGTCATCGGGATGCATTTCTTCAACCCGGCCCCCGCGATGAAGCTGGTGGAGATCGTCCGCACGGTCCTCACCGCGGACGACGTGCACGCCACCGTCCGCGACCTGACCACGAAGATCCGCAAGCACCCGGTGGACTGCGGCGACCGGGCCGGCTTCATCGTGAACGCCCTCCTGTTCCCCTACCTGAACAACGCGATCAAGATGGTCCAGGAGCACTACGCGTCGCTGGACGACATCGACGCCGCGATGAAGCTGGGCGGCGGCTACCCGATGGGGCCCTTCGAGCTCCTGGACGTGGTCGGTCTCGACGTCTCGCTGGCCATCGAGCAGGTGCTGCACCGCGAGTTCCGCGACCCGGGCCTGGCACCCGCGCCGCTGCTCGAACACCTGGTGGCGGCGGGCTGCCTGGGCCGCAAGACGGGGCGCGGCTTCCGGGAGTATGCGCGCCGTTGAGAGCCGGCGGGGGTTTGGCCCGCCGGC
>NZ_JBHXRV010000020.1:0-137743 GCF_042716745.1 Streptomyces sp. NPDC058663
GCTCAGCTTCGCCGTCATGTCCTCGGCGATCATCTCCGCAGCAGCCTGGAGAATCTTCTCGCGTGTTTCCATGCCTCCCGCTCTCCTTCGCTTTCCCACAGCCCTCCCACTGTACTAGCACGCCGTACTAGCACAGTGTGCTAGCTTCTCTAACACGCCGTACTAGTGGGGTGGCTCGGCTTCGGCTGAGGACGCAGAGGGGCAGGACATGACCTGGAAGCAGTGGGCCGCATCGAAGCGCCTCAAGCCGGGAGACGGCAGGGAACTGCAACGGTTCCGCTGGTGGCAGCTCCCCCAGCGCTCCCTGTTCTGGCTACGGCTCCCCGGCGACGGCGGGCACGCCCGCCTGCACGCCGTCGACGTACGGCACTGGGCGCGAGGGGACAGCGGCACGATCCGGGCGCATCTGTTCCTGAACGGCAGGCATGTGGCCGAGTCGAAACTGCCCGCCCTCTTCCCTGTCGACGGGGTGTCATCGAGGTGGCGAGGAGCAACTACGGCCTCAGGCGCTGCCACTACCGCCCCACGGGCGGGCAGCCGCGTCAGCTCACGCCCGACCCGGCCTCGGCGGAGGGACGGCGGGCACGCTTCGGCGCCCGCCATCCGGGACTGAGCCGGGCGATCGGCATCGGATCGGTGCTCCTCCTTGCCCTCGGTGTGGGCCTGAACCTGTTGCAGCTCGCCGAACCCGTCTCTCACATTCCTCCCGTCACACAGCGGTTCGGAACGTTCGACTCACCGATACACCTGCCGATCTGGCTGAACCTCGCACTGGGGGCCGGGGCCGTTCTGGCGAGCATGGAGCGCGCGCTCCGCCTGCGTTACTCCCCTCTGCTCGACATGGCCGGTCACTGACCCCTCGTTCCGGGCACGGCACGACCACGTCAGTCCTCTCCGGCCCACTCCCTGCGCCACCAGCAGGCCTCTCCGGCCCACTCCCTGCGCCACCAGCAGGCCTCTCCGGCCCACTCCCTGCGCCACCAGCAGGCCTCTCCGGCCCACTGCCTGCGCCACCAGCAGGCCTCTCCGGCCCACTGCCCGCGCCACCGGCACGCCCCCCCATACGGAATGACACACGTACGACGGAAGGAAGATCAGCATGATCCAGTCGAGGTCAAGGCCCGCCGTCCGGTACGGGGCGGCGTTCGCCGCAGCCCTCATGGCCCTGGCCGGGTGTTCGTCCGGCGCGCGCAGCACGTCCGCAGCGGGCACGTCGGCCGCGGCCCCCTCCCCGGGCCCGCTCACCTGGAGGACGTGCGGGAAGAACCTGGAATGCACCACGATCGAGGTGCCGCAGGAATACACCGACCCTGACGGCGCGCAGCTCCCGCTCGCGGTCATGCGGCACCGGGCCACCGACCGCGGCGACCGCATCGGCAGCCTGATCTTCAACCCGGGCGGGCCCGGGGTTCCCGCCACCGAAACACTGCGCGATCTGCCCAGAACAGCTGGTACCCCCGGAGCCTTCACCCCCGCGGTGCTCGCCGGATTCGACATCATCGCGGTGGACCCGCGCGGTACCGGCGGATCGCGGGCCGTCCGCTGCCTGACCGACAAGCAGCGCGCTGCCGCCGGCACCTCCTTCGACCCGGCAGTCCCTGGGGGCAAACCCCTGCCGCGGCTGCTGACCGATGCCACTGCGTTCACCGACGGCTGCGTCAAACACCAGAGCAAGGAGTTCCTCGCCAGCCTGTCCACCGACAACGTGGCCCGCGACATCGACCGCGTTCGCGCCGCGCTCGGCGAGGACAAGATCACGTACTACGGCCTGTCGTACGGCACCGTGGTCGGCCCCATGTACGCCACCCTGTTCCCCCACCGCGTCCGCCAGATGGTGCTCGACGCACCCGTCGACACCCACCTGTGGTTCGGCAACTCCCTCACCTTCCTCCACGACGTCGCTCTGGCAAGCGAACGGACGCTCAACGCCTGGTTCAAGACCTGCCGCACCGAAGGGACCACAGCCTGCCCGTTCGGAGCGGGAGACCCGCAGGCGGCGTTCGACACACTGATCAACACCCTGGAAGCGAAGCCGCTGAAGATCCCACCCGCCAAGGGCGCAGCACCGGGCCGTGAACTCGACGGCGCCATGGCCCTCGAGACCACCCGGGCCCTGGCCGGCGACCAGCACACCTGGCCGCTGCTGACCTCGGCACTGCTGGCCGCCCAGGACGGCAACGCCGCACCCCTGTACACCCTGTGGAGCAGCGTCACGGTGTCCCCCTTCCCCGTCCCTACCGCGATGTTCGAAGCCCACACGGCGGTACGCTGCGCCGACTGGCAGACCCCCGCCGGCATCGCCGCCCACAAGGCCGCAGCCACCAAGGCCGCTACCGGGGCCAGGCGGATCGGGAACCGGGCCGCCTACTCCGCCCTGAACTGCGCCCGGTGGCCCGCACCGAACAAGGACCGCTTCACCAAGCCTCTCACCGGCACCGGCATCCCCCCGGCACTGGTGGTCGCGGGCCGACTGGACCCCGTCACCCCCCACCACTGGGCCGAGCACATGACCCGGACCCTGGACTCCGCGGTCCTGCTCACACGTGAAGGAGTCGGACACGGCTCCTACGGCACCAACTCGTGCGTGAACAGCGCCGTTGACGCCTTCCTCCTCCGCGGCGCCCACCCCGCCGACGGCACCGTATGCAAGGCAGAAACGCCCGCCACCACCCGCCCCCTCGTCCTCGCGAACCGTTGAGGACGGCCGGTCTGCGCCCGCGTACGCATACGCGCCCCTGACCGCCGAGCGACCGGACCAGGACGGCACCGCCCTTCCGGGAAACGGCGCGGGCACCGGTTCCACCGTTTCCACCGTCGATCGCGTCGAGCAGCGGTTCGTAGTGGGGCGGCCGCAGCGCCGGAACGCGGGACCCGTGTGGAGCGGCTGCGCCCCGCAGCATCCGGTTGCGTCCGCGCCCCCGGAAAGCCTTGCCTTCGGCTGACACCACATGCTGCTGCGCGCGACTCCAGGACCGGCGGCCCGGTGGGGTCGAGGGCCGTCGACTCCAGGACCGGCGGGGCCCGGGTGGGGTCGAGTGCCGTGAGTGGCTGGCTCAGCTCAGCTCCGCTCAGGCATCGTCGGCCGTTCGCGCGGCGCTCCTGCGGCGGTACACCGCGGTGCCGAAGACCACGAGGAGCACAGTGGCGACCCCGCCGACAGCGGCGGCCGTGTTCTCGGCGAACAGCCGCGCCAGCACCTTCAGCGCGCCGACCCCCACCGTCGCGTACACCAGCGCCCACGCCGCTCCGCCCAGGAACAGGGCGGGAAGGTAGCGCGGCAGCGGCATCCGCATGGTGCCCGCGATGAAGTTGGCGGCGGTCTGGAACCCGACCGTCAGGAACGAGACGGCCACCACGGGCGCGCCCCATCGCTGGATCGAGCGTTCCACCCGCTGGAACTTGGGCCCGGACATCCGCTCGGCGAACCTGCCGCGCCTCGCCCCGGCGTGGGCGAGCCGTCCGACGGCGTACGTCCCTCCGGCCCTCAGCAGGACGATCACGTAGAGCCCGGCCGCCGTGAGCAGGACCTCACCCATGACGCGTCGCCCTAGGGGCCGAATGCTGCATAGCGGCCCTCCTGGGACCCGGAATCACCGTCAGCTGACACTCCAAGGTTAAGCGAACGTTTGTACCCCGAAAGGCGGGGGCCCGGCGGCAGGCCGGCGACCGGCGGGGCGGGCCACCTGTTCCGACTGCGTCGACGCTTTCGACGAGCGCAGGCCTGACGCGCTGCGAAGGGAGAGGCAGCAGGCTTCCCTGCCGTCGATCGGGCCCGAGGATCCGGTGGCGGGGGCGTGGGACTGCGCTGGGCAAGCCGGAAGTAGCAAGCGGTGGTGGTGTGCGGAGGCGTGCGCCCCTCCGCACGCATGGCTGTGCTCCCAGTTGCCATCGAGCGCCCTCTCGAGCGCACCGTGCACGGCAGGTGTCGGCGTCCGTACCGCCCCGGGCGGTCAGGGCGCGTCGACCAGCAGGCGGCCCTCGTCCTGGGTGTGCGCGGCGGCGCGGACGGCATAGGCGGAGTCGACTCGAGCCCGTTCGGTCGCGTTGGGAACGGAGTTCTTGCAGCTGGTACCGGCGCTGGAACCGGACATCAGTTGTGAGCACGGCCCGGGCTTGGTGTCCGGCAGGCCGAGATTGTGGCCGAGCTCGTGGGCTGCGATGCGTGTCTTGTCATGGCCCTCGGTAACCGCGAGGTTGCCGAGTTCCACCCGGGCCCGGCCACCGGGACGCACTGGACCCAGTGTGGCCTGCGGCCAGCCGTTGGTGGCTACGATCTGAATCTCGGCGCGGGTGCCCGGCCTGGCCTTCGCCAGCTTCACCTTGCTGGTGTTCGCGTTCCAGGAAGCGACTCCGGCCGTAATGGCGGCTTCCCAGCCACCGGCCCGGGTGTCGTCGTAGTAGAGGGTCGTGACTGCGGAGACGCTCGGTGCAGCAGTTGCGGGCGCAGGCGCGGCGTGCGCGGCGGGCACCGCCAGGAAAGTGAGGGCTGCGGCGGTGCCGACGGCGGTAAACCACTTCGAGCGGGGCATAGCTGTCCCTTCATCGGGTTGGTCTCTGCGAGAGGGGGCCGGGCCGGTGACACGGGTTGCGGAGAGCTACTCCTCCCGGAAGGAGCGATCACCAATCTTTGTCGATGCGCTGTCAACTCCTGGTGGGGAGTGTGGGGCACCACGCCGACTTTCGCCAATGTCAGTTGGTCATAACACCCATGGATGCACCCGAGACCCGCGCGGTGGACAGCGAGCCCTTCACCCCGCCCGGAGAGGCAGCCCGGCTCGCTCTCCCCGTTGTCGCCGTCTCCTTGGAGGAGGGCGAGCGTCCTTCCCCGTGCCCACCGCTGTGCCGATGTACCGGGGTCGTCGTAGAGCTGCGACGCCAGGACTCGACGGCCGACCAGGCCAAAGGCACCTGTACGAAGGTGCAGCAGCCGCTACCTTCAGCTGCTCCCCGGGAGGCTGGGGATGTGAACGCGCCGTTCACTCCGTCCCTCGCTCTCCAGCATCGCTGAAACCCCTCTCACCTGGGCAGCCCTCACCCTCACGGCCCGCCGCGTCACCCGCTGACAACACGTGATGCGTCTCCGCAGCCCTACAGACCGATGACGACCGGCCTTTCGGGAGCCCCTTGAGCAATCAGCTCGTCCAGAACCTGGGCCGAACAGCTCCGGCCCTTGGTGATCGGCGATCTCGTTCAACCCCCACCATCGGAACGATGTGAGGTGCTCGGCAGCAAGGTCACCCGCCGACAGGCTGCCTGCCGGCTCGAACACTTCAGCACGCACCAGGAAATAGTCGTTGATGACACCGTCATAGCCTGGCGCATACTCGGGCCCGATGAGCCGCTGGTGCCATACGTGCCGCAAAAGACCTGTGACGACAAGGCCGACCTCCTCGACCAGTTCGCGTCTCAGCGCCGAGTCCGCCGACTCCCCCTCCTCGATCCCACCCCCGGGGGTAATCCAGACCACCGCACTTGGAAGCACACACCGGCACAGCAGAATGCGGCCCTCCTCGTCCAGGACGACCGCACGCGCCGAGTGACGCAAGTTCAGTGAAGACATGAGCGAACATTACGCGCAGCTCGAGTGGCCGGCCTGGTCGTCCTGTCGGTGTCGACGTCGCGCGGGTGGGGGCACGGGGACTTCAGCCGGGAGTGCGGGTGGCCGGCCGGAGTATCTGGCCGGCGGCCAGCTCGCGGTAGACGGAGCTTGAGGTGAGGAGTTCCTCGTGGCGACCGCAGGCGACGGCCGTGCCCTTGTCCAGGACGATGATGCGATCGGCGTGCTGAACGGTGGACAGACGGTGCGCGATGACCAGTACGGCGCATTCCTGGGCCGCGTCGCGCATCACGGTGGTGAGGGCGGTTTCGTTGACGGCGTCCAGGTGGGAGGTCGGCTCGTCCAGCAGCAGGAGGGCGGGCCGGGCCAGAAGGGCACGGGCCAGCGCGACTCTTTGGCGCTCGCCTCCGGAGAGGGTGCCGCCGCGTTCGCCGAGCATCCCCGACAGTCCGCCGGGCAGGCGTTTGACGACGTCGGTGAGCTGGGCGAGTTCGACCACGCGCTGGATTTCCGCCTCGGAGGCGTGGGGTTGGGCATAGGTGATGTTGGCGCGCAGCGTGCCGTGGACGACGTGCGTGTTCTGGTCGACGATCGCGATGCGTGACCGGCATTCCGCGCGGCTCAGCTCGGAGGCGGGCCGGCCGTCGAAGAGCAGGACGCCGCCATCGGGTTCGTAGAATCTGGCCACCAGGGCGAAGATCGTGCTCTTGCCCGCCCCCGAGCGGCCGACCAGGGCTGTCTGACTCCGGTGCGGGGCGCTGAGGGAGATGCCGCGCAGCACAGGCCGGGCCGGGTCGTACCCGAAGGTGAGGTCGCGCAGAGCAAGGGCCGGCGTTTCCTGCACAGCGGTCTGCCGGGCGAGTTGCTGGGTGCGCGCAGTGTGCGCACCTGCGGCCGGCACGTGAGTCGGCGCGGGTTCGGCGGGCAGGGACAGCGCCTGCCCGATGCGCTGGTAGGCCCCCATGCCTCGCTGGATGAGGCCGATCGCGCGGAAGACCGAGGACAGCGGCAGGGCCAGGTACGAGGCATAGAGCAGGAAGGCGACCAGGTCGCCGAGAGAGTTGGCGTCTGTGCTCACCCGCAGGCCCCCGATGACCAGGACGATCAGGAAGGAGCCCTGGACAGCCAGTTCCACGGCCGGGCTCATCAGGGAGGCGAGTTTCGCAGTCCGCACACCGGCGCTGTACGCCGATTCGACGCATTCGCCGATGCGGGCGGCTTCTCGGTCCTCGGCGCGGTGCACCCGGACCATCGGCAGGGCGCCGAGCGCGCGTTCCAGGTCGGCTGCGATGGCGCCGATGGAGGTCTGCATGCGCTCGGAGGCGGCCCGGATGCCCTTCAGCAGCGCGGCGACGATCACGGCGGCGACAGCTACTGTGGCCGCGACCAGGAGGAGGAGCAGCGGGTCGATCCACAGCATGAGGAGGATCGCCCCGGCGGCGACGAGGGTGCCGGTGACGAGGTCGACCAGGGCCTGGGAGACCACTTCTCTGAGCAGCGTCGTGTCGGTGGTGACGCGGGAGATGAGGTCGGCGCTGCGGTGCTTGTCGTACTCCCGCATCTCGAGCCGGAGCAGGCGTCCCACCAGGCTGTGACGCAGTTGCCGTACGACGCCCTCGCCCATGCGTTCCAGCACGAAACGGCCCATCGCTCCGGTTGCCGCTTCGGTGACGAAAAGTGCGGCAAGGAGCAGCAGCAGGGGCCCCAGTACCTGTCCGCGTCCGCTCGCGTCCACGACCTGCTTCGCGACGAGCGGCTGGGCCAGGCCGAGGGCGGAGCCGACGAGTGTGAGGCCGGTGGCGATGAGGGCGGAGGTGCGGTGCCCGTCGGTCAGCCGGTACATGGTGGCGACGGCGGCGTGCGTGGAGCGGTCGCCTTCAGCGGTCGGCTGTGGAGGGTCCGCGGCGGTCCGGGTCATCGGCCCGATCGGCTCGTGGCAGCGACGGTGATGAGCCGGTTGAAGTAGTTGTCGGGTACCCCCTCGTCGACGGGGTGCCCGTCCACCTCGACCCAGGCGTGCGCGGTGAACGGTGGCACCACGCGCACCCCTGTGCACCAGGTCGGCCAGGTTCCTGTCAGGCGGCACAGCAGGGCTGCTCCCAGGGAACGGGGCAGACAGCCCTTCGGCCCTGCGCAGCGCAGGCTGACCGCGCACATGGCATCCCGTGCGTTCTTGGCCTGTACGCCGGTGGCCGGCCTGGCGCCGCGGCACGCGAGACCGAGCACGGTACGGATCCGGCGGGGTGGCAACAGGGCGAGCACGAAGGCGGGTACCAGGACGAGGCGGGCGGCCAGGCGCCGGGCGAAGGGGACTCCGGTGGGCCGATCCAGTGCGCTGGGGGTCGTCATTCTGCCAGCCCTGAGGTCCGCAGCTCCTGGATCAGGGCGGTGACGTCCTGCCTCGCCCGGGCGGCGTCGACGTCGAATTCCGCGGTGACGGCGGATACCGCTTCCGCCTCGTCGCCGCCCGCCATCAGCGTCTTGACCACCAGGGTGGCGGTGGGATTCAACTCGTAGTACTGCCCGCCGCGTTCGTCCAGAAGGACTGTGCCGTATTCGGTCTCCGCCGCGGAGACGTTGGCGCCGAACCGCAATGCCATGGTGTACGTACCTTTCCCGGGTGGGGTGCAGAGAACAGTTCAGGAACCGGCCTGCGCGGTGGGCTCGGGCGTGCGGGCCAGGCCGCGCAGCCACACTTCGGCTGCGATGGTGGAGTAGAGGATCGCATCGCGCAGTCCGGGTGTTCCCGGCCGCTGCGCGAGCCGGCGCAGCGCACCCCCGTCGACCAGTCCCCACTGCTCCAGCCGGGAGTCCTCCCACAGGGCCACCAGGTCGGCGCGGTGCTCGCGCAGTCCGTTGGCGGCGTCCATGGACGCGGCGGCCTTGTTGGTGCGCCGCAGGCACGGATCGGGCACGATCCCGCTCATCGCGGCGGTCAGCAGCGGTTTGTACTGCCAGGGTGTGACACGTTCGGCCGGGCGCACCGCCAGGCATGCCTCGATGACACGGTCGTCGAGGAACGGTGAGGCCATCGGCACGCCTGCCCGGGATGCCATGCCGTCCCACTGGCGCAGGATGCGCGTGCAGGAGCGGATCTGTTCGAGGTCGGCGTGCAGTCCGCGGTCCGGGTGCAACGCAACCGCGTTGGCCGCTGCCTCGCGCAGTACTCGCTGTGCTGCCCGTTCTGCGTCGGGGGTGACCCAGTCGAAGAGGCGTGGGGGCATGCCCCAGCCCAGGCTGGTGCTCACGGTGGTGGGCAGCGGGTCGCGCAGGCTACCGCTGGAGTCGGCGAGCCACTTGCCGTACGGTCGCGAGTCGGTCAGCGCCCGTACCGTGCCACCCAGCGGCCACTGCCACAGGGCACAAAAGCCGCGGAGTTGGCGGAGGGCGAACAGCGGCCGGGTCCGGGCCAGGCGGTGGTAGTAGGCCTCGGAGCACCAGGCCACATGGTCGCCGCCGATGCCGGTCAGATGCAGTCGGCTGCCGCGCTCGGCCAGGGCGGGCAGGTGGTGCAGGACCCGGGAGCGGTCCATGACGCCGATGGTCGGTTCGTCCAGCAGGTCGTCGATGCCGAGCAGGTCTTCGTAGACCAGTGGGGAGTCGTCGGCGTCCCACACCACGTGCTCGGCGTCCGGCATGGAACGGGCTGCCTGTTGGGCCCAGTACAGGTCGGTGTCGGCGGGGTCGCGGCCCGGCCAGGTGCTCGCCACCAGGTGCGCCGGTGAGCGGTCGGCCAGGAAGCAGATGGAGGTGGAGTCCAGGCCGCCGGACAGATCGGAGCTCACCATGCCGCCCTGCCGGGTACGGGCGTCGACCGCCGCGGCGAGGGCGTCGCGGACGAGGGGTGCACCGTCGGCGAGGGTGCGCGAGGGCTCCGGTGGTGTCCACCAGCGGGAGTGGCGTACGGTCCGGCCGTCCGCCGCGACGGTCAGCGCGTCCTGCGGGGATACGGCACTGATGCCGCGCCACATGGGCGCTTCGGTGAGCGGGTGGGGAACCGGCCACAGCAAGCGGACTGCCAGTTGCTCTTCGTCCAGCACGGCGCCGAGCGCCGCGGCCAGTACATCGGCACGGCTGGCAGCGACCTGCACACCCTCGACCATGGCGTGGAAGACCAGTCGGAGCCCGGAGGCTGTGCCCTGGACCCTGATCTGCCCGTCGTGGGCGGCGATGAGATGGAAACTCCCTGGAAGGGACCGGGCCAGGACATCGAGTTCGCCGAGGTGACGCAACCGTCCGGCGCGGCGCTCCAGTTCGGTGGTGTCGACCGGGCAGCACCCGATGACAGCGATACCGGTGCGGCCGGCGTGCGCGGTCGTGAGGTCGGTGTCGTGCCAGCGGCCGACGATCCAGGGTCGGCCCGAGGCGTGGGTGAGGGTACGGCTTCCGGGGCGGGAGAGGGAGCGGGCCACGGCGGCCGCGTCCTCACGGTCGGTGAAGACCGTGAAGTGCGCGTCGCCGGGGCCCGCCCCCGCACTCTCGTGCAGCTCAGTCATGATGTGTGGTCAGAACCGTTCGCCCGTCAGTTCTTGCTCAGGATCAGCCGGTCGTTGCCGGCGCGCCCCAGGAGGCCGGTCGTCTTCCGGAACGTCCCCAGCTTGGCGAGCGTGGGCGCTTCGTAAGCCTTCTTCATGACGTCTCCCTCATACAGGTTGACACGCCCGCCTCCCTGGCCGGCTGTGGACCGGAGACCGGCCCGCGGCCGCCCTGCCAAGGGCTTGTCGGAAGCCCGGAACGGGAGAGCGGGTGCACGTCCCAGCTATTCGCATGGACAGGTGCCGAGGCAAGACCGCCAGAGAAAATCGGACAATCCGCAGAATGCGCAGCCGGCCGGACGGCTGCATGGCGGGTCAGAGATTTCAGCCAAAAGGAAAGAGGGGGCGAGTGGGGTTCCTCGGGCGCAGAGAAACGTTTCCATCTGCACGTCCCAAAGCCAAAAATGTCTTTCCGTAAGGAGGTTCCACGGCGCGAACCGGCCGGAGCCGCCCGGGCGCACTCGCTCTCGTCACCGCGCTTCTCTCCCGGGCATCCCTGCCCGAATGTCTGGATGCAGGCGCATCGGCCGGTCAGGGGGAACAGCACCGGGCCGGCTCCACCGTCCCCAGCCGGCTGCCGGCTGCCGACGCACCGGTAGCCGTAACCGCAGTCGGCGTCGTCTAATATTCAAGCATATGGGGAGAAAATCAAAGGGCTCTCGATAACGAGGTAACGAGATGCGGGCCCGGGTAAGCATTGGCGAATGATGCGGGGTTGGGGGATCTGTCGTATGGACGAGAGTGGTTACTCGTTGCGCAAGGCAACGGCCGACGATGCGGGTTTCCTGGCGGACATGCTCGTGGTTGCTGTGAACTGGGATCCTGCCCGGGAGGCCGTCGAGCGCGAGCGTGTCCTGAGGGACCGGCAGACGGCGCGCTATGTCGAGGGCTGGCCCCGGCCGGGTGACCGCGGAGTCGTTGCGCTGGAGGCAGGTGGGCAACCGATCGGCGCGGCGTGGCTGCGACTGTTCAGCTGCCACGACCCCGGTTATGGGTTTGTGGCTCAGGACGTTCCTGAACTCTCCGTGGGCGTTCTCCCGTCGTGGCGAGGCAAGGGAGTGGGACGCGCGCTGTTGACTGCGGCTGCTCGGCAAGCGGCGGAACGCGGCGTCGCCCGGATCTGTCTGAGCGTCGAGCGGGCCAACCGTGCCCGCGGTCTCTATACCGCCGCGGGATTCACCACGGTTGCCTCGGGACCGGATTCCGACACGATGGTCATGGTCCTCTCCGACGGGTGAAGCCGGTCGTACACGATGTCTGCGGCGGCCCGCCCGGCGTGGCCATCTCGACAGGTCACCCAGCCCCTGGCCGAGCAGCGCCGGATGAGCGGAGAGGCGGAGGTCCGTGGCCTCGCTCCCGATGTTCCTGGTGTTCGGGCCGACGGAGCCGGGCTCCTCTCCTCCTGCGAACGCGCGGGGAGCCGTGCCGTGCCGTGCCGTGCCGTGCAGCGAAGTGCGGCCCCGCCTCCGGCCCACGGGGCTTGCGGGCATAATCGGCGGGTGCCGCGCCCGCGGCCGGTAGGGAAGGTCACCGTGATACGCAGGAACACCTCGACAGGCACGTCTCCCCGGCTGTTGGCCGCCGCCGGTGCCGCCGCACTCACGCTGCTCACGCTCACCGCGTGCGGCGGCACCACGCACGCAGGCCCCGGAACGGGACCGGCATCAGCGGGCGCCGGAACGGGACCGGCATCATCTGCGGCCGCCACCTCTTCTCCGTCGACGCCCGCTCCGGAGGCCACCGCCGCCAAGGCGGCACATGACCGGGCGTTCCCGGACGTGGCGGCCCGCTGCGACGGTGCCGGCGGTACGGCCCGGGCCACCGGGTCCGCGAAGCCTGTGCCAAGGGTCACCGATCCTGAGGCTGCCAAGTACGCCGAGAACCACGCCTTCAAGCAGCAGGCACGCCTGTCGCCGGAGGCGCTCTGCCGGGGCGAAGCCCATGCCCAGCGCATCAGGAAGGCACTTGTCGGTCCTGGCGCCAAGACCCCCGCGAACGAGGCGGCCCTGACCGCCGTCCTGGTCCGGCTCGGCTACGAGGCCGACTCCGGCACTGTCCACCGCACCGGCGGTTCCCTCGGCTTCTCCTCCTTCGTCCCCGTTCTCGGCCCGTGCGTCACCGGACGACTGGGCAGCCCGGCCACGTTCGAGGCCCACGGGGTGTACCTGGAAGGCGGCTGCACGGAACCCCGCGGCGGTCACTGAGGCCGGAAGACCGCGTGGAAGGACCATCTGGAAGGACCACGGTTCCGGCGGTTGTCGGAGCTGCGGGTCCGGCGTGGTGAAGGGACGCGCGCCGCGGTAAGTGGCCGGGAGGAGGGGCGGCCACACCTCTTGCCACTATCAACTTATAACCCACAGGGGGGCTTGCGGCAAGGGTGTGATCATGGCGCAGAATCACTCCTCCGATCTACGGAGAGTTGAGGACGCAGTGAGCGACACGATCGACGTCATCATCGTCGGCGGCGGCCCCACCGGGCTGATGCTGGCCGCCGAACTGCGCTTGCACGACGTGCAGGCTGTCGTGCTGGAGAGGCTCGCCGAGCAGACCCAGCAGTCGCGGGGCCAGGGCCTGCACACCCGCAGCGTCGAAGTGATGGCCCAGCGCGGCCTGTTGAATGCCTTCCTCGCGGAGAACGAGAAGTTCCAGGTGGGCGGTCTGTTCGGTGGGATCATGAAGGCGTGGCCCGTGGGCCTGGACACGGCGCACCCGTTCGGCGTGGCCAGCCCGCAGCCGAACACCGAGCGGATCCTCAATGAGCACGCCCTCGCCGTCGGCGTCGACCTGCGACGCGGCTGTACGGTCACCGGCCTGAGCCAGGACGACGACGGCGTGAACGTGGAACTCGCCGACGGCAGCAGGCTGCGCTCGCGCTACCTCGTCGGGGCCGACGGCGGACGCAGTACGGTGCGCAAACTGGCCGGAATCGACTTCCCCGGCATGGCCGCCACCGAGGAGACGCTGCTCGGGGAGATGGAGGTGACGGCGGACGCCGAGACGATCGCCACCGCCACCGCGGAGGTCCACAAGACGCAACTGCGGTTCGGCATAGCGCCCGGCGAGAACGGCCTCTGCCGGGTCGTCGTGCCCGCCGACGGGGTGGCCGAGGACCGGGCGGCCGAGCCGACGCTGGACGACTTCAAGAAGCAGCTGCGGGCCTTCGCGGGCACCGACTTCGGTGTGCACTCACCGCGCTGGCTTTCGCGGTTCGGCGACGCCACCCGGCAGGCCGAGCGCTACCGGTCGGGCCGCGTGTTCCTGGCGGGCGACGCCGCGCACATCCACCCGCCGACCGGTGGTCAGGGGCTGAACCTGGGTGTGCAGGACGCGTTCAACCTGGGCTGGAAGCTCGCCGCGGCGGTCAACGGGTGGGCCCCGGAAGGCCTGTTGGACACGTACCACACCGAACGACATCCGGTGGGTGCGCGTGTGCTCGACAACACCCGCGCGCAGATCACGCTCCTCGGCGCCGACCCGGGTGCGGTCGCGCTGCGCGAACTCTTCGGGAAACTCATGGACTTCGAGGAGGTCAACCGCTACATCACGGGCATGATCACGGCAATCGACGTCCGTTACGACCTCGGCGCGGGCCACGAGTTGCTCGGCCGCCGACTGCGGGACCTGGAGTTGAAGCAGGGGCGCCTGTACGACCTGATGCACACGGGCCGCGCCCTGCTTCTCGACCACACGGGCGGCGGGCTCTCCGTGGGCGGCTGGGCGGACCGCGTCGACCACGTCGTGGACCCGGCCAACGAACTGGACGTACCCGCTGTCCTGTTGCGTCCGGACGGGCACGTGGTGTGGGTCGGCGACGACCAGGAGGGATTGCGCGCCGCCCTGGAACGGTGGTTCGGAGCCTCCGCCGCCTGACCCTGCCGCCTTTCGCTGCCTGGCCCTGCCGCCCTCGGCCGCCGGACCCTTACCACGGGCCCGGCGGCCAGGGGGCTTCCCGTATGCCAGTTCGTGAACTCCGGCCACGGCAGGCGGTGATGGGGCCGCGGTCCCCGGCAGGAGCAGCCGAGGGACCGTGACCCAGGTGTCCTCACGGCGTTCATGCCGCCGGACCAGCCGGATGCCGTGGACGTTGACCCGCCTGGATCGGATGCCGCCTCCGCGCGGCAGGCTGCATCCGGCCGGTCGGGCGCGCCGGATCCGACTAGGCCGTGTGTCGAAAGTGGATCTTGAGCTGTGAATGATCATGGTTCATGGGGCGGGCGAGATCTCACGAACGAGCAGTGGGCGGTGCTGGAGCCGTTGTTGCCGAAGGGTGCCAGAGCGGGGCGGCCGCCCGTCTGGCCTCGGCGGCAGCTGATCGACGGCATACGGTTCCGGGTCCGCACCGGCGTCCCGTGGCGGGACGTGCCCGTCGAGTACGGACCGTGGAGCCGGGTCTACGACCTGTTCCGCCGATGGCAGCGAAACGGCACCTGGCAGCGGATCCCCACCCAGCTCCAGTCCCTGACCGACGCGAAGGGTGCGATCGTGTGGGACCTGAGCGTCGACTCCACGGTGTGCCGCGCCCGTCAGCATGCGGCCGGAGCCCGCAAGCAGGGCGACTTGCAGAAGGAACCACCGGGCTGCATCTTCACCGAGCCCCGTGATCATGGGCTGGGAAGGTCGCGTGGCGGGTTCACGACCAAGCTGCACCTGGCCGTCGAGCAGGGCCAGAGGCCCATGTCGATCGTGGTCACGGCCGGTCAGCGCGGCGACTCGCCGCAGTTCGAAACCGTGCTGGAGAGGTCCGCGTGCCCCGCATCGGGCCGGGCCGGCCACGCGTCCGCCCCGACCGGGTCCGCGCGGACAAGGCGTACGGCTCCCGCGCCAACCGCGGCTACCTGCGCCGACGTGGCATCCGCTGCACCATCCCGCTGAAGCGCGACCAGATCGCCAACCGCAAGAAGCGCGGCTCCCTAGGCGGGCGGCCCCCGAAGTTCGACAAGGACGACTACAAAGAGCGCCACGCGGTGGAGTGCGGGCTCAATCGCCTCAAGCGCCACCGCGCAGTGGCCACCAGGTACGACAAGCTCGCCGTCCGCTACGAAGCCACAGTGCTGATCGCGGCCATCAACGAGTGGCTGTGACCAGTGCTTTCGGGAGTCAGTCGAGGATGGCGTCAAGCTCCACTTCTACGAGCCATTCGGGATCGATGAAGCGTGAGACCTCAACGAAGGTGCAGGCCGGACGGATGGACGCGAAACGCTCTCCGTGTGCTCGTGCGGCTTCTTTCCAGCGAGTCACGTCGGTGAGCATGATGCGGGTCCGCACGACGTCCTCCAGCGACGCCCCCGCTGCCTTCAGTGCGGCGTCTGCGATGTCCAGACATCTGACAGTCTGGGCATAGACGTCGCCTCCTCCTACGGTCGTTCCGTCGTCCCCGATGGGAGCGGTCCCGGCGACCGCGACGTGCGCCCCCTTGCGGATTGCCCGGGAAAAACCGATTTGGGGTTCGAGCGGCGAGCCAGAACCAACCATCTGCCGAACATGATCCATCGCACCATGCTCCCAGATCAATGCTCCCAGGTCACCGCACTTTCGACACACGGCCTAGGCGCTCGGGGCCGGCAGGCCGGCGTCGATGACCTCAGCGACAAGGGTGGCGCCGCGGCTGTTCTGGTGGATGTGGTCGGTCGTGAGCACGAGACCCCGCCGCCGCGAGATCGTGTCGAGGCTGCGACGCAGCACCGCGTGCTGGGCGAGAACGTTGACGACCGCTGCGGGCGTCACTTCCCGGTATGGAATCGGCGGCGGATCCGCCCGGCGCAGCTCTTCGATCTGGCGTTCGTGGAGCGGAAGGTAGGCCACCTCGCCGGCGGCGGCGACCTCGGCGATCATCCGGCTGTACGCCTGTGACGCCTGGGCCGCTGCTCCGTCGAGTTGTTGACCGAGTACCGGTAGCGACAGCAGGCTGATCGTCGCGTCGGTCTCCGCTCGCAGCCGTGCGACGACTGCTCCCAGGCACTGTTGGAACCAACCGGCCGACGGGCGCTCGGGAAGCTGTTTACGCTTCATGGCCTGCTCAACGGGGTAGCCGGGAAGGCTCGCTCGGGCGTCGTTGGTCCCGATCAACACGGTGATCACATCGGCGGGGTTCGTGACGACGGCATCGAGGCGCCGCAGGAGGTTGTGGGCGAAGTCGCCGTTGGCGCCGAAACGGGCAAGCTGCACGTCACCGGGCGGGCGGCGCCGTCCGAGAATATCCAGGTAGTCGGCGCTGAACTGCGCGCGGGTGAGGCTGTCGCCGAGGCACGCGATACGCGTCGTCACGGCGCTTCCTCCGTGCAGGGCGTGCCGAGGTGTTCGGTCGGGCGGGTGTCGGTCCGGGGACGGTGGTCGGTACCGAGGGCCGCAGTGATGGCCAGGATGGACGTCGGGCCCTCCGTGTCGACCACGTGCCACACCCCGGCCGGGTTGATGGTGGCCTCGCCCGGCCCCAGCAGAACGCGGTCCAGCACCCCGTTCACGTCGCGCGTGACGGTCACGGAACCGCTGAGACAGACGACCAGCTCGTCACCGGCGTGGTGGCTCTCCCAATGGTCCCCGAGCCCGTCGCCGTCGAAGATCATCACCATCCGTCCCTCCGCGCCGTCTGCCGCGACCGCGGCGCTGTAGGCCCTGAGCACCTCCGGGTCCCAGGAGAATCCCTCGACGCGTTGCGCACTCGATCCCAGCCCGAGGTGCACGGGGGTGGTGCGCAGGTCCATCGCGTTGTGTTCGTGCTTGACGAGTCTCATGCCGACCACTGTTCACGACAGCGATCGGGCGGTCTTGAAGAAAAAGGAAGGGAAGTCGGCGCGAGGCGCGGCCGGTTGGCGACTAGGGGGCCTCGAGGAGGACTTCGCCGCGACGCCAGACCGTCGGGGTCCGGCCCGTGAACTCGCGCCAGTCCCGTACGAGATGGGCCTGGTCCGCATAGCCGGAGACGGCTGCCACGTCGCCCCACGGCAGCGGGTCCCGCGCCGCCGCCAGTTCGTGCGCGTGCTCGAAGCGCAGGACTCGGGCGAAGGTCTTCGGCGCCAGGCCCACCTCACCGCGAAACCGCTCGGTGAGGTGCCGGCGGCTCCAGCCGAGTTCCGTGGCCACCGCACCGACCTGGACACAACCCCGCGCGGCAACGAGGCGGCGCCAGGCCTCGGCCACCTCCGGACGCACCCACCGCACAGGGTCCCCGCAGGTGCCACGGCCGACCGCGCGGCGGAGCAATTCGTCCAGCACGGTGAACCGCGCCGCCCAAGTGGTCGCCGATCGGAGCCGGTCGGAGAGCTCGACGGCAAGCGCTCCGAGAAGCTCGTCAAGGGGGACCAGCCGGTCGGCGAGCTCGGCGGACGGCATGCCGTAGATGGCCCTGGCGCCGAGCGGTGTCAGGGCCACCAGAACACCTTGCTGGCGTCCGTCGTGGTGAATCGCGACGGACCGGCGCATCAGACCGCCGGCCACGCTGCCGAATCGGGTGACCTGTGACCCGTCGTCAACGCCCGCCGCGACCTCCAGAGGATCTGACAGGCTGATCACCGCAGTGAGTGCGCGGCCCGGCGGGCCGCAGTGCACCCCCGGCGGGAGCCCGCGGAGGTCGAAGCCGACATACGAGTCGACGTACTGTCGCAGGACGGGCGCCGGACGTGCACCGATCCCGGTGGCCGTGTGATCCTCCATTTTCGTCAGTGTACGAGCCGCCCGGCCCAGGAAAATCGCCTGCCAAGGACTGATCACCGTCGTCTGCGGCTGGTGACGCCGTTCTGACCGGCACAGCGCCGTCGCCGCGCCCAAGTCCTGTGCGGCGCTGTGCTGATCGCGGACGGCGGAGGCGATTGCCGCGGGACCTGTACGTACATGCTCGATGCCGGCCACTACGTCCTTGACGCTCACCGCAGCACGAGACGGCGACGACAGCCAGGTCAACATCGGCATACGCAACGCCGAGTTCGTGTTCTTCACCGGCGGCGACCAGTGCCGCTACCCCGCATGGAAGGGCACCGCGGGACGGGCCACGCTCTACGGAGGGGCGCCTACGTCGTCCTCGGCGACCACCAGCCCGAAGAGGTCGCGCCGGGCAAGCCTCTGACCTTGTCGCACTACAAGATCTGGCACCTGGCCGCCGGCCAGGCCTACGACTTCAAGAACCGCCCCACCTGCGGCTGCTGCCTCCGCAGCGTCACCCATGGCGTCGCCGTCGCCCACCTCTACGACGGACCCCGCAAACCGACTGCGGCGCCCCGCCCGGCGGCAGCACCTTCAGGCTCCACCCCTAGTGCATGCCCCCCCCCGGAACGCGGCCGGAGCCCGCGCCGACCCGCCGCCAGCACTCACCGGCTCAAGGGGGGACGAGATGCTGAAACGCCAGGACGAAGCTATGTTGCGGTGCCTCCCTGGCCGACTGGTGGAGGTGGCGCAGGAGGCCAGGTGTTGGGACGCTCGCGCGGCCGTGAGCCGGCAAGGTCCACCTGAGTGCCTGCCGACGGCGGCTGCCACTGGAAGGGGGGTTGAGCTCGTCCAGCCGCAGCCTGGGGAACTGCATCTCCGGAGCGTGGCGCGATCAAGCGGATGTAGATGGTGCGGAACCCGCGTGGCACCTGCTGTCCTGGCGGCTCTGGAGCAATTGGCCATCACCCACCGCATGTCCAACGGGTGCCGACGCCGTCGTAGTTACCTCATTCGAGGGTCGTTCCGGAGAATTCCACCTCATAGGCCAATCTGGGTGCAATTGTTCCTGCATGGTCCACACAGAAGGTCATGACATGCGCTCTGCGCCCCTGAAGCCGCTGCGTACGGCTGCGTTCACCGCGTTGGCCGTACTCGCCACGGTCCTCGCCGTTCCCGTCAGCGCCCACGCCTCGCAGACGCAGGTCATGGGTACCGCGCCGTCCTGTGTCAAACGCGATGTCATCAAGCACAGGAAGTACGTCAAAGTCACCAACACCTGCCACGAGGCGATGCACCTGAAGGTCGTCATCGACTGGGGTTCCGACTCCCCCTGTCTGACCTACCAGAAGAACGAATCGTGGGAGTGGAACTGGGGCCGAGGTTCCTACGGCAAGGTCGTCACCTGCTGACCCCTGCAGATCCGCGTCACGACGCAAGCAGTCAGTCCTGGTGCGCGGCGGCGCCCGGCCCGGCCGAGACGGGCGATGCTCGTCCCGCCCTGGCCCCTGGCGGTCCGCGCACCGGCGGCTCTCCCGGCCGAGGGCGGGTCGGGCCCTGGACCGATCTTTGAGGGGACTGGTCCGCCCTTCGGCCTGGGTGCCCCCGCCCTCAGCAACTGAGCCCGAGGAGACGGCCGCGTCGGGTCCTGAGCACGGTCTCGCTACCGGGGATCGCGCCGGTGCTCGCCGATCGCGGAAGGGCCGGCTGCCACGGGGTCCAGGGGACAGCGACGCGGTGATCGAGGCGGAGCTCTGCGGTTGAGGGGTAGTGCGCAAACGCGTGTGTGGGTAGCCCTATGGGCTGCTCCGGCCTGCGGATTCCATGTCGGGGAGGAAGGCTACGAAGGGCCCCGGTCGGAGGCGGGCCAGACGTAGGGCAGGTCGTCGGGGACGCCCGGGAAGAGCGGGGAGTACGTTTCCGGCGCCTTGCGCACCAGAGCCGACCGATGGCTGCGGTGGAAGGCGGGGTCCCCCAGCCAGGGCGGCAGCTCACCGTCGCCGGCAAGCTCTTCCTGGGCGCGTACGACGGCGCCGGGACGGTGCCGGCTGAAGTCGGCGAGGAGTGTGGCGGCACAGGTGTCGGCGCGCCCCTGCGCCACCCACACCGCGCACACGTCGAGGCCGTAGCGGGCCAGGGCCTCCTCGTAGCCGAGCCACATGCGTACCGCGGGATGATGCCGCCATCCGTAGCCGGGCACGGTCAACCCGCGCAGCACCTGAAGGGCCTCGACGCGCTGCTTGCCCAGCCGTGCCCGGTCCAAGGTCTCGGCGGATCTGGTGAAGTCGGAGTACGGGAGAAAGGTCTGCACGCGGAATGCCTACCGCGGATCGTCCCGGTTCACCCGCGCACCTCGTCTGCGACTCGCCTGACAGCGCCTGCGCAACGGGCGCACCGGGAGGACATCCGGTGCGCCCGGCCCTTCCGCGGATCACCGGCTGACGGGAGGGGAGCGTCCGGCACGCGTGCGATGGGCCCCTCCAGACGAACCCATCGCGCGCGTGGCCGGTCGGGCGGGCGAAAGACGCAACCGCCCTCGCCGTCGGCCTGCCCGGCGGCCCCGTGGGGCGTTACGTCCCACGTGCTCGACGTGCCATGCCCATGCCGATCACAGGGTGGCGGGTGCGTCGCACTGTTGGGGGTTCGCGTGGCCACGTGAAGGGGCCCCGAGGACGCCCGGCCAAGTGGCGCGTCGGAAAGTCGTCCCGGCAGTTGCCGGGCGACGGCGATGGTCTACCCGTCGCGCACTGGCGGCATCGCCGAGTTCACCCGCTCCCCGGCCGTGGTGCAGATCGTTCAGCCGCCGGAGCCGGGGCCGTAGAGCGCCGCGATGTCCTTGGACGTGGCCCAGCGGCTGGAGGTGGGCGACTGGGGCCAGCCCTCGGGCGAGTCCTGCCACTCCTCCTGCCGGCCGTAGGGCAGGACGTCGATCAGCGGGAAGGTGTGACTGAGCTGTTCGGTGCCCCGGCCGTTGGTGTGCCAGGTGCGATGGACGGTGTCGCCGTCGCGCAGGAACACGTTGACCGCGAATCCTGCGTCGGGCGGTGCACCGACGTCGGTCCCGAAGGAGCTGTTGGCGGTCGAGTACCACGGCATCCGGTTGCCGACCCGCTGCCGGTAGGCGAGCGCCTCCTGGATCGGGCCCTGGGTGACGATGACGAATCGGGCATCGTAGTTGTCCAGGAACTCCAGGCGGGTGTACTGCGAGGTGAACCCCGTGCAGCCCGGGCACTGCCATTCCTTGCCGGCGAACCACATGTGGTGGTAGACGATCAGTTGCCTCTTTCCTTCGAAGACGTCCGCCAGCCGGACGGGGCCGTCCTCGCCCTCCAGCGTGTAGTCGGGCATCTCGACCATCGGCAGGCGACGACGCTCGGCGGCGATGGCGTCGAGCTCCCGCGTCGCCGCCTTCTCCCGGGTACGCAGCGTCTCGAGTTGGCGCTCCCAGGCGGCGGCGTCGACGACGGGTGGTAGTGCGTGGGTGGTCATGGTCCCCTCACAGAACTCGTGCGCAGCTTTCGCTCGTGCAGAGGTAGACCTCACCGCGCTCCGGAACTCATCGGACCGAGCCGTCCCGTCGGCACTCGCACGACGTACGTCGCGGGCGGTTGCCCGCATCGAGGAGGGACAGGGGACCTGGCAGACCCCGTCCGTGACTTCGGCTCGTACGCCCATTCCGGCCCTCGGGCGGGGTGTCCACCGCCTGAGTCAGGGCCAGAGCCGGGGCCAGACGGGGGGGGAGCGGGACCCGGGACTACCGGAGACTGTTCGTCACGCCGCCCCGCCGTACTCATGCGGGGCCCCGCCCTCCCAGACGATGGCCGCCGAGTCCCCGTCGACCAGGCCCTCCGCGGCCGTCTCGTCCAGGCCGGCCTGCCGCAGGAGCTCCACCAGGTCCCGGTCCGAGTACGCCACGCCCGCGTCCCGGCCCCACAGGTACAGGCGGCGGCCGCCCTCGGTGCGCGGGCGCTGCACGACGATTTCGTCCATGTCTCCACCGTCTCCCCGCACCGGCCGGCCCGCAGGTCGGAGCTACTGCCGGCCACGGGTGCGGCGCGGCAGGCGGGCCGGAAGGCAAGCTCCCGGCCCCGGCAGGTGGCGCCCTCCGGTGGCACGGAGCGGTCGGCGGGCAGCGCGACCGGAGGGGCGGGCACGTGCCGAAGCCGGAACGCACCAGTGACAACACCCCTACGCACCCGCACCCGCACCCGCACCCGCAGGAAACCGCGGGTCGGCCCTTCGGCGGTCCGCTCGTTCCGGCACGGCTCGTGCGCCGCCGACAGGTGCCGTAGGCACGGTGCACGTCCGGGGCGGGGCCTTCACCGGGCTCGTGGCGAGGGACGGGGCCCGCGGACCGGGCCGTTGGTCACGTGGCGGTAGCGGTCAGGACGAGCGTCGCCTGGTCGTCGTCGGTTTCGGCACCGCCGGTGAAGGCCAGGACCGCTCGGCTGAGAGCCTTCAGGATGCCTTGGGCACCCGGCGGCGGCGACTCGAGGGCCCGGGCAAGACGGTCCTCGCCGAACTGCTCGCCCGTGGCGTCGCGGGCCTCGGTGATGCCGTCCGTGTAGAGCACCAGGCTCTCGCCCGGAGCGAGTCGCAGCCTGCGCGGAACAAGTTTGGGGCTGCCCAGGACGCCCAGGAGGGAGCCCTCGCTGTGCACGGCGCGGGCTCCGTCGGAGGTGACGTGCAGGGGCAGGGTGTGTCCCGCGCGGACGAGTTCGACGTCCAGCCCGTCGGGGGTGGGTATGAAGTGGCCGTAGACGAGGGTGACGAAGCCGGTGTCGTGGCTGTTGTGACGCTTCGTCAGAGCGCGGTTGACCGCGTGGACGACGGCTTCGGGGCCGGGCAGGAGCGGCGCGACCGCGCGCGCGGTGTTGCGTACGAGGGCCGTGGTCGCGGCGGCGAGCGCGCCGCGCCCGCACACGTCGCCGAGCATGAAAGCCCAGCGGCCGTCGTCGAGGGGGAAGACGTCGTAGAAGTCCCCGCTGATCTCCAGGCCTTCGCCCGCCGGATGGTAGGAAGTGGCCAGTTCGGCCCCGGGCAGGGCGGGCAGGTCCGGCAGAAGGAGCCCGGCCTGGAGGTCACGGGCGAGAGCGACGCGCTGTGTGTACTGGCGGGCGTTGTGCGCGGCCGTGGCGGCGCGCCGGGCGAGCTCCTCCGCGAGGGTGACCGCGTGCCCGTCGAGGGCGTGGTCGCCGGTGCTGAGCAGGGTCAGGGTGCCGAAGGTCTGGCCCCGGTCGGTGAGCGGGGCGCAGAGGTAGCCGGTGACGTCGAGGTCCTGCCAGGGGCCGGGTCCGGACGGAGTCCGCCGGGCGACCTCGGTCAGGGAGGAGGCCAGTACGCGGGCCACCGCGTCGTCGCCGCTGTTGTACACCGGGATGTGGGAGGCCAGCAGATTGCGTGCGTGTGCGGTGGGGGCGGCCGTCGCGATGCGGCGTACCCGGCCGCCCTCGATGACGTCGACCGCGCACAGCGGAGCCAGGGTCGGGGCGCACAGGGTGGCCAGCCGTTGCAGGGTCTGTACGTGGTCCAGGTCGGCGCTCAGGGCGTTGCTGGCCCGGAGCAGGAAGGTGAGGTCGTCGCGGGCGGCCTTCTCACGGGCCTCGGCGGCGAGGCGTGCCTGTTCGGCGTGGTGGCGTTCGATGGCCAGGGCAGCCGTACTGGCGAAGATCCCGGCGAGCGCGAGGTCGGACTCGCTGGGACTGCGCGGGGTGCGGTGGTACATCGCGAACGTGCCCAGCAGGTGTCCGTCGCGGGCCAGGATGGGCGTGGACCAGCAGGCTTCGAGCCCTGCACGTCCGGCGAGGTCGCGGAAGTCGTCCCAGTAGGGGTCGGTGGCGATGTCGGTGACGACGACCCGCTGTCTGCGGTGCGCGGCGGTGCCGCACGAGCCGATGCCGTCGCCGGTGGCGATGCCGTCGATGGCCCGGTTGTAGAAGTCCGGCAGGCTCGGGGCGGTGCCGTGCCGCAGGTGACGGCCGTCGGCGTCGGCGAGGAGAACGGAGACCAGCACCTCCGGCGACAGGGTCTCGATGACCTTCGCCATGCCTTCCAGGACCTCTTCGAGCGGGGCCTGCCTGGCGATCTGCTCCAGCAGGGCACGGTGCTCGGCCGTGAGCCGCTGGGCATGCTTGACCTGGGTGGTCTCCACCCCGATCATCCGTACGCCCATGACGTTGCCGCCCGCGTCGCGGCGCGGCTCGTAGCTGAGGTCGAAGTACGCCTCGCGCGCCCTGCCGGCCTCATCCAGCAGCACCCGGGAGTCGCGGACGGTGCAGGGCAGGCCGGTGCGGTAGACCCGGTCGAGCAGTGTGAGGAATTCCTGGCCGGCCAGGTCGGGCACGAGTTCCGCGATCGGCAGGCCGGTGCGCGCGTGCTCGGCGCGGCCGATCGCGGCGAAGAAGGCGGGATTCGCCGCCTCCAGCAGGTGGGCGGGGCCCGCGACCGAGGCGAACACCGCCTTCGACTCGCCGAACAGGCCTCTCAGGTCCTCCTCTGCGGCGGGCACCCGGGCAGCGTCGTGCCGCGCCGGAGTGTCCGGTCGCCACGATGTGCTGGTCATCCTGCCCGCCCCTCCCGAACTACCCGGTCACCATCCCCTGCCCCGACATACGCACGTCATTCCCTCGCGTTGCCCCCGCGATGCCTCCGCGTTGCCTCAGCGAAGGCCACCTCGGCGCTGTCGTACGGGGCGATCCCCCGGCGGGACGGGCTCACGCACACCCGGCAGGAGGCCCACCCGGCGTCGGCGGATCGGCAACCTCACAGGCCGGGGCCGCGACTTCGACCAGATGGTTCCGCCGAATGGTTCCGTGAGTCCCTTCAGTCCCTGACCACGTAGCACACCCCACGGGACTCCTCGTGCACAGCCATCCGGAGTACACCGGGGCGGACCACTGCACGTGGACGGCAGGGGGTGGCGGGCGAGCGCCGGGCGGCCGTACTGATTGAGCCCTCCCGGATCCGGCACACCGTAGGTGCGGAGGGCCTTCCGCCGGAGGTGACTCCCCCGGCGGAGGCGAAATAACCCCCGCCGAGGGACCAGAACCACAAGCCCGGGGCCAGGGACCCGCCTCAGGCCAGGGACTCGAAGTACGCCTTCTGGGCCGGGTAGTAGTCCGCGAAGTCGGGCCGTGGCCCACCCGTGCGCGCGGCGGTGAGCATGTCCAGGTAGTACTCCCAGCCAGGCCCTGTCTCGCCGAGTTGTTCGGTGGAGACCAAGTGCTGGACGAGCCGGAGTTCGGTGGTGCCGTCGTTCTCGGCCAGCAGCAGTTCCATCGGCCAGGATCCGGCCTCGTCCTCCATCGAGACGGCGAGTCGGCGCGGCGGTTCGCAGGCCTCGATGCGCATCGGGCACCAGGGTGCCGATTCCTCGAACGCCAGTTGCACCTCGACAGTGCGGCCGGCCGCCGCGTGCCCGCGCCATGGGCCGAACCAGCGCGCGGTGCGCTCCGGCTCGGTGACACTCGCCCAGACGTCGTCGATGGGCGCGCGGTAGCTGCGTACAAGGATCAAGTCGTGCCCCGTCGAAGTGGGGACGAGTTGTCCGGTGGGCTCAGGGGTCATGCCGTGTCCTCCTCCTTTGCGTGACGCGCGGTGGGCCGGTCGTGGGCGGACTCAGCCCGCTCGCGGTCCCTTCGTGTGCGGTGGACCTCGGTCTCCAATGCCGCCAGACGCTGCGACCAGTCGCCTCCCCGTGTTTCGAACCCAGCGAGCCAGGCGGCGAGTTCACCCAGCCGGGAACGGACGAGGGAGTAGCGCCGATGGCGTCCGACCTGCTGGTCCCGGACCAGCCCACTCTCCCGCAGCACGCGCAGATGACGGCTGACCGCAGGTCGGCTGATGGTGAACCGGGCGGCGATGGCGCCTGCCGTCAGCGGGGTGCGGTGCAACATCGTCAGGATCTCCCTGCGCACCGGGTCGGCGATGGCATCGGCCACCTTGCTCAGGTCGTCCACAACCAAAGCGTAACCTATGGGTTACACATCATGGGACTCGCGTCGAATCCGCCGCAGAGGCGACATGACGCGTGGAGACGGAGAGGCACGCTGTCGGTCGGCCGAGGCTGAGTACGGGGTGGCGTGTACTCCCGGGCGGGAGGAGCTCCCCTCGGTGGAGCGGAAGCCGGACATCGTCGCTGGCCACCGCAGCATCGGGACCACTCGGGGCCGCCCGTTCAGCCGCGGTGCGGCTGGGAACTCCGGCAGGGTGCAACGAGGTTCCGAGCCACACGGTGCCGGTTTCGGCGTCCGAGCTCCCCCGCGAGGGAAGTCGTCGCTGACTTGAACCCGCTGACCTCTCGGCTCCTTGTTCTCCGCCCGCAGCCTGCACGGTTCCTCGGGGCCCTCCGAACGACGCTTCGTCGGCCGTCTCCCGCTCACCGGCTCGGGCAACGAACGCTCTGCACTCACGAAACGCTCTGCACGCTCTGCACTCACGAAGGTGACGTGCTGCGGTTCGGGCCGCGCGGTCGCGTGGAGCTCAGAGGTATCGATCACCTCCGCCACAGTCGTACAACCATTCCCCCGTTCGTGAGTCAACTGAGGCAGGAGCGACGCAGGGGCGTCCTCCGCATCGCACACACTCACCGGGGGGCTACACCCATGTCCGACAAGCACATACCGCGTGCCCTGATCTCCGCGGCCCTGGCCGTAGGGGTGGTCCTGCCCCTGGCCGGTGCAGCGCCTGCCGAGGCTGCCGCACCGCAGGTGGCGTGCAGTTCGAACAAGGCCGGACTGGCCAACAAGCTCAAGGGCGACATCACCACGGCCCTTCGCGGCAGACCAGGCACCGTCGCGGTCACCGTCTACGAGCACTCCAGCCGTACGTACTGTTCGCTGCGCCCCTGGAACACCTTCGACTCGGCGAGCATCGTCAAGGTCACCGTCCTCTCCGCTCTGATGTGGGACGCGCAGAAGACAAACCGGGCCCTCAGCGCCCGCGAGCGCGGACTTGTCGACGCCATGATCACCAAGTCGGACAACAACGCGACCAGCACCCTGTGGCGGCAGCTGGGCATCGGGACGATCAACGGGTTCCTGCGCGCGGCAGGAATCAAGTACACGAAGCCGGGCGCGGGCGGCTACTGGGGGCTCACCCAGGTCAACGCCTCCGAACAGAGCAAGCTCCTCGGCACGATCACCTTGCACAACAACGTCCTGCGCGACAGCTCACGGGCGTACATCCTGAACCGGATGGCGGCCGTCGTACCCGGCCAGCGGTGGGGCACTCCCGCCGGTGCGCCCGGCAGGGCCAAGGTACATGTCAAGAACGGCTGGCTGCCGCGCGCGAGCAACGGCTGGCGCGTGCACTCGCTCGGCGCGTTCACCGGCCAGGGCCACGACTACACGATCACCGTGCTGACCCATGGCAACAAGACGATGCAGCAGGGCGTCGACACCATTCAGGCCGTGTCGCGGGCCGTCCACCGGGACCTCAACGCGGCCACCACGAACAAGTCCAGCACCTTCGGGGCGCCGGTCCCCGAGGTCGTACCGCCGTCCGTCCCGCAGGAGGTGATTCCGCCGATGCCGCGGGAGTAAGAAGCGCCGTCCCTCAGCGCCTGCGACCGGCCCTCGGCGCCTGCGTCCGGCCCTCGGCACCTGCGTGGGGAGCGGGCACCCGAGGGCCGGCCCCTCCTACAGGGGCTGTCGGCTGCTCAGGGTCCGGTCCGGGAGCTGATGTGTCCCGGGGGCAGCCTCTGCCGTTGCTCCGACGGGCCCGTCGGAGGATCAGGCCGGGACATGCGGTGAGGCCCGGCTGGGGATCCCCGGCCGGGCCTCACGGCATGGGCGATCGACGCTGACGAGGTGGACGTCCCGGCGCTGGGCGTGAGGGGGCGACGGCCAGGCCCCCGCCGGGCAACTCTGACGTCCAGGCCGGGAGCGGGCTTTACCGCCTCGCCCGTACCCGCGTCCGGGCCGAAGCCGCCGCCGAGGACGACTGCTACCTGCCGGTTCTCCCCCGGCGGGCCGTCCTCCTCATGGCCGGCTGTCGGCCGCGCCGCCCTTGCGCCGGCGGCGGGGTGCTGCTGCGCCCCTGATCTCCTCGGTGGCCGACCGGAAAGCAGGGGCGGCGTGAGCGAAGTAATCGAAGAGCACGGCTCGTTGGTCCGGCGTGTACCGGCTGAGAACCTGGGCAATCTGGCGCCGGGCAGGCCCGACCACCTTCTCCACACGGTCGAGGGAGTCTGCCACCGGCTCGATGACGACCTTGCGCCGATCGCTTGGATCGGCAGCCCGGCGGACGAATCCGGCTCGCTCCAGGCGGTCGATCAGGCGAGTGGTCGCCCCGGTGGTAAGACCGGTGCGTGCGGCCAGTTCGCCCGAGGTGAGCGTGCCTTCCCACCCGATCTGGCTGAGCGCGTACCACTCGGAGGCGCCGAGCCCCACCGCTTCCGCCCCGGCCAGGCCGTGAAGTCCCACAGCATCGAGGTACTGGCGGAACACCAAGTGCTCATCTGTCGGCGTCGGCTCTGCCATGTCCCTGGGCACCCCTTGCGTAAGTAGCTGCATGCATGCAGATAATGTTTCCATGCAATATCTGCATTAGTGTAACTACCCGGAGGTTTCCATGCCCAGCACGGACGACCGGAATGCCGTCACCTCGGTGATCGCCGCACTCATCGACGCCTGGCGACGCCACGACGCCGACGCGTACGGTGCACTGTTCACGCAGGACGCCACGTACGTCACCTTCGTCGGCACGTACTACCGGGGCCGACGCGACATCATCGACAGCCACCGGACTCTGTTCGCAAAGTTCCTCAGGGGCACCCAACTCGCCGACGAGATCCTGGACATCCGCTTCTATGGTCCGGACACCGCCATGATCACCGGCCGCGGCGACAGCTACAAGGGCAGCAGGCCGAAGAAACTGACCAAGGTCCAGACCTACACCCTGGTACGGGAACCGGACGGCCAGTGGCGCATCGCGGCCTTCCACAACACCAAACGCAGGCCCCTCATGGAGGCCCTCTCCTTCAAAGCCGCACCCGCTCTCGTCCCAGCACCCCAGTAGTGACCGAGGCAGCTGCGAAAAGTCCGCACGGGCAGGCGCGGGCACGCTCACAGGCGGGTCCAGCAGTGGTCGACGCAAGGGTGGGCCCACTCGATGACCGTGCCCGGGAGACTCGCCCGACGCACCGCATCGGAACCGTCCTCACGCATCAGCCCCTGACGAGATCGCGCTGGATCTGGTGAGCGACAGAGCGGCGTACGGATGCTGATGTGGTGGGGGCGGTCTTCGAGGGAAGGTCAAGGCCGCGGCTGATCTCGTCGTACGCGGCCTGACAACCGCCGGACAGCTCTGCCCGGTACAGCCTCAGGTCCGCCTCGACGAGACGCCGCAGCTCGTCGGTATTCTGGGGCGTGAAACGCTTCTTCCCCCGGGTCAGCGCGTTGACGTAGCGGGTACAGTGCGCGGTTTCGTCGAGAGTCTCCGAGATCTCCTCGGCGAGGCCCAGGAGTCGCCCTTCGAGCCAGGGGATGTCGCGCTGATCGAGGGACACCTCCATCGGGGTCCGTCGCTCATCGCTCTTGTGCTTCGCCATCTGTTTGGAGACGGCGGGCTGGCTCATGTCGGTGAGCTGCGCGATACGTTCCTGTGTCCAGCCGAAGCCTGCGAACACTTTGATCATTTCGGCGCGCAGCTTGCGCATCTCCTCGCCCGCACGGATGACTTCGTTCATGCCGGCGAGTATCCGTTCGGCTTGTTCCTCGCTCAGCGCCTCGGGGATCCGGTGTGTGCTCTCTTCGCCTGCCACCACTCGGTTATACACCAGAACCCCTCTCTCATAACCTGGTTGTATTACCAGGTTATGACTGCCAGGATCTGCCTCATGCCTACCTTCCCCGCGTCCGACGGAACCCAGCTCTCGTACCGCGTGATCGGAGAGGGCGACCCAGTCGTCTGCATCCCAGGAGGCCCTGCGGACTCCGTCTACCTGGGAGACCTCGGCGGTCTGTCCGCTCACCGCCAGCTGATCGTCCTGGACCTGCGGGGCACCGGCCGGTCCGCGATTCCCCAGGACACCTCCTCCTACCGCTGTGATCGGCTGGTCGACGATGTCGAGACGCTGCGCGAGCGCCTCGGCCTTCCGCGCATGGATCTGCTCGGCCACTCCGCCGGCACGAACATTGCGACGCAATACGCGGCCCGGCACCCGGAGAACGTCAGCAAGCTCGCCCTCGTCAGCCCCAGTCCCCGAGCTCTCGACGTAGCGATCACGGGAGAGACGCGGCGTGAGCTCGCGCAGCTCCGGAAGAACGAGCCGTGGTTCCCGGCGGCGTTCGCCGCCCTGCAAGCGATCACTGAAGGTACGGGCAGCGACTGGGAAGCCGTCGCCCCCTTCTTCTGGGGCCGGTGGGACGCCACGGCACAGAAGCACCACGCAGCCGGCCAGCCGGGCAACCAGGAAGCTGTCGCTCGCTTTGCGGCCGAGGGCGCCTTCAGCCCGAAGAACACGCGTGCGGCGCTCGCCTCCTGCGAGGCTCCCGTTCTGCTGCTCACGGGAGAGTTCGATCTGAACAGTCCGCCTGTGACCGCAGCCGAGCTCGCGGAGGCGTTCCCTGACGCCACGCTCGCGGTGCAGCCGGGAGCAGGCCACTATCCGTGGCTCGACGACGCCGACTGGTTCGTGGCGACCGCGGCGGCATTTCTCCGCAGCTGACCTGGCTCACGCCCCGGAGTCCGACCTGGAGGCGAATGGCTCCAACAGCGGGAAGCTGCCGCTCCGTCCCTCAGAGCCGTCCGATGCCCCGGCGCTTGTCCGGGTGGCCTCGTGGGGCGGCCCGTCCACAGGGACAGCGGGCGGCCCGCGAGGTCGTCAGCCGGACAGGACCAGGTTGTTGATGCCCTACTTGATGCGGTCGAGGAAGCCGAGCACCCGATCGTTGACCTGCTTTGCGGCCCGGTCGTCGTGGGTCGGGAGGCTGCTGTCGGTGAACAGGTGCCTGTCTCCCGGGTAGAGGAACAGCTCGGCATCCGTCACCGTCGCGACGAGCGCACGGGCGGCCTCCACGTCGCCCTCCCCGTCGAAGAACGGATCTGCGTCCATGCCGTGGATCTGCACCGGGACGCCGTGGGGCCAGGCGGCGCCGAACTCCGAGGCCGGGACGCATGCCTCCAGCAGCAGTGCGCCCTTGGCGCCGGGGCGGGTCGTGGCCAGCTTCTGCGCCGGCAGGACGCCGAGCGAGAATCCGACGTAGACGAGCTCCGCAGCCAACCTCTCGGCGGCGGCTGCTCCGCGCGCGATGATCGTGTCGAACCCGGCGTTCTCGGCGTAACCGGCGCCCTCCTCGAGGCTGCCGAACACCTGCCCCTCGTAAAGGTCCGGGGCATGGACGGTGTGTCCGGCCCGGCGCAGCTGCTCTGCGAACTCCCGAACGCCGGCGGTCAGCCCGAGTCCATGATGGAAGACCAGCACCTCAGCCACGTTGCTCCCCTCGTGCTGCGGTGCCCGGATGGCACCGCAGCACGAGTATGACCCGCAGCTCTGACATCCGCGGGCTCCGGCCGGGCCGGATCAGGTCGGTGGTCCCGCTTCGCCGAGGCGGGCTTCGAGGCCGACCACTCGCCGGTCGACGTCCAACGAACACGCGCAGCGGAGGACGGCCAGTCGAGAAATCCGATCGACAGACGAGTTCGCGAGGCACCGTGATGGCTCCGACCGTCCGCCGCTCGGAGCGGGCCCACCGCAGGAGTTGCCCATGGCATCCGGGAGAGTCTCGGACCACCGCCCCGCCATCGGTGCCTCACTGGCCAGGCGTCTGGTCGACACGCAGTTCCCGCAGTGGGCCGAGCTGCCTCTCCAACGGTTCGACCCGGCGGGCTCGGACCATGTGATCTACCGGCTGGGTGAGGAGCTGTCCGTCCGGCTGCCCCGCCATGCGGGGGCGATCAGGCAGGCCAGGAAGGAGTCCGAATGGCTCCCCGGGCTCGCCCCGCACTGCCGTTGAACATCCCGGTGCCGGTGGGGGTGGGTGAGCCAGGCTTCGGCTATCCGTGGCCATGGGCAGTGTCCCGCTGGCTCGACGGCGAAGTGGCCACCGCCCAGTCACTGGCCGACTCGTCAGGGGCTGCCGTCCAACGGGCGGAGTTCCTCACTGCCCTACAAGCCTTCGCGGTGCCCGGCAACTTCCCTGGCGACGACGCTTGCGACGACCTCGCCGGTCGGCCGCTGGCCGAACGGGACCGCGAGACGCGGGCCGCCATCGCGGAGGTCGACGGTGTATTCGACGCCGTGGCCATGACCGAACTGTGGGACACGGCGCTGAGCGCCCCAGGATGGGACCGCCCGCCAGTATGGTTCCACGGCGACTTCCACACCGGCACCCTGCTTACCGTTGACGGTATCGAAAAGGTCCGTGTCGCGCGCCGGGGTCAATGGCCGCTCGTTTCTCGAATCAAGTGAAGGTCCGGGTCTTGGAGTTGCGCCGGCAGCGCGGGTTTCCCGAGGAGCTGGCGTCCGGGCCCCGCTGGGTGCTGGGCCGGGGCGCAATGCGAGCGTGGTGCTCATGACCACTGACACCCCAGCAGATGTACGCGTCACCCGGGCATGGAGCCGGATCGTCGAATGGCTGGCCGATTATGTCCCGCCGTCGTACACGGCACTCAGGCCCGGCGCCTCCGAAGAGGAGATCGTGGCCCTGGAAGAGACCCTCGGCGTGAGCGTTCGGGAGGAGTTGAAGGCGTTGTGGCGGCTGTCCGCCGGTGAGGACGGCGTGGACGGTTCGGGGCTCATGCTGGGCGGCTGGGCCCTGATGCCGCTCGACGCCGTGATCGAGGTCTACCAGGCGCAGATGCGGTTCCAGGAGAAGAACGGCGAGGGCGACATCGCGAACCAGGACACTTCAGTGCGGTGGAAGCCGTCTTGGATACCGTTCTGCTCCGTGAACCCCGGCGACACCGTCTACGGCCTCTACCTGAACGGTGAGAACGGGGAAGTATGCCGGTGGACCAGGTTCGGGGAACGCGAGCGGGAGTACGAGTCGCTGCCCGCCTATCTGGAACTCATGGCGCTCAGCCTGGAAGCCCCCATGGCGTCGGCCGGCCCGGAGAAGCCGGGCATGTTGGGCGGCGCCCTGGTGTGGGGTCCCCCTTCTGATGCGGAGCGCAAGGACCAGTGGGTGCGCCATCTCGGCCAGGCCCCGCCGCGCCGTCCCGCGCAGACTCTCGGCGCGATCCGGGAAGCTCTGCCCGTCGATGAGCATGCGGAGTTCAACGGGCAGCGCGATGCCCTCGATCTGGCCGACAATGAGGCCGTCACCGCCTTCCGGGAGCACTGGTGGGAGCGTGCCGTGCAGGCCCAGGAGGAGCTGGAGGACGACGTTGCCGCCGCGCTGGGCGGGAACATCATGGTCGAGCCCGGCCGCAAGCTGGCACCGGAGTACGAGGCCGTGCTGCCGCCCGCCCTCCGCCACCGCCCGCCGTCCATGGCCGACATCCGCTCCGCACTGCGTCACGAGAACGTCCGCGCACGGTTTGACCGGGAGTTCATGAACGCGATCCCGCCGCACTATCCGGCACTGCTGCTGCGCTGGTGGGACATCGCCCGCCTGATGGCCGACCCTCGCGGTGAGCGGGCCGTACGCGCCGTTGTCAACGGCCGCCGCGCTTCGGGTGCGGACGTACCGAAGGGCCACTGACCTGAGGCGAAGACGGCCAGTGCGTCAGGGTCGGCGAGGCCGGCGCCCAAGCCCCGGCGCAGCTTGGTGGCCGTCCACTCCGCAAGGTAGCGGCAGTGCGCGCAGGACAGCGGAGGCAGCGTCAGATGCTGCTGGACCAGTCCCATCAGCTGTCGAGGACGACGCCCCAGCCCGGCTCCCTGCGGCCTCCCTCGCCACGGCTTCCCCGCCGACAGGCTCCGGAGCGACCACGCCTGCCGCTGTGCCTGCGATGCTGAGGGTGACCGAGCGGCGGTGCTGAGCCGGTTCGCCGGCCATCCGTGCCGAGCAGGGTCCGGCTGCGCTCACGAGTCAGAGTGTAAGAGCCAGCAGGGCCGCACCGCTCAACCGGGCGCTCGTCCTGCGGAGCGCAGGTCAGTTGTTCATGTCCCTGTCGAAGTCCTTCTCGCAGGCGGTGCGCTCGCTCTGCGTCTTCGCCTTCTTGGCACACTCCTCGAAGCTCTTGACCTCGGTCGAGTTGAGGAACGAGGCGCCGATCGCGATGATCACGATCGACCCGATGATTCCGAGTGCGCCGAGCACCGCACCAATGATGGCCATCACGCCGTGCGGAGCCCGTCCGCCGCGTGCCTTGCGTGCCGCGATGATCCCGAGAATCACCGCCGGCAGACCCAGCAGGATTCCGCCGAAGATGGTCAGGAAGGTGAGAGCAGCCAGAATGCCGAGAACCAGCGCCGCGATGGCCATCCCGTTCTTCTGCTGCACCCCTGAGCCCGTCTGGGTCTGCCCGTAATCGTTCTGCGACTGGTTGTGGGAGAAGGACATACCCTCACGCTCATCTCTGTATCCGATCCGACAGGTTGTCGTACGAGGCGCATGTGCCCACCCTCAGGTGCACAATGCACCGGCACCCAGGCGTTATCGGGCCGTGACCCCTGAACGGGGTGCGCGACAGGCGGAGTTACCTTCACCTCCCGGCAGCCGGTCGTCTCGACCTGGCCAGCTCGGGTGTGATCGGCGCATCCGCCGAAGGGGCAACGGAATGATTCCGACAGCGCTGGCATGGGGCGGGGTCTGTGACGGATCCTGTGAGCCCTCTCCGTAATGCAGAGGGGTACCCGCGCTGTTCCGCCAGTGGCGGAACACCCGCCGGACCGGGCCCGAGGCTCACTACAGTCCAGTCTCATGACGACGATTACGACACGTACGGTCGAGTATCCGGCCGACGGTTTGACGATGGTCGGGCACCTCGCTCTCCCGGGCGGAGTCGGCCGTCGGCCCGCGGTGCTGCTCGGGCCGGAGGGCATGGGGCTCAGCGACGTCGAGCGCCGCCGGGCGGATGCTCTCGCCGAGCTGGGATATGTAGCGCTGGCCTTCGACCTTCACGGCGGGCGTTATCTGGGCGACCCCGAGGAGATGCTGGCCCGTTGCCTGCCGCTGCTCGCCGATCCCGAACGGATGCGGGGCATCGGTCATGCGGCGCTCGACGTGTTGCGCACCGAACCGCGGACCGACCCCGACCGGGTCGCCGCCATCGGCTACGGCACCGGGGGTGCCATCGGGCTGGAACTCGGGCGCGACGGAGTCAACCTGCGCGCCATCGGGACACTCAACGCCACTACCACGGGCCGACCGGGCGAGGCCGCGCGCATCGGCTGCCCGGTGTGGGCCGGAGTCGGCTCGGAAGACCCGATCATGTCTCCCACGCAGCGGGACGCGTTCACCACTGAGATGCAGGCCGCGGGCGTCGACTGGCGCCTCACGGTCTACGGCGGCGCCTTGCACGGCTTCCACCACCCGCCGGTCGACCACCCCACGGTGCCCGGTGTCGGCTACCACCCACGGCATGCGCAGCGCGCCTGGCGCGACGTCGTCGACCTGCTCGCCGAGTGCATGCCCGTGACGGAGGATCCGGGGGCCTGACCCTGGCAGACGTACTGGCGCCAGGCCTGGTCGGCGTCGGGCACTGCACTGACTGCCTCCTCACCTCATGTCCGCGAGGGTGTACCCGTCTCCTGCGGTGTGGGCGGGTGTGGGTCGGGGCGACCCGGCGCCACTGGGGCCTCCATTGCCGCTGGGGCCTCCGGCGCAGCCGGGGCCTCCGGTGCTACCGGGCCGAAGACCGTACTCAGGAGGGCCGGTTCAGGTCCGGGAACGTGGCCCGCGCCTCCGCCAGGAGCTCCGGGTAGGCACTGCCGTGCGTGGCGGCGGCCGCGTACAAGGCATCCAGGGCGGCACGCAGGGGATCCTCCTCCACCGCGGCAAACAGTGCGGGTAGCGCCATGGCCTGCTGCCTCAGGGCGTCTTGTTCAGGGTCGTGCAGGGAGTGCACGAAGGTGTGGGGAAGGTTCTTCTGCGCGAAGAACCACTCCCAGGCGTTCTCCCGGGCGTCGAACGGAGCGGGCAGTTCCTCACCCCCGTTCAGCGCCCTGATCGTGCGGGCTACGTCGTAGAACGTGTGAAGCTTCGCTTCGGCGACCGCGCGGCGGGCCGCCCACCCGGCAACGGCCCGCTGGGTCTCCGGATCGGCGGCGTCCACGGCGTCCACCAGGTCACGGTCCAGGGCGGCGAGGCCCAGCTTGTTGCCGCCGACGTCACGCAGCGTGGGGCTCGGCGCCCGCCCGGCCCATCCTCCTGCCGTCACGTGCCGCTCCGCCTCACGGACGATCGCCTGTTCTGCCTCGCGTCGGCGGCGATGGGCCTCAGCGCGCTCCTCGGGAGCGGGCGGGGGCTGCAAGGAGCGTGCGTGGTCGTGCCAGTACGCGGCGCTCTGCGTGGTCTGTTTGACGACGCGGTCCGGAGCGTGCCCTGCCGGCCAGAACTGCAGCAGGTAGTGATCGACCGTGGGGCCGCCGTCCAGGACGGAGAGCTCGTCGTCCGGTGTCACGTCCATGCCCCGCCCGCAGTAGCGGACCCGGTAGTCGGTGACCGGCAGGTCGGTCGAGCAGATCGGCCCCTCGCCCCACGGCACGACGGCGATCTCCGTGGACCCGGGGCGGAAGGAGACCTCGACGACCTCCTCCCACTGCTCGTCGAGAGGCGGCTCGGTCTCGTGGACCTCCACGGTCAGGCCGACCCGTCCCGTATGCAGCCCCGTCGTCAGGAAGAGCTCGCCGGGGTTTGCGGCACCGCACAACCCGTTGCTCTGCCCGGCGCGAGGATCGGCCTGCTCCTCGCGGGCGGAGTCGAGGCCGCTTTGCACGTAGAACTGCCGGTAGCTGACTCTCATCACGCCGTCGAAGACCGTCCGCACCGTTCCCCCTCGGTCGAGCCGCTGCTTGAGGCAGTATGCAGCCCCTGCCCTCACCCCTCGCAGAGCTCCTGCGCGCAGAGAAGGGTCTGCCCCTGACAGAGGGGAAAGCGGGCGCCGCATCTGTGATCATGAGCAGGATGATGGCGCCGTTCTCGCTCCCGTCCGTGGGCGGTGGGGCCGCGTAGAGAGAAGGGGAAGCCGAACATGTCTGAGCAGCGGGACCGCTGGGCGGAACTGACCGCCGGACAAGCCGGAGAGGACTATGCCCGGCGCTTCGCACGGCTCGCCGAAGCGGGTCACGACGTCCACGGTGAGGCCGCCTTCTGCGCCACCTTGCTGAAGCCCGGCGCGCGCGTGCTCGACGCCGGCTGCGGCACCGGCCGGATCGCGATCCGGCTCGCCGAGCTGGGCCATCACTGCACCGGTGTCGACATCGACTCCTCCATGCTCGACGTCGCCCGACGCGAAGCCCCTGCGCTGGAGTGGTACCTCGGCGACCTGGCCCGCCTCGACGCCCTCGGTCTTGAGCCGGAGTTCGACCTGGTACTCGCCGCCGGAAACGTCATCCCGCTGCTGGCCCCCGGCACCGAACCGTCCGTCGTACGACAGCTGGCTTCCGCCCTGCGTCCCGGCGGTCTGCTGGTCACGGGCATGGGACTGGACGCGGCACACCTCCCCCTGCCGGAGCCGCCGCTGACTCTGGCGGAGTTCGACCACTGGTGCACCCGGGCCGGACTCGTGCTCCAACAGCGCTACGCCACCTGGAACGCCGAGCCCTATGGAGACGGCTGCGGCTATGCCGTCAGCGTGCACTCCTGGGCCGCCGCGTAGGGGCCCGCTGGACACCTTCGACACAACCTGCGCCGTCACGCAGCCAGTTGCGCGGGTGAGCTCCTGCGCGAAGACTCAACGAGGCCCCGGTGTGCGGCCTGGGCGCAGCCCCGATCCGGAATCGCCGAGCGCGAGCGCCGGCCGCCATGTCCCGTTCCCCGCCGAGCAGTGGGGGCATGGTACTCCGGGGTCCCGCGTCCGAAAGAACCTCCCTGCGGAAGTGCGGCACTTGCACGGATGTTTGTATATAGCAATGATTGTTGACGCACAGCAGACCCACGAGCGACGGACGTACCTGGACCACATCCTGGAGCACTGGCACGAGGACGAGGACGCGGAGGCACTCGTCCAGGGCGCCCAGCGCCTGACCAGGGCGGAGGCGCGTCAGCGGCTGTTCCGTCTGGCGCACGCGCTGCGCGGGCAGGGGCTCGCGCCGGGCGACGGGGTGGGGCTCTTCCTGGCCAACCGCGTGGACTCCGTCCTGGTACAGCTCGCGGTCCATCTCATCGGCTGCCGCGTGGTGTTCCTGCCGCCCGAGCCGGGGCCCGGCGAACTCGCCGCGCTGGTCGAGCAGTCCAGGGCGCGCGCGGTGGTCACCGACCCGCTCTTCGCGCAGCGGGCCGCCGCCGCGGCCGGCCGCAGCGCCCACGCGCCCGTACTGCTCAGCCTCGGGCCCTGCGAGGAGCGGTGCACGGACCTCCTGGCACTGGCGGCCGGGTGCCCTGCGGTACGCCCCGAGGGCGTGCCCGCGGCGGGAGCGGACGAGCCGGTCACCGTCCTCTACACCGGTGGCACGCTGGGCCGTCCCAAACTCGCCGCGCACAGCCACCGGCTCTACGACGCACTGGTGGACCTGACGAAGAGCACTCCTGGGGACTCCGGCCCGGGAGCCTTCCTGACCACGCAGCCCGGCCCGGCGGCGGCCCCCGGCCCGGCTGCAGCCCTCGATCCGACCGCTGCCCTAGACCCGGCTGTCGCCCTGGACCCGGCGGCGGACCCGGACCGGCACCGCGTCCTCGCCGCCACGCTCCTGACCCACGGAAGCGGGCACCTCACCGCGATCCAGGCCCTGGTGACAGGGTCCGTCCTCGTCGTGCTGCCCGAATTCGAGCCCGGGGCGGCGCTGGAGGTGCTCCGCGAGGAGCGGATCACCGCCGTGATGTTCGTACCGCCGATGCTCTACGCCCTCCTCGACCACCCGCAGTGCGCGCCGGGAGCCCTCCCCGCGCTCCGGCGTGTCATCGTCGGAGGGGCCGCCTCCTCGCCCGCCCGGCTCCAGCAGGCGGTCGACGTCCTCGGCCCGGTGCTCAGCCAGGGCTACGGACAGTCGGAGGCGCTGGGCATCACCGCGTTCGCCGCGGAGGACCTCGCCTCGGAGGGAGCCCGGCGGCCCGAACTCTGGCGCAGCTGCGGCCGGACCATATCGGACACCGAGATCGAGATCCGTGGCGAGGACAGCGCGACGCCGCTGCCCGCCAGGCAGGTCGGCGAGGTCTGCGTACGCGGAAAGACAGTGATGCTCGGCTACTACGAGGACCCCGAGCGCACCGCCGAGGCACTGCACGACGACTGGCTGCGCACCGGTGACATGGGCTACCTCGACGTCGAGGGGTACCTCTACCTCGTCGACCGGGCCAAGGACATCATCGTCACCGGCAGCACCAGCGACAACGTCTACTCCCGCGTGCTGGAGGACTTCCTGCTCACGCTGCCCGGGGTGCGCGACGCGGCGGCACTGGGCGTACCCGACGAGAAGTACGGGGAGGCCGTACAGGTCTTCCTGGCCACGGCCGACGGTGCCGACGTCGACCCGGGGGCGGTCGGTGAAGCGGTGAGGGCCGAGCTGGGGGAGCTGTACACACCCCGCAGGACGGTCCTGCTGGACCGTCTTCCGACGACCAAGGTCGGCAAGGTGGACAAGAAGGCGCTGCGCGCCGCATGGACCGAAGCGGTCCTGGACACGCCGTAGTACGGCGGGGCGCGGCCCCGGGCACGCGCCAGGACGCCCCGGGCCCGGCGGCCAGTTCGGGCCCGGGGCTCCTCCGGGACGCGGCCGGGCGCAGGTGCCCGTACGGTCGTGAGCGCGGCGTTCCCGACAGGACGAAGCACCGGTGGCCCGGCGTTCCGTCGCACGTACGCGGGGCCACCACTTCACTTCTCCGGGGCGGCAGGCCCGGCGGCCCAACGACATCTGCGGTCCCTGGGGCGCCGGCGCAGCCACCGCACCCCGCCCAATTGCTTCCGGCACGCCCAGAACAGGCGCCGGACGGATCGGGGGCCGCTTGCAAGGTCACGCTTTGACCCCCCGTGCGGCGGAGGTGGGTCATCATGCGGTATGACGTGCCGGGCCGGGCGGTGCGCGAGATTCGGGTCATGACGACGACGGACCCCGCCCCGACCGAACCCCGCGTGCCGCCACCGGCCCGGCCGCCGGTCCCGCCGCCCCCGCGCTGGGCGGTCCGCGCCGCCCATGTCGCGGCCTGGTCGACCGTCCCCTCCGGGGTGTGGCGCATCGCGCTCGTGCTCGGGGTGCCGGTCGGGGTGATGGAGCGCGAGGAGTTCCTCGCCGCATTCCCCAACAACTCCCCGCTGTTCGGCCTGGCTTACGTACTGCTGATCGGTGCGGTCGCCGAGACCGCCTCGTACCTTACGCTCGGCCTGGTACGGCCCTGGAGGGAGATGGTGCCGCGGTGGATTCCGCTCCTCGGCGGGCGCCCGGTCAACCGCAGGCTCGCGGTCCTCGCTGCTTCGCTGGGAGCCCTCACGGTCACCGTCCTGTGGTGGGTCCTCTTCTTCGGGGGGCTGCTGACCGCCCCCACCCCGGACCCCGTCATCTCAGCCGGTGAAGCCCTCTTTGTCGCCGCCTACGCCCCCCTCCTGCTGTGGGGCCCGCTCCTGGCTGCGGTGACCTGGTCATACCACCAACGGCACCAGGTTTGCATGAGGTCGTGATCAAACTCGGGTTCCGTCAGCGTGCGGGAACGGAGCCTGGCAGGACGCTGGGCGTGACACGCAGGCAACTTACCGACGAGCAGCGGGAGTTCATCTGTCCGTACCTGCCGATAGGTGAGTACGGTCCGTACCCCCAGCGGCTGCGGTACCTGTATGGATGGTGACCATGGCTGCCTGGTGCCGTGTCCGGGGCCGAGGCACGTGACAGTCGAGACGTCGGCGAGCGCCTGGGCTCCGCGGCGACTCCGGGAGGAACGTCCTGTCACAGCGTCAGGTCGACGACGACCTTGACGTCGTCGGGCTGGGATTCCAGTGCCTGGGCGGCACGGTCCAGGGGGACCCGCCTGGTGATGAGCCGGTCGAGCCAGTCGCCGTCGGCCTGTGCCAGGGCCGCGGCGGCCTGCCGGAAGTGGCGGAGGTTGGCGTTGACGGAGCCCACGACGGCGTCGTTCTGCAGGACGATGTCCCGGTTGATGGCGCCGGCGTCCACGGTGACGCTGCGCCCGGCGGGTGAGACGCCGGTCAGGCACACCACTCCGTAGGACGCGGTGCCGGACATCGCCGCGAAGACCAGGTCGCTGACGCCGGTGGCTTCGATGACGATGTCGGGGCAGAGCTTGGCGATCACCTGGCGGGCGTCGTCGGTGTGGTAGGTGGCGCCGATGTCGCGGGCGAGGGAGGGCTTGGGGCCGTCCTTCACCTGGTCCAGGAGGTGTACGTCAAGGCCTCGCTGGGTTCCCAGCAGAGCGGCCAGCAATCCGATGGGCCCCGCCCCTGTGACCAGGACGCGCTGCGGCTCGAACCAGGAGCGGCCACCGACACGGTCCACCTGCTCCCATGCCTTGGCCACGACCGAGGTCGGTTCCATGAGCACGCCCGCCCGTTCCAGGCGGGGTTCCAGGCGCACCGCGTAATCGGGTTCCACACACCAGAACTGGGCGCCGAATCCGTCGAGTTCCTTGATTCCGCGTTCGGTGGAGCGTCCGTTGCGGCACATGTCGAACTCTCCCCTGGCACACGCTCCGCAGGGGACGGGGTCGGGCCTGCGCACCACGCCGGCCACCAGGTCGCCGGCGGAGAACGAGCTGCCCGGTGGGGCCTGCTCGACCCTGCCCAGGGACTCGTGCCCCAGGACCAGCCAGTCCCTGCCGGCCGGCGCCCATCCGTACTGGCCGCCGGTGAGCTCGTGGTCCGTTCCGCACACGCCCATCACCAGTCCGCGCACGAGGAGCTCGGTCCCCGTCGGGGCAGGCACCGGCAGATCGCGCACCCGGAGAGAGTTCTGCCGGCCGGGTTCTACCGTCAGTGCACGCATCAGCGGCAGCCCTTCCGGGAGACAGCGCCGGCCGTCGGTTGACGCAGCCGGCATCGACTCACGCGTACCACCACCGAGGACGGCACAAACGGGGTCCTGGCGTACGTTTACCGCTCCCCCGCGCTCCCCCGGGCTGCCGGGCCAGGGCGGCACGCGTCCGGTGCGTGAGCGGGCCGGGGTCGGGGGCGCGGTTCGACCGAGGAAGTCCTCCCCGTCCCGGGGCGTCCGCCCGACGGGCCCTTCGCACGCCACCGCTGTCACCCGTTTGACCGCGGGCACCTACAAAATTCCTGATCAGGCCGCAGAGTGAACCCTATGTGGCTTCGTCGAACAGCCGCGTGCGCCATCACCGTGCCGCTGGCTTTCCTGTTGTTCCGCGACACCCCGGTACGGCTCTCCGCTACGGAACCCGCGCCGCTGTTCGGAGCTCAGCGGCCCGCGATCGTCAGCCGCGCGAAGTGGCATGCCGACGAGGGCATGGCGAAGAAAGTCGCGACGTCCACGGGGACCGTGCAAGCCGTCTTCATCCATCACACCGGGCACACCAATGGATACTCCTGCGCCGACACCCCCGAAATGCTCCGGGCGATGGAGGAGTCACACATCCGCGACCAGGGCTGGGACGACATCGGCTACAACTTCGTCGTCGACCACTGCGGAACCATCTACGAGGGCAGAGCAGGCAGCATCGGCCGCTCCGTGCTCGGGGCCCACACCACCGGTTTCAACGCCCACAGCGTGGGGATCGCGGCCCTCGGTACTTTCCACCCCGGCGTGCCGGGGTCCGACGCACTGATCAAGGGGATCGCAAAGGTGGGTGCGTGGAAACTCGACCGGGCCGTGGACCCCCGGGGCGTGGTACGGATGGTGTCGACCAACGACGACAGCCTGTACCGGCGTGGCAGGGCCGTCTATCTCCACACCGTCGCGGGCCACCGCGACACCTATCAGACGCACTGCCCCGGCGACGCGCTCTACGCTCAACTTCCGGCCATCCGGGCGGAGATGGCAAAGCTGCGGGCCTCGAAGCAGTAGTCCGCGGATGGTGGAACGTGTCTGTGTATGTCCGGGACGGGTCGTGGAGGTCACCCCAGCTGTTGCAGTGCGCAGGCCACGGGGGTAACGCCGTCCTCGTGTGCCAGCTGGTCGGCGATATGCCGGGCGCGGGTGCGGTAAGCGGGATCGGTGGTGGCCCGGTGCAGTGCGGCGCCCAGAGTTGCGGCGGTCAGACGGCGCAGCGGGACCGTGGCGGGGGCGGTGCCGAGTGCGACCAGACGGGAGGCCCAGAAGAAGGCGTCGAACTGGACGGGCACAGGCACGCAGGGCACTCCCGCGCGCAGGGCGGAGCCGGTGGTGCCGGCACCGGCGTGGTGGACGACCGCGGCGGTGCGGGGGAACAGGACGGAGTGCGGGACGTCCCCCACCGTGATCATGTCCTCTCCGGTGGCGCCGAGCCCTGCCCAGCCGCGCTGGATGACTCCCCGCAGGCCGGCGGCACGGAGGGCGGCGACGATGTGCGCGCTGGTCCTGCGCGGGTCGGGCGTGGTGGCGCTTCCCAGACCTACGTAGACGGGTGGCGAGCCTTCCTGGAGGAAGTCCTCCAGTTCCGGGGGCAGTTGGCGGGTGGTGTCGTGGGTCCACCAGTAGCCGCAGACGTTCAGGCCGGGGCGCCAGTCGCGGGGGCGGGGCACCACCCGTTCGCTGAAGCCGTGCCACACCGGCCACCGCTGCCGCTCACGGGCCCTGCGGGCGGCTGCCAGGCGGGTGGCCGGCAGGCCGAAGTCGGGGGCGAGAGTGTGCGCGGCCCGGGCGAAGACCGTGTCGATGGCCGCGGTGACGGCGTTGCCGCCCCACCGGTTGCCCACCGGCCCCAGAGAGCGGCCGGCCAACATGGGCGGCGGGAACTCCCGTGTCCCGTGCAGGGGTTGCAGGAACAGCCCCATGCTGGGGCGGGAGAGCCCTTCCGCGATGACGTATCCCAGCGGCGCCACCGCCCCACCTGCCAGGACGACGTCCGCGTCGCGTGCCGCGTCCACCAGCAGCGGCGTCATCTCCCTGGCCACGTCCCTGGCCGGCGCCGCCGCCTTCAGCAGTTTCCCGGCCCCGGTCCGGCTCTCGTGCAGCCCTTGCCCCTCCCACGACTGCAACACCGCCCGGGGATCTCCGGGCAGTGCGGCGAAGCGCACCCCGGATCCCGCCACGAGCGGCGCGAACGGACCGTGGGTCGCCAGCGTCACCTGGTACCCGGCACGGACCAGCCCGGCCCCCAGCCCGGTGAACGGTGCGACATCCCCCCGCGAACCAGCCGTCATGATCACCACTCTCACACCCGCCAGCATGCCCCGGAACATCCCGGTTCAATGGCCCGCAGCACGACAGTCGGAGGTATGTCCTGCACCCCCCCGGCGGCATCGGGTCGTCGGCTGACTCGTCGCCGGTGGCACCACCGTTGGGTCCGAGGGCCTGTTCAACGGTCCGGACGTGCTCCTGGAGCGGATCGGCCCTCTCTCATGCGCAGGATCAGGGTGACCGCGTCCTGTGAGCAGGTGCCGGGAGTCAGGACTTCCTGCAGGAGGAGGCCGCGAATCGCGGCAATGGTGACGGTGGCCACCTCCCTCGCTTCCTTCGTGTCGAGCCCTTCGCGTTCCGCGAGTGAGGACAGCATCACGGTCAGGTCGTCGAGCGACTCCACGAACTCGCGGAAGCCCTCGGGGCCGTACGCCGCCAGGCCGACGACATAGAAGAAGCCGCGGGCACGCGACAGCTGTTCCGGCCGGGTGTAGGTACGCCAGATCGCCACGACGAAATCGTCGAAGGTGCTCTGCCGGGCGGCCTCCAGGAGTGCCTTGTTGTCACGGGAGCGCTGCGCCTTGAGCATGGCGGCCAGGACGCCCGAGAGCGACCCGAAGTGGTAGCGCAACAGGGCATGGCTGGTCTCGATCCGGGCGGCGACCTCACGGAGCGACATCTCCGGCGGGGGGAGGGCCTCGCCGAAGGCATCGAGAAGCCGTGCCAGGAGCCGCTCGCGCGCGCTGCCCTTGCGTTCCGAGGTTGACAGGATCACTCCCACAGTTTATCCATTGGAAAAGAAGGATGGGCGGTTCCGTGTTGCTTCGCACATGGTCGCAGTCAGCTCACAACGGCGGAGGATCGGCCATGGGACCTGGTCAGGCAATCGGCGCGCAAGCGCTCGTGGCGGCGATCCGGATCTGCGCCGAGACTCTGGGCCCGTCCCGCCACGTGGGTGTCATCGCTCCCGGCACGCAGGCAGATCTCGTGCGGGGGAACGGCAGCCCGGTCGAAGACCCAGAACTGTTCTCCGCCCCCAACCGCGCCGTCCTCGCCATCCGGGCCGGCCACACCGTAAAGGACCTCAGATGAGCACCATGTGGCAGGGCTGCCTCGCCCACACCGATTACTTCGAGATGCGCTCCACCGGTGGGCACGACTACGGCGTATGGGTCACCACACCACCGCGCTACGACCCCGCCACAGCGCCGGCACCCGTCGTGTACGTGCTCGACGGCAACTGGGCCGTGGGCATGACCGCCCCCCTCATCGTCACGCAACTGGATCCCATGCAGTCGATTCAGCCCTACATCCAAGTCAGCGTGGGTTACGCGGGCGAGGAAGCAGAGTACTGGGAGCGGTTGCGCAACCGCGACCTCGTGCCCCCCGGCGAACCCATCGCGAAGGAGTACGTCGATGCGGTGGAGATGGGGGTCGAAGCGGGCACGATGACTCGCGAGCAGGCCGATGCCTACCTCGCCGAGTTGAGCGACAGCCGCGGGGACATGTTCCTGGACTTCCTGACCGACGACCTCCACCCGCGGATCGAACGCGACTACGGCACGGCCCCGAGCGGCCACGGCCTCTTCGGCTATTCCTACGGCGGCCTCTTCAGCCTCTACGCCTGGCTCACCAGGAGCACCTTCTTCGAGAGCATCGGCGCGGGCAGCCCCGGCATCGTCAATGCGGACAGTCAGGTCTTCGCCCGTCTTGAAGCACTGGGTGACGCCCTGCCTGCCACCAGGCTGCACGTGACGTTCAATGACCGGGAGATCCTCGGAGAGATCGCGGTCTACCAGAATCTCGCGAAGAACGCGGCCACGTTCCTTCACCGCCTCACCTCACGCAGCGCCTCCGTCACCAGCGCACTCATGCACGATACGCACGTGACGGGGCTGCAGGCGTCCTTCCTCAGCTACCTCAGGACATGCCGAGCCCAGTAGGAGTCGGGGAGTGCTCTGCCACGGGCGTCAGTGCCCGGCGGGGCCTGCGACCGGGGCCCTGAAGCCGCGGCGGGCAGGGCACCGGGGGGTCGGGGTGGCCCCATCTGCGAGGGACGGGTATGTCCCGCAGAGGGGCCCAACCCGGGTGATCAGTCCCGGTCGACGTGTTCCCGTACGACCGTCCCGTCGGCCGCGTCGATCTCGTACGTCGTCTTGTCCCAGTTGCCCGGCGTCACGACGTCGACCTTCCAGACCGGCTTGCCGCCGGCCTTGTCGTCGTCGTCGAGTTCGACCGCGGTCACCGTCCCCTGCTTGCGGCCGTTCGCGGTGGTGGCGGCCTTCTCCCAGGTCACCTTGGCCCCGGCCAGTCGGGAGGCGAGCTTCCGCCGGTCCTCGGCGTCCTGGTCGGAATCGGCCCGGGGCTGTGCCGCCGCGCCGCCGACGGCGTTGACCGTCACCTTCTTGACCGCGCCGTCGGCCGCTGCGACCTCGGTCTCCCACTCGGGCCCGCCGTCGCGGGTGCGCTTCAGTTCGGCCGAGACCAGGGTGCTGCCGGAGACCTGGGCCTCGGCGGCGGTGCCGGCCTTCCGATGGTCCACCTTCGCCGCGGGCACCAGCCGCTGGCGTTCCGCCTGGTCCTCGGTGAGACCGGCCGCCGATGGCGAAGCGGAAGCCTGAGCGTCGCTCGTCACGGGGGCCGGCTGCGCCTTCGGCTCGTCGTCCCCGCAACCGGTCAGCAGGAGCGCAGCGGCGGCGCCGAGACCGCACAGCGCGAGGCCGGTGCGCGCCCTGGGCAGAATCTGACCATTTGTCGCGTTTTGCTTGCTCTTCATGGCGAATGAGGCTATACCGCCACCACCGGCTCGTGCCGTCAATCCGTCAGCTCCGGCGCGAACAGTCGCGCAGGCGGGCGATCCGGCGCTCGCGGGGCGGAAGATCCGCACCGAGGGGCGCCCTCGTCCTCCCGTTCCCGTCTGCGTCCCATGCCCGGCCCGCACCTCAGCTGGACGGAACCCGCCGCCGGACCGAACCCGCCGTCGCGTGCGCCCGCCGCTGCGCCGCCCGCGTGGTGCGCAGGCGGGCCGCCTCCGCGCGACGCGCAGTCAACTCGGCGCGCTGCCCCGCCCGTTGCGCGGCGCGACGGCCGGACGTCCCGGCCCGCTGGGCGGCGCGGCGGCCCGATGCCGCGGACCTGCGGGCCCGCCAAGCCACAGAAGGCTTGCCGTGCGTGTCGGTCGCCGTGATCAGCAGTGCGCCCACCAACGAGACGTTCTTGAGGAAGTCGGCCCGTTGCTGGGCCTTCGCCTCCGGGTCCTTCTCCTCCCAGAACCGGTGACCGGCCCATGTGGTCGGCACCAGCGATCCGGCCAGCGCGAGCGCGGCGAGCCGCGGGAAGCGGCCCAGGGCGAGCAGCGCGCCCGCGCCCACCTGCACCGCGCCGTTGATGCGTACGAGCTGCTCCGGATCCGTGGGCAGCTTCGGAATGCGGCGGGCAAGGGACGTCGCCACAGGCTCGGCGTCCGACGACACCTTTTCCGGGTGCCGGAGGGTGCCGATGCCGCCACTGATGAACGTCGAGGCCAGCAAGGGCCTTGCGATCCTCCTGATGAGTGCCATGCGGCACGGGTGCCCACCCCGGGAGCCGATATGCGGGGCGGGTGTGCGGGACCTCGTCACCCGGTCCGCGCAGAGCGCATTCGCTGGTCGTGCCCGTACCAGTCGTGCCCGCCGGCCGGGCGGTAGCCCCGGGTGGTCGGCCCACGGACACATGTCCGCCTTCTGCCAGGTTTCAGCCCCCGATGATGAGCCGACTGATATCGAAAGGCAGCTTCCGCTTTCGCTGGCCCGGCGCCTCGTACACCTGGGCAAATTCCCGAGCGCTGGGCGGGGGCGGCTCGTATGATCGTGGGCGGGATGGGGCTCGTAGCGCAGTGGCTGTCGCGCCAACACCGCATGTGGGAGGACGCCGGTTCGAATCCGGCCGGCCCCATCCCGCCCTGGCTGCGGACCTGGGCGGGACCGCGGCACCAGGGGCGAGCGAGCGAGCATGCACGGCCCGCACGGCGCCGGGCCGGGTCGTACGGGCCGTCCTCCGCCGTGTCGGACCGTGACGGGCCGACTTCGCCGGCAGAACGATCCAGGATCGATGCCACTGGACACACCGCCACGGTCTTGCACGATGGTCGTGACGGTCAGTTTCAGCCGGTGGCCGGGGTGTCCTCGTCGAGGGTGCGTGTGAGGTGCGCGAGGGTCGCGGTGGCCGCGTCGCGTACACCGTCGTCGGGGGTGGTATCGGCGAGGTGGGACAGCAGCACGGCGGCAGCCTGGAGGACTGCGGCCTGTACCGGCACCGTGCGGATCCCGGCGAGGACGGCGGACACCTGTGCGTCGACGGGCGGGGCGGCGGCCGGCCCGCCCGGGATGAGGGAGTGGACGCCACGGCCAAGAGCGGGCCGCTCGCGAGAAGGTGCAGTCACACGGGAAAGTGTCCCGCACCTACGGGCCCCACCCGGGCCGGGCACCCATCCTGGTGCCCCGTACCACCGGGGTTGAACGGAAGCTGCGGCCGGGTTCCCGGTGCCCGTTGGGCTCAAACATGGGGAGGCGTACGACCCTTGGCACCGAAGGCTGCCCGCCCAAGGTCCCCCGGGTCCGTTGTCAGTGCCGCCTGGCAGGATCTTCCGTATGACCAGCAACACCGGAACTCCCCTGCCCCTCCCGGCCAATCACCGGATCTCCGAGACGTACGCCGACTGGGCGCGGGCTCAGGGGCCCGGTGTCGAGAGCGATGCCCGCGACACGCTGGAGCGGGCAGACAGCGGGCGGCACCGGGCCCGGGAGAAGCCCGGCCGGTTCGTGGACGACGCGGAGCGTCTGGCCCGGGGCCTGCCGGCTGCCCACCTGCCCTGGTTCTGGGACACCATCGGTCATTGGATGCTGGAGACGCACCGGCGCTCCGCCGCCCGCGCCTACGGGCAGGCGCGCGCCGCCGAACGCACCCACGCACTGCCGGTCGATCCCGGCTGGCGGCGGGCGAACCAGCTGCTGTTCGCCCGGTTCGGCGCCCTGCCCGCCAGTGAACTCAGCAATACGGCGGCCTGGTTGGCCGGTGTCCTCGAACCGGTCGACGCGCACCACGAGTTCGTCCGCCTGCTGAGCGTCTGGGCGGCGTCGCCCGGCGAGCTTCCCGCCGATCTGGCCCGCCGGGTACGGGACTCGGCCCGTGCGGCCGGTCTCGGCAGTGAGGAGGAGGCCAGGGTGCTGGGAGGGGTACTGGCCGCGGCCCGCGGCAAGGCCGTGCCCGACCGGCTGCTCGACGCGGCCGTCGGCCCGCTCTCCGCTCACCCGCCCGCCGACGAGCAGGCCGCCGCGCTGCTCGACCTGTTTCCCGAGTCGAAGAACGACGCGGCGGCCTGGCTGCGACTGCTCATCGCGTGCGGTGCCGCCGAAGCCGCCGCGGCCGGGCGGATCTCCCCCGAGGGCGGCCTCGGCGACTGGCTGCGCCGGTACGCCGCCGGATACTCCCACCGCCCGGCCGGCGGCGGAGGGGTGACCGGCCAGCCCATGCCCGCGGAACTCTTCGAGCTGGTGAGCCGGTTCGCCCCGCGGCTGCGCGCGGGCGGCACCCCGGTCCGGCTGCACGAGGACCGCTACCAGTGGCCGCATCTGGACGCCGACCTCCTCGATCTCTGCCTCGCCGAGGGCATACCCGTCCACGACCCCGGTGCCGCGGTCAGCCTGGAGTTCTGGGGTGAGCGCTCCCAGCGCGACCTGAAGGCGCTCGCCGCCGACCCGGTGTTCGGCCCCCGGCTGGAAGGCACCGTGCACGCCGGGCTCCGCACCCATGGGGGCGGTGCGACAAGCGGCACTGCCATCAGCCGGCTGCCGCACAATCCGGGCATCACCGCTGAGGTGCACTCCCGCGTCGAGAAGCTGCTCGACGCCCTGCGCGGCGGCGGCCTCGCCGCCGCCGACGAGGCCCTCGACGCCCTGCACGGTCTCCTCGACCGGCCCACCGCCATCGCCCTGGACGGCATCGAGGAGGCCCTCGACGCACTCGACCTCACCGGCCCACTGGCCCGCGCCCTGCGGTCCGGGCTCCCCGAGGAGCTGGGCTGGCCCGCCCTGGACCAGGCCCTCGCCACGTTCCGGCCCGACGAAACGGTGCACGTCACCTGCACCTGGCCGGTGCTCACCGTGTACGGGGAGACCCGGGCCTGTGCCGTCGACCATGCCGGGCTGCGCGCGGAGCACACCCTGGAGCTGCCCGAGAGCTCGCTCGGCCACACCGTGCACTGGGTCGGCGGTCAGTTCCTCGTCGCCTGGAACGAGAAGCACGACGAAAACCCCGCCACCACCGCCTACTGGTCCGACCGCCCCGCCGAGAAGTTCGCACCGGAGGAGACGTACGGGCTGCGCCCCTACGGCGGCAGCATCCAGGGCGGCCTCGGCTACCAGTTCGAAACCCCGGACGGTGGCGGCCGGTTCGACGGCGAGCGCATCCTGCGGGCCGGTGGCCGTGAGGGCATCGGTGCGCGCGACTACCAGATGAGCGACGGCCACGCCTTCTGGAGCACCACGGTGTTCAGCGAGCGCCGCGACGGCTGGACCCGCGTCGATCCGGCCACCGGTGTTCCCACCGCCGACCGTGCCCTGCCCGCCTTCCACGACCCCGACCGGTCGCCGCCGGGCACGAAGCCCTTCGCCGACCACCGGATCCTCGCCGTGATGCCGCCCGGCGCCCCGCCCTCCCCGCTCGGCCAGGACGGCACCCTCACCGGCTGCCGGGTCGACTACCGCACGCCGTACGCGGGCCCCTCGCCCCGCGAGTTCGTGCTGGAGTCCGTCGACGGCCGTACCGCCTCCTACCGCAGCAACACCTGGGGCCGGCGCCCATGGGGAATCCTTGCTCTGCCGTTCGGCGGTGAGGACGGCGTCCTGGCCGGCGGGACCACCGTCCGCTGCCACGCCGCCGCCGACAACTCACTGCTCTGGCAGGTCCAGGGCTTCCCCGGCAGCCGCCAGAGGACCCGCAGCCGCGCCACTCTGGGCGAACTGGCCGGGCCGGTGCCGCCCCCCGCCTTCTGGCACTTCCTCACCCCGCGCGACGAGCCCTCGTCCCGTGCCCTGCGGACCGTCACGGACACCGCGGTGCGCGAACTGCTGCACCAGGGCCGGGGGAGCGCCCTGCCCGGAGTGAGCGACCCGCGGGTCCAGGAGGGCGTCGACCGCGCCGTGCGGCTCGCCGCCGACGTACTGCGACGGCGCAGGGAGCTGTCCCACCGGGTCGCCGTCATGCGCTCCGGGCCGGTCGTCTACCTGCCCGACCCGGTGCCGGACAACCGGCTCCTCCCGGCCCTCCACAGCCTGCTGCCGCAGCTGCTCGGACACCAGGAACGGCAGCCGCAGCCCCAGCCCGCCCTCCTCACCTCGGTCGCCGCCGACGGCCGGTACCTGCGCGGCGAGATCGACGACGAGGTGCGGGTGCTCGCGCTGCCCGCGCCGCCCGCCGAGTGGGCGGTACTGACCGGCCGGATCGACGCAGTGGCCTGGCGGGCCGTCGTCGCGGCCACCCCCGACGAGCAGCGGCAGGCGCTCGCGGCCCTGCTCGGCGTGTGGAGCGGGCAGCCGTTCGCGGAGGCAGGCAGCTCATGGCGGACCGGCCGGGCCCCGGCGCAGCGGATCGCCGCACTGCGCGCGGACGGTTTCGCCGTGGCCTCCGGGCCGGACCGCGGTGGCCTCGCGCCTTTCCTCCAGCGAGCGGCCGATCCGGTGCCTGCCGACGCCGAGGAGTGCGCCACGCACACCGTCGCCGCCGACGACACCGCCCGGCTCCCCCGCCTGCTGGCCCTGCTCGCCGGACACGGCCCGCTGCCGGTGCCCGAGGAGGCCGTGGACCTGTTCCGCTGGCGCACCGGGGTGCCCCGCCCGGTCGCCGCTCTGGTCCTCGACGGCTTCGCGGGCAGTGACGACTACGGTGCGCACCGCAAGCTGGTCCGTGCCAAGCCGTACAAGGCGGACCAGAGCACCCTCTTCGCGTACGACGAGTTCCGGCGGCGGCTCGGTCCGGCCGGCCGGCGCACCGTGCTCGCCGCCGCTCTGCCCGGCGACCCGGCGGAACTCTGGGCTCCCGGCGGGGTGACCGCGGCCGCCGACCGCATGGCCGCGGCCTGGAACCAGTTGCTCGGCAGCAGCCCGTACGCCGATGACGGCAGCCATGCCGCTGCCCTCGCCGCGGACCACGGACTCCCGGTGAGCTGGGCCACGGCCCTGCTCACCGGCCGCCTTCACGAGCCTCTGGAGGCCGACGGCATGCGGGCCGCCGCCACCTCCGTCGCCTGGGCTCTCGCCGAGCGCCCGGTCGCGGACCCGGTGGTGCAGGGTGCCCGCGACCTGCTCGGCCGGCTCACGGACCTGCCCGCCGAGCTGCGCGCGGCCCTGCACAGGGTGGCGGAGCGGTCCGCCGCGACCCCCGTACCGCCGGGTCAGTACGAGGCCAACCCGCTGTTCGCCGTCCCGGATCTGGTGGACGAGGCGGCGGCGGCCCTCGGCGTCAGCCGTGACGCGGCCGCACTCCATCTCCAGCTGCACGCTTTCGACCGTCCGGCCGACCGCACCGTCCGCCGCTGGAACTCCTGGACCATCGATCATCACCGCGCCGTTCGCAAGGAGTTGACCGCCGCGAAGGCTCCGCGCCCCGCACCCGCCACCGCGGCAAAAGCCCCCGCCGCGCTTCCGGCGCCCGCGCACGAGCGGTTCGCCCTCGCCTGGGTGGAGGGTGCGGCACGGCCCAGGAGGAAGGCATGACGCTGGTGTGGGCGCCTGCCCGTACCCCAGGTATGGACAATCCCCGCTCTCCAGGGTCTAGTTCCAAATAACCGACGGGGGCACCAGGTCAAGTGCAGGGGGGCTTCATGCTTCTGAAGAGGTTGGCCGTCGTGGGCGTAGCCGTCGGACTCGCGGTAAGCCTGAACACCGCCCCGGCGAGCGCCATACCGAGAAGAACCTATTTCGAAAGCGCGATGACGGACAAACGGTGCCTGGACTTCAGGGCCGACTACGGTCCGTACGCCTTCGGGTGCAACAAGACTGCCTACCAGTGGTGGTACTGGGACGACGACTACGAAGTCACCGCACTACGGCAGAAGGCAACCGGTCTGTGCCTCACGCTGCGCAACGGTGTACTGACGATGAAACCCTGCTCCGCGGCCGATGAGGCCGCCATGTGGTTCGCCACCTCCGACTCGACCGCCGGTACGAAGTTCATGAACGCCGTGAGCCGCAAGTGTCTCGCGCGACTGCCGTGGGACGGGGAGAAACACCCTGTTTCCACTTCGGCATGCACCGGGGGCCCTTCACAGCGCTGGCACTGGTGGGAAGGCTGAGGGGATACGACGCGGTGGGCGTTCCGGGACGCCCCCCCTGAGGTGAGCGTCCGTCAGACGGGCAGAGCGGCCGGGCATGGTGGCACGGGCCAGCCCCGGCCGCACAGGCCGCGCCGCCACTGCCGGGGTGCGGCGGGGTCAGGCCGCACCCCGGTGGTGGGACGGCGTCGTCAGCACTCGCCGCGCCAGACCACCTTGGTGAACGTGACGCCTTCGGCGAAGTTCAGCTTGTACGTGCCGGGGCCCGGATTGTAGTGGAGGCACTCCTCATACGTGCCTCCGTTGTACGTCCAGGTCAGCTGGATGTGATCCGCCCCGGGGTAGGGGATGCCGTTGTTGAAGGCGGAACGGCCGGTGACGCTGCCGGTCCAGTTGTCGGTCACCTTGAGCGCGAGCTGGCCGCTCTGTCCCTCGCCCGTGTAGATGCAGAAGTTCTCCTTCTCGCAGCCGGACGGGTTCGGCTCGGCGGAGGCGGCCGGGGCCAGGACCAGGGAGGTCGCGAAGACTGCCGTGACGCAGGCGGTCAGGGTGACCGGGGTACGGACGCCGGCGAGGTGACGCAGGAACATTCAGCTACTCCAGGTGCGCAGGGGGCACGTGGGCCCCGCGGGGTGGGTGGAGGGGTGCGTGGACAGGGGCGCGCGCGGCCCAGGTGGGTGGTGGGGTGTGGTCCGGGAGAGGCGTATGAAAAGCCGCCGGTGGAGCGCGACTTGAGGAATTACGCCTTCCGATTGTGACCGTGATGCTCCGTGCAGCGGTGCCGCGGCCACTCCTACGATGCCCTGCGGATCACGTCGTGCGAGGGTCCGGAATTGGCCGATCTGGTCCACGCGTGCGCAGCACCGGACCCGCAGTTCAGAACCGGCCCGCGCGGCAGGGAACACCTTCACGGCCTGTTCGAATTTGGCGTGTTCCTGACCACATGGGATCCGATTCCGGGGGAACAGCGCCAAGTTGCCCTCGGGGCGGGTGGCACTTTGAGGGGCGTCTGTGACCACAAGGGCCACACTTCTCTCAACTCTGGGGACGATGTGTCAGCTTCACGTGCCTCCGGCTCCTCCCGAAACTCCGGCAGACCCTCGCTTCGGCGCGCCGCGGGGCCCCGCCCGGCGGCTCCGGTAAGGACCGCCGCCCCGGTCCGTACCGCTGCCCTGCGCCCGAGGCGGCGGATCGCCGCCGTTCTGATCGCCCTCGCCCTGGGGGCGAGCGCCGCACCCGCTCTCGCCGCGCCGCCGCCCCCGCCCGACACCGGCGGCTCGCACTGGGGCGACCGCGGACGCGCCGCCATGCCCCCCGTGCGCACCGGGACGACCGTCCCGCCCGCCTCCGTACCCTCGGCTCCGCCGAAGAGCGGCGTGCTGCGGTACGTACCGCGCGACCAGGGCGAGGTTCCCTGGCACCGGATATCCGACTTCCGCATCACCGACGCGCTGGTCGGCCGGGTCAGCTACTCCACCGGCAACCTGATGCTCGCAGCCACCGACTTCGACGTCGCCGGGGTCGGCCAGTCGCTGCAGCTCACCCGTACCTACAACTCCTTCGACGCGCCCAGCAGTTCCGTCTCCGACCCATGGTGGCTCGGGTACGAGCGCCGGCTCGACCTCACGTTCACCGGCATGGTCCTGCACTACGACCGGACGGGCGCCACCGTCGAGTACACCCAGAACGCCGACGGCTCCCTCACCACCCCCCAGGGTTACTCCCACGACCTGAAGAAGAACGCCGACGGCACCTACACGCTGACCGACCGCAAGTCCGGCACGGCCGACACCTACGGCAGCAACGGCGCCCTCACCAAGGTCACCGACCGCAACAAGGGCGAGGTCACCGTCGCCGCCCACCGCTCCCCCGAGGGGCAGAACACCGGGTTCAAACTCACCGAGACCCGCTCCGGACGCTCGGTGGACCTGGTGCGCACCTCCGCCACCCGGTGGGACGCCACCGACCACACGGGCCGCACCGTCGGCTACGACCTGGACGCCGCCGGCAACGTCGTGCGCACCACCGACGCCGAGGGCGAGTCGACGCGCTTCGGCTACGACGCCGACGGCCGGATCATCAAGGTGACCACCCCGGAGAACCGTTCCACCTCCTTCACCTACGACGCCGCGGACCGGGTCACTTCCGTGCGCCGGTACGCCGAGGGCAGCACCGGCGGGCCGACGTACACGTACACCTACAGCGCCGCCAACGCCGGTGACGCGGGCACCACCAAGGTGACCGACCCGCTCGGCCACACCACGACGTACGACCACAACGGGGACGGCGAGGTCACCAAGGTCGTCGACGGTCTCGGCCACGAACGCGCGACGACGTACCAGAACCGCCTCGTCCAGACGGCCACCGACGCCATGGGCACCGGCAGCGGCGGCACCGGCGGCAACGTCACCGCCTACGGCTGGGACGCCCGCAACAACCCCACCTCCACGAAGCTGCCCACCGGCGCCACCGCCAGCAGCAGCTGGCAGACCGTGGCCGGCGTGGAACGGCCCAGCAACAGCAAGAACGCGGACGGCGAGAAGACCGAATTCGCCTACGACGCGGCGGGCAACACCACCTCGGTCGCCACCGTCGGCACCGGCGGCGCCACCTTGCAGTTCACGTACAACGAGGCCACCCCCACCTGCGGCGGCTTCCAGGGCCAGCGGTGCACCGCCACCGACGGCAACGGGCAGAAGACCTCGTTCCGGTACGACGCCACCGGCAACCTCCAGACCGTCACCCCGCCCGCGCCCCTCGGCGTCACCCGCTTCACCTACGACGCCCTCGGCCGCACGGCGACCGCGACCGACCCGCGGGGCGTGAAGACCCTCTACACGTACGACAAGCGCGACCGGATCACCAAGGTGGACACCTCCGGCTACGCCACCGTCACCTACGTGTACGACGGCGACGGCAACCTGTCCTCGCGCACGGACGCCACCGGGGTGCAGACCTACCAGTTCGACGCGCTGAGCCGGGAGACGGTCCGCACCCTCCAGGACGGATCCCAGACCGTGCTCGCCTATACCGCCGACGGCGACGTGGACACGTACAAGGACCCGGGCGGCGTCACCGACTACTCCTGGGACGCGGCCGGGCGGCTGTCCGAGCTGACCGACCCGCGCGGCAAGAAGACCGTCTACGAGTACGACAAGAACGACCGTCGCACCAAGACCACCTATCCGGGCGGCACGGTGCAGACCCAGCGCCTCGACAACTCGGGCCGGCCGGAGAACATCCGGGCCCTGGCCCCCTCGGGCGTGGTCCTGAGCGACCTGTCGTACACCTACGGGTACGTCTCGGGGCAGGAGTCCCTGGACGGAGCGAAGGTCCGTTCCCGTACGGACAACGTCACCAAGGCCCGCACCGCCTACACCTACGACGGCGCCGGCCGCACGTCCCTCGCGGAGGAGACGGAGACGTCGGGCCGCAAGACGTCCTGGCAGTACTGCTACGACCCGGCCGGGAACCTCACCACACAGGGCGGCGCACCGGGCTGCCCGGCCGCGACCGCCTACACCTACAACGCCGCCTCGCAGCTCACCGCCAAGAACGGCGTCACCTCGGGCTGGTCGTACGACAAGGCCGGCAACGAGACCGCCGGGGCCCCGGCCCCCGAGACCGCCCGCAGCGCGGAGCGCTACACCGACTTCGGGCAGCTGAAGTCGGTGACCGTCGGGACCACCGCGTACCCGGCGGAGTACGCGAGCACCGACAGCAGCGAGCGCACCCGGTTCGGCTCCACGGTCTTCCACAACGGGCCGCTGGGCCTGTCGGGGCAGACCGCCGGCGGCAAGGACACCGAGTTCATCCGCGAACCGGGCGGCACCCTCAACTCCCTCCACACCGGCGGGAAGAGCCACTACTACCTGACCGACGCGCTCGGCTCCGTCATCGGGCTCGTCGACGAGACGGGCAAGCGCGTCAACACCTACCTGTACACCCCGTCGGGCGCCGCGCGCACGGGCACGCAGGAGACCGTGCCGCAGCCGTTCCGCTTCACCGGCGGCTACCAGGACCCGACCGGCATGTACCACTTCGGGGCGCGCTACTACGACCCGCAGCTCGGCCGGTTCACCCAGAACGACCCCTCGGGCCAGGAGAAGAACCCGTACCTGTACGCCGAGGGCGACCCGCTCAACCGCATCGACCCCGACGGCCTGCTCCCCAAGTGGGTCAACGGCGCCGCTGACGCGGTCGGCAAGGCCATGGACGTCTACGACGTGGCCACGTTCGCCAGCCAGCTTTCCAAAGGGCAGTACAAGGAGGCGGGCGGCACGGCGGTCGGCTTCGCGGCGGACAAGCTGTTCACCGCGGGCTGCACGGCCGCCACGGGCGGAACCGGAGCGGTGGGCTGTGCCGTCGGCGGGTACGCGGTAGGACAGCTCGCCCAGAAGGGCTACGAGAAGGCGACCGGATGATCGGAACGAACCGGATGATCGGAGTGAAGGTGACGGACTTCGCGGTGGGGTCGCAGGTGCCCGGCACGAACGGCGTACCGGACACGGCGACCGGAACGGATATGACGGCGACCGCCCAGGACTTGGCCTACAAGGGCTTGGACTTCATGCCCGTGTGGGCGCTCGTCCTCGTCGTCGTGGCGGTCGTCGTCATGATGATCGTCCTGGCCAGGCGCCGGAGGAGGTGACCTCGCCGGAGAAAATGACCGCACGCCGCCCTCCCCCGGGCGGGCGGGCCCCCGGCGCTCCCCGCGCCGGGGGCCCGCGCCCTGCCGCAGACGTGCGGCAGGTGCGGGGGATGTCCGTTCAGCTCCGGGGACCGCGCGACGCCAGGGCGTCCTTGACCTCTCTGATCACCCGGGCCGCGTCCTGGGGGTCGTGCACCACGTCCGTACGGTTCATGTCGACGACGAGCACCTGGCTGGCCGCGTAGTGCTGGTGCACCCAGTCGTCGTAGCCGGACCAGAGCTTCCGGTAGTACTCGACGAGGCTCTCGTCCTGTTCGAAGGCACGCCCCCGCAGCCCGATCCTGTGCAGCACCGTCTCGAAGTCCGCCTTCAGGTAGACCATCAGGTCGGGCGCCTTGCGGTACGGCAGCCCTTCGATCTCCTGCATCATCTCGTCCAGCAGCCCTTCGTACACCCGCATCTCCAGGGAGCTGATCCGGCCCAGGTCGTGATTGACCTTGGCGAAGTACCAGTCCTCGTAGATGGAACGGTCGAGGACGCTGTCGCCCTTCTTGTACGCCTGCTTGATCGAGGCGAACCGGGTCTGGAGGAAGTAGAGCTGGAGCAGGAAGGGGTAGCGCTTGGCCTGGATCTCCTCGGGGCTCGCCGTGTAGAAGAGCGGGAGGATCGGGTTGTCGTCCACGCTCTCGTAGAAGACCTCGCCGCCCAGCTCCTTGGCGATCAGTTCGGCGACGCTCGTCTTGCCGATCCCGATCATGCCTCCGACGCAGATCACTGACATTCCTCGCTTCTCCCCCGGGGGTCTTCTGTTCGCGGCCCGGCGGGTCCGGGGGCCCCACAGCGCGGGGACGCGTGCCGGTGGCCACTCGGTACCCCAGGACTTCCGTGAGCGGTGCCACGTGGCTCCGTCCGGAGCGGGACGCGGGACGCCGGATGCGCCCCGGTGTCCGGCCGGACCAGCGGCTGCGCCGCTGCCCTGCGCGATGCCGGCCACCGCCCTGCGCCGTGCCGGCCATCGCCCCGCGACCGCCCTGAAGCATAGAGGACGCTGCGCCCCGCCCCTGCCGGAGCACCCCGGCCCGCTTCGCCGCGCGGTCGGGCCCCGGAGCGCTCCGGGACGCGGACCGGCACTCGGACCCGGCGGACGGCCATCCACGGAGCGTCACCTTTGGTGACATTCTGTCGGGAAGCGCATGCCCGTGGTGGCCGTAGGGTCGGGGGGCAACAAGCGTGTGGCGACGAGGAGTTGGCGCAGATGAGCGATGTGGTGCGGATCGGTTCCAGGGCCAGCAGGCTCGCGCGGACGCAGGTCGCGGAGTGGCTCGGCCCGGTCGCGGCGGGCCTGCCCGGGGTGCGGTTCAAGCGGGAGGTCATCCTCGAAGGGGGTGACCAGGACCGCGTCACTCCGACCCTCGCCGAGGTCGCGAGGACGTCGGGGGGTTCCGCGTTCTCCAGCAACCAGGAGGCGGCCCTGACCGCCGGCCGGGTCGACGTGATCGTGCACTCCCTCAAGGACCTCCCCACCACCGTGAGCGACGGCACGGTCCTGCTCGTGACGCCGGGGCCGCGCGAGGACGTACGGGACGTGCTGTGCGGCTCCACCCTGGACGCGCTGCCGCGCGGGGCCCGGGTGGGCACCGGAGCACCCCGCCGGGTCGCCCAGCTCCTCGCGCTCCGGCCGGACCTGCACGTGGTGCCGATCCGGGGCAACGTGCCCGGACGGCTGGCCCGGATCGCGGGACGCGACCGCCTCGACGCGGTCGTACTCGCCGCCGCCGGCCTGAACCGGCTGGGCGTGCTGCCCGAGGTCCACCAGGTCCTCGATCCCGTTGTCTTTCCGCCGTCGCCGGGGCAGGGGGCGCTCGGCATCCAGGTCCGCGCCGGGTCCCCGGCCGCCCGCCTCCTGGCCGGTACGGGCGACCCGCAGGTGGACGCGTGCGTACGGGCCGAGCGCGCCGTCCTGGCCGAGCTGCACGGAGGCTGTTCGGTCCCGGTCGGGGCGTGGGGGCGGCTCGGCGAGGACGGCCTGCTGCACCTGACGGCCACGGTGACCTCGGTGGACGGGACCACGCAGGTCACCGCGTCCGGCTGTGGCCCGGCGGACGGCCCCGCGAAGCTGGGCGCCTGCGTGGCCGCCGACCTGCTGGAGCAGGGTGCGGCCCGCATCCTGGCGTCGCTCAGGCCGGTCTGAGCAGGGGCCGCGAGCAGGCGGGGGCCCTCGGGGGGAGGCGCGGTCCCCCCGAGGGTCCTCGCCTGCCGCATTTCCTGCACCGGGCCGGCAGGACCTTGGTCACACCGCCCCGCGGCCGCCCGCGCCCACTGCCTCGGCCGCGCGCGTCATCGCTGTTACCTCGTCGACGTACGACCGTCGCTCGGCCGGGGCAGGTGCCAGGGACCTCCTTCTCGTACGGACGGGACTTGTGCGGCCCGTCCGTGCTCCGGCGGCGTGGTCTCGTGGAGGGACCGGGCGCTCAACGCCGCGCGCCGTACGCATTCCGCACCGGAGGGCCATTCCCATGAACTCTGCACGCTTCGCCACGTCCCCCGGCCGCCGCGCCGTCTCCGTCGTCGCAGGCCTCGTCGTCACGGGGGCGGCCCTCACGGCCGTCACCGCGGCTCCCGCCTCCGCCGCCCCCACCGCGCCGAAGCCCCCGGCGCCCTCCTACGGGTACGACGGCCACTACGGTGACGCCTGGATCGGCGGCAAGTGGGGTCAGGACTACTACCGGTACCCGAAGCCCACGGTCGCCCACGCGGACCTGAAGGTCACCGCGTCGGGCCCCTCGCACATCGACCACAACCAGGAGCAGGTCTGGCGTGTGAAGGTCACCAACGTCGGCAGGAGCACCGCCAACGCGGTCAACCTGGTCACCACGCTCCCCAACGGCATCGACCACGTCGCCGACCGCGTGAGCCAGGGAACCTCTTCGTACACGCCCGGAGGCAGCCTCGTCGCCGGCCTCGGCTCGCTGAAGCCCGGGGCCACGGTCACCCTGGACATCGCCGGAAGGGGCCCCTCCTACGGGGGCGGCACGGTCCACCTGCGTACCGAGGCGGGCACCAGCAGCCGTGAGGTCAACACGTCCAACAACTCCGCCACGGTGACCACGCGGATCAGCTGACACCTACGCGGAGTTCGGAGGAGGGCCCTCGCACCTCGCGGACGCGGGACACGCACGCGAGGGGCCACGGGCGACCGGCCGCCGGGTCACACGCACGCGAGGGCCACGGGCGACCGGCCGCCGTGCGGGAGCTCGCCCGCACGGCGGCCGTGGCCGGCGATCGCGGCCTGGCGGGCGCAGGCCGCCACCGGGAGCGGACTGGCCTTCCGCTGTGAGCACCCGACTCGCCGCCCCCTACCTCCACCCCATCGGCGCATTCCGCCTTCTAGGCTGTCGACGCGGAGCGGGTCCCTTCCGGCCCCGTAGCCGGTCCCGGGCATCGGCATCCGTCCGGCCGGCGTCGACCAGCGAACAGCAGGGCCGTCCTCCCTGTGCCCTGCGGCCCTGGGCCCCCTGAGCGTGCAGGTCTCGCGGACGGTGAAGGACGCGTCCTCGGCGGTCCGGTTCTTTTGGCCGGGCGGCACGGGGCTACCGCGGTTCCTCGGGGGTACCCGCTTCCGGTGACGTGCCGGTCACAGCTCGTCGGGGGGTGTGCGCCCTCCGCGTCGACGGTGGGAGAGGGTATGGGATTGTGTGATTCGGCTCGGGCCGCGGCTTCCCGGTGTTCCACCGAGGTGCTGGGCGGCCGGTACCGTCTGGACGAGCTGATCGGTTCCGGTGGCGCCGCGGACGTCTACCGGGGCCTGGACCTGCGGCTGGGGCGGCCGGTGGCGGTCAAGGTCTTCCGGCCCGACTCCGGTGCCGACATCGAGGAGGAATCCCGGCGCGAGGCGGTACTCCTGGCCCACCTGCACCATCCCGGCCTGGTCAGCGTTTACGACGCCGGCCAGGACAAGGGGCGCGCCTTCCTTGTCCTGGAGCTGATCGAGGGAAGCACGCTGCGCAGCCGCATCGAAGAAGGCGTCCTTCCGGTCAAGGAGACCGCGGCGCTGGGGGCCGAACTCGCCGAAGCCCTCGCGCACGCCCATACGGCGGGCATCGTCCACCGGGACGTGAAGCCCTCCAACATCCTCCTGGACGCCGCCGGATGCCCGCATCTGACCGATTTCGGCATCAGCCGGCTCCTGGACGCCACCTCCCGCACCGCCACCGGCACCCTCATCGGGACCGCCGCCTACCTCTCCCCCGAGCAGGTCCTCGGCCGGCGCGTCGGCAGGGCAGCCGACATCTACGCCCTGGGCCTGGTCGTCCTGGAATGCCTCACCGGCCGCCCCGAGTACGACGGCGGCCCGCTGGAGGCCGCCATCGCACGGCTGCACCGCGCCCCCGCCTTTCCCGCCCACCTGCCCGGACAGCTGCAACGCCTGCTGCGGAACATGACGGCTCTGGACGGCCACGACCGCCCCGACGCCCGCGAGTGCGCCGACACCCTGGCTGCCCTGGCCGACGGCGACGCTCCCGGCGGCGCCACCCTCAACAGCGCCGTCCCCGACAGCGGTCCGCCGATCCGAGTCACGAGCCTCTGCACCCCCACCGTGCCCCCGCGGACGGTTGAGCGCACCCATCCGAAACCTCCCGAGGGCGGTCGGCGGACCTCTCGCCGTATCGCGGCCGCACGCCCGCTCGTGGCGGGTGCCGCCGCGCTCACCGCCGTCCTGGCCACCGCCGTCACCCTCACCGGCAATCCCCCACCGCAGAACAAGGACACCGCGCGCCCTCCCGTGGCGACGCCCTCCTCCGCACCCCGCTCATCCCCCGGTCTCCCTTCGGGAACCGCACCCGGGCACGGAGCACGCCCCTCCTCCACGCCTCCGCACCCCACATCTGCCTCCGTCTCCGTCTCCACGAGCAAGACGGCCCACGCCACTTCCCCCGGCCTGGGCACGCCCGGCGCCGCCCCTCCCCGGCGCACGGCCCCCACGCCTCCGACGACCCGGCCGGACAGCGGCCCCAAGCAGGCCAAGACCGCGGCGAAGGCGGAGAAAGCCGAGATCAAGGCGCGGCAGAAGGAAGCCAGGAAGGCAGCGAAACGCTGAAGACACCCGCGTTGACGACGGCAGGGCCACGTCCCGCCCCGACATGCCCGCCACGGTCAGCACGGCCACCAGCAGCGGCACCCCCCGTACGCGGGCGGCGGTTCAGTCTCCGGGTGGCTCCGGCTGCGGCAGGGCCGCCAGTGAGGGGGACGGGCTCGGGGCGCTGTCGGGGATTCCCATCAGGGCGCGCAGTTCGGCGGCCTCGCCCCTGTGCTTCTCCGCGACGGGGAGGTCCCCCTGGGCCCGGTGCACCGCGGCCAGACCGTACAGCGCGTGGGCCTGCTCGTAACGCAGTTCCATGCGGCGGGCGATGTCCTGGCCCCGGGTGAACTGCTCCAGCGCCGCCTCCTGATCACCCCGTGCGTGCAGCACACCGCCGACGGTGAGGTGTACGGCCGCCCGGTGGATGTCGTCGCAGCCCCTGACGTCCGCGAGGGCGCGCTCGGCGGACTCGGTCGCTTCGGACGGTCTGTTCAGGCACATCAGCAGGTCGGCGCGGTGTGCGAGGACCAGGGGCAGCGCGGACGGGGCGATACGCAGGGGGCCGCAGAGTTCCGCGGCGTCCTCCGCCCGCTCCAGCGCCTCGTCGTAGCGGCCGAGCAGGGCCAGCGCCTGGGACAGGTGGAGCAGTGCCTCGGCGGACAGGGGACTCTCGCCGAGAGTGTGGAAGTTGCTCAGCGCGTCCTCGGCGTCGCGGGCCGCCCGCGCGTACTGGCCCAGGCGGGCCCGTACATGACTGAGGGTGATCAGCGAGGAGCCGCCGAGGCGCGTGAAACCGCCCTCCCGCGCCATCAGCAGGGCCCGTTCGCCCAGGCGCAGGGCCGCGGGGAGTTCGCCGAGGCTGTTGTGCGTACGGGCCAGCCGGGCCAGGCACTCCGCCTCGCTCAAGCGGTCGTCGGCGGCACGGGACAGTTCCAGGGCCTCCTCCAGCAGGCTGAGGGACCTTCTGAGGCTGCCCTGCTGCCACCTGCCCTGCGCCAGATGGGTGAGGTTGAAGCGGAGCAGGACGGAGTCGCCGAGATGCCGGGCCGCGGCCACTCCGGTCTCCAGCGCCTGGTGGGTGGCGCGGTCGTAGCCCCGGATGCCGGCGTGGAAGGCCAGCTCGCGCGGCAGCCGGGCGGCGTGCCTCAACAGGCCGTGGTCGCGTGCCAGTTCGACGGCGGCGAGCAGGCTCTCGCGGTGCCGGTCCAGCCACTGGAGTGCCTGGGCGGTGTGCACGAAGGGGGCCAGGGACTCCGGCGCCGGGGAAGCCGGGGCGGGGGAAGGGGAAGCTGGGGCTGGGGGCGGTGCCGGGGCCGGGGTCGGTGCTGGGGTCGGTGCCGGGGCCGGGGTCGGTGCCGGGGCCGGGGGCGGCGCCTGCGATTTCGCCTGCGCCTGCGCCGTGTCCGGGGAGCCGGCCTCGTCGGAGGTGCGTGCGGCAAACCCGGCGCGGCCGGGCAGCAGCAGGTCGCAGGCGAGGGTGGCGGTCTGGGCGTAGTGGTCGAGGAGCCGCTCCACGGCGCGCGCGGGGTCGTGCCGTCCGCTCGCGTCCCGCTGCTCCTCCTCACTGCGAGCGAGCCGCCGCACGAAGCTGTGCACCAACTCGTGGAAGGAGTACGTCCCGGGCTCGCGCGATTCCAGCAGGCGTACGTCGACGAGCGCCTCCAGGACGTCTTCGGCTTCCTGGACGTCGAGGGCGAGGAGCGCGGCGGCCTCGGCAGGGTCGATGCGGCGGCCGGGATGCAGGCCCAGGAGCCGGAACGCGGTGCGCCGCCGGTACGACATGGACCGGTACGACAGCAGCAGGGTGCCGGCGACACCCTTGTCCTCGCCCGCGAGTTCGTCCAGCCGGCGGTCCTGGTCGCGCAGCCGGTCGACGATGTGCCCGATCGTCCAGCGCGGCCGGTTCGCCAGCCGGGCGGCGGCGATGCGCAGCGCCAGGGGCAGCCCGCCGCACAGCCGGAGCAGTTCGGCGACGGCCCCCGGCTCCCGGGCGATCCGTTCCTCGCCGAGGGTGCGCCGCAGCAGATCGCGTCCGTCGGCGTCCGGCAGGGCGTCGATGGACCGCCATTCCGCGCCGTCGAGACCGATGAGCCGGGGCCTGCTGGTGACCAGGACGAGGCTGCCGGGAGAGGCCGGGATGAGCGCGCGGACCTGGTCGGAGGTGGCGGCGTTGTCCAGGACGAGCAGCATGGGACGCGCCCGGGTGTGGTGGCGCCACAGGGCGCTGCGCCCGGCCTCGGTGCCGGGAATCTCCTCGCCGGGAACGCCGGCCAGGGCCAGCAGCTCGCCCTGGGCGTGGTACGGACTCAGCGGCTCCTGCGCGGAGGAGACTCCCCGCAGGTCGAGGAAGAGGCCGCCGCCCGCGTAGTGATCGGCGAGTTCGTGTGCGGCACGGGTGACCAGGGCGGTCTTGCCGCCGCCGCCCATGCCGTCGATGCCCAGGATCGTCGAAGGCTCGGTCCGGCCCCGGCCGGCTGCTTCGCGGATCCAGTCGAGGTGCGCGGCGCGCCCGGCGAAGTCCGGTATGTCGTACGGCAGCAGGCGCGGCGACGGTACCGGTGCGGGGCGCTTCGCGGGGCGGACGGCCGGCTCCGTGCGGTGCGCGGAGGCCGCTCGGTGCGGGGGTACGGTGCCGTGGGCCGCGGCGGGGGCGGGCGGCAGCTGGGCGGCAGCGGCCGCATCATGCGGGGGTACGGTGCCGTGGGCCGCGGCGGGGACGGGCGGCATCCCGGTGGCGGAGGACGCAGCGTGCGCGGGCAGGGTGCCGTCTGCCGCACCGGGAACGGGGGGCAGCTGGACGGCAGCGGCCGCATCGTGCACGGGCAGGGTGCCGTCTGCCGTACCGGGAGCGGCCTGCATCCCGGCGGCGGAGGCCGCAGCGCCAGGGGCGGCCGCAGCAGTCGGCGGGGCCAGGAGGTAGGGGTTCGGCAGGAAGGGGGGGTCCGGCAGGATTGCGGGGTCCTGGCGGAGGATGCGTTCGTGCAACCGGAACAGTTCCGCGCCGGGGTCGATGCCCAGCTCCTCGCCGAGGAGCTCCCTGAACCGGCGGAACTCCTCCAGGGCAGCCGCCTGTTGACCGGCACGGACGAGTGCGAGCATCAGCCGCCCCCGGAGCGTCTCGCGCAGCGGGTGGTCCTCCACCAGCGCCCTGAGTTCGCCGACGGCCCCTGCGGTGTCCCCTCCCTCCGCGGGCAGCCCGTAGAGCCGCTCGGCCGTCGCCAGGCGCTGTTCGTGCAGGGGGACAGCCAGGGCGTCGATGAGCCCTCCGCCTTCCCCCGCAAGAACCGGCCCGCGCCACAACCGCAGTGCGCGGCCCAGCAGTTCGGCCGCACGCGCCGTGTCGCCCGTCTCCTGCGCGGCATCCGCGTCACGCAACAGCCGCGCGTGGCGCAGCAGGTCGAGCTGCTCCTCGGCGAGGACGGCCCGGTAGCCGGGTTCGGCCGTCACGATGAGTTCGCTGCCGCCGGGTATGCGCCGGCGCAGCTCGGCCATCGTCTTGCGAACCCTCAGCGCGGCGGTCTCCGGTGGTGCGCCGTCCCAGGCGGCGTCGACGAACCGGGAGACGGGCACCACCCGCCCGGCCTCCAGGAGCAGCACGGCGAGCATTCTGCGCCGGACTACTCCGGCGAGCCGCACGGGTGCGCCCCCGTACCGGATCTCCAGCGGGCCGAGGACGTCGAACACCGGGCGGGGTGAAGCCTCCTCCCCCGCTCCTGCGGACCCGCGCGCCGCCCGCTTGCCGTCCTGGGCGTCCGGGGTCCCCGGAGTACCACCGCGCACTCAGTCCTCCACCTGGCATCCCCCGCGGCATCCGGACCGGGACGGATGCACGCACCGGGCAGCTGAAGCCCGGGCACGGACCCACGTCCGCGACAGCTCGGACTCTACCCCCGCTGACCAGCCAAATGCCTCTGGCACAAGGCCGGTTGATGACATTGGAGGCGTAATTCACGTCAGGTGGGCGTTTCGTCTGCCGGAATTATTGCTTCCGCCACAATGCGGCTGCCGCGGCGGCCAGGTCGAGGGACTGGCCGCGGTTGAGCCGGGGATCGCACACGCTGGTGTAGCGGCGGCCGAGGTCCTCCGCGGCGACGGGGTCGGAGCCACCCACACACTCGGTGACGTGGCCGCCGGTCAGCTCCAGGTGCAGTCCGCCCGGGTGGGTGCCCAGCGCACGGTGCACCTCGACGAACCCCGCGGTCTCGTCGACGATGTCGGCCAGCATGCGGGTCTTGGTTCCGGTCCCGGTCACCCGGGTGTTGCCGTGCATCGGGTCGCAGACCCACAGCACTTCGGCCCCCGATGCGCTGACCTTCTCGACGAGCGCGGGCAGCACGTCGCGGATCTGGCCGCGCCCCATGCGGGTGATGAACGTGAGCCGCCCGGGGGTGCGGTGGGGGTCGAGCCGCTCGACGAGCTCCAGCAGTTCGCCGGCGGTCGCGGTGGGGCCGACCTTGACGCCGACCGGGTTGTCCACGGACGCGGCGAAGGCGACGTGCGCGCCGTCCGTCCGGCGGGTGCGCTCGCCGATCCACAACATGTGGCCCGATCCTGCGTACTGCCCGCCGGTGGCCGGATCGGTGCGCACCAGCGCGTGCTCGTACGGCAGCAGCAGGGCCTCGTGGCTGACGTGGAACCCGGAGTTCCCCCTGGCCCTTTCGACGCGCCGCAGCGCCGCGGCGGACTCCCGGTAGGCCCTCTCCATCCTGCGCGGGTCGGGCGTACGCTCGCGGGCGCTGAACCCCGGGGCGTTGACGGCGTCACCCCGGTACGCGGGCAGTTCGAGCCCGTCGCGCACTTCCGTGGGGCGCGAGCGCGGTTTGGCGTACTGCCCGGCCATCCGGCCCACGGCCGTCACGGGCAGCCCGGAGCCGTGTTCCAGCACCCGGGCCATCTCCCGCAGCACGGCGACGTTTCCGTCCACCTCCCTGAGTGCGGCGGGGCCGAAGGTCTCGGCGCAGTGGCCGCCCTGGAGCAGCAGACCGCCGCCGCGGGCGGCGTCGGCGAGGCGCAGGCGCAGGTGCGTGGTGGCGGTGGGGCCGACCAGCGGGGGCAGGCCGGCCAGGTGGGCGGTGACCCGGCCGACGGCCACGGGGTCGGGCCAGTGCGGCTGTTGGGCGGCAGCCGGGACGAGGGTGCGGTGGGCGTGGAGCACGGTGCTGGTCATGGGGGTCTCCGCTCGTCGTGCGGGGGTGCCGGCGTACGGGACGCCGGACCTCGTGGGGGCGTGGGGAGGCAGGTACGGGGGGTGCGCATCGCGGCAGGGGGCGCCGGAGCGGCAGGGGCCAGGTGTGGGGCACGCGCCGCGGTGGTCCGCCCGCGCGGCGGGGGTCAGATGCGGCAGGGGTCAGATGCGGCAGGGGTCAGATGCGCAGGACGGTCTTGCTGCGCATCAGGAACTCGGCCAGGTACCCGTCGTGGGGCATCCCGTGCTCCTTGTGGCAGGTGGGGTGGCCGCCTCCCGCGTAGACGTTGCTGATGCTGGGCTCGTCCACCAGCCGCGCCAGCAGTTCCTCGTCCCCGGTCAGCACGCCCAGGACGAGGGTGTCGCGCAGCGGGGCCATGCCGTCGGCGCGGTTCCAGGGGGCCACCCACACGCACGGGAACGGCAGTTCCGTGCCCGCCTGGGGTGCGTCCGCCCGCCCCAGGAGGTGGACCGCGGGGCGCAGCGCGGCGCTCCCGTCGCCCAGGTCGTCGGCGAAGCCGTCCCCGCCGAGTACGGCACGGGCGTTGCCAGCGACCCGCCGTACGTACGCTTCGAGGTTCCGGGCGGTGGCGAGCGGCTGGACCGGCAGTACGGCCTTCTCGTCCTGCGGCGGCAGCGAGGGCATGTGCGCGAGCCGTTCGGCGAGGGCGGTGGCGACCGGCTCGGGGTCGCCCTCGACGAGGACGGCCGTGGTGTTGACGCAGCCGGTGCCGCCGTGGGCGGCCACCGAGTCCACGAGGGTGTCGAGGTGGGCGCGCCAGTCGGCGTCGGCCGTGATGAGGAACTTGGAGCGTCCCGGCCCCTGGACGCGGACCGCCGGATTGCCCGCGTGGCGTGCGGCGACGTCGGGACCGCCGTAGACCAGGCCGAGGTCCGCGCCGCTGAGCAGCGCGTCCGCGTGCTCGTGCGCGGTGGGCAGCAGCGCGACCCGGTCGTCGCCGAACCCCGCTTCGCGCAGGGCGGTGACGAGCCGGTGCGGGGTGAAGGGTTCGCGGCGCGAGGGGCGTACGGCGACGCGGTAGCCCAGGGCGAGGGCTTCGGGCCAGATGCTGTGGGTGCCGGGGTGGTTGCCCGCCGCGTGGACGGCCAGCACGTCGCCGCGCCTGGCCCAGACGGCGCGCCCGGCGCCGCGCCCGGGCAGGTCGGTGACGGCCGCGGCGGGACGGGCGTGCTGCACGCTGTCGTACGCCAGGGACAGCCGGTGTGCCGTCGCGGTGGTCGCGCCGCGCACGACGCTCAGCGGGATGCCGCCGCTCCGGCTTGCGGCGTCCTCGTAGTCCTCGACCCGCTGTCCGTCGAGTTCGGCGGTGGCGAAGAGGTGGGCCGCCCGCTGGAGCAGCGCGACGCGTTCGTCTGCCGGAAGGGGCGCCGACCGGCGCAGTGCGGTGGTGGCGCGCTGGATGAACAGCGGTGGTACGAGGCTGAGTTCGGCGAGCGGGGCGCCGGTCACGTCGGGTACGGGCAGGCGCCTGACGGCACGGTAGGGACCGCGCGGGCCCAGCGCGTCGAGGGGGCGGGTCATGCTGCTCCTTCCTCGGCGAGCGGACTGTGCGGGCGTGCGGCGGCCGCCGTCCGGGCGGGCACGGACTTCTGCGGGGCGGTGTCCGGCAGCCGTACCGGCTCCTGCCTGGCGGTGTCCGGCAGCGCGTCGACGGCGACGATCCGCTCGGGCAGCGCGTGCTCCGGCAGCCGCGCGCGCAGCCAGGCGTGCAGCTGCGTCACGAGGGTGTCCGCCCGGTGGGCCGCGGCGGGCACCACGGTGAGCGGGCCGCTCTCCCCGGAGTGGCGGTAGCTCCCGGAGATGTCGGTGCCGGGCCGGACGAGGACGGCTTCGAAGTATTCGGGCCTGTCGGGCGCGGGGGCGAGGTGGGCGTCCAGTCCGTGGCGTGCGGCGAGCGCGGTGAGCTGGTGCGGGTCGACCGCCGCTTCGTCGGTGGCGGTCAGCCGCCGCCTGCCGACGGTCACGGCGTCGGGGCCGCCGGCGGTGACGGCGCGCAGGGCGGCGGCCTCCCCGGTCAGCCGGGAGTTCGGGATGCCGGTAATGCGCAACGGAGGCGTAAGACCGCTCAAGTGCTCCTCCAGCGCGGCGGTGCTCTGTACGCCCGGCGCCCCCCAGGCCAGGCGGGGGCAGTCGGTGAGGTCGGTGAGGTGCGAAGCGGGGGCCTTGCGCAGTACGACGTCGTAGCGGTGCCGGGAGAGCTCGTTGTGGTAGCCGCCGCGCTTGAGCTGGACGTCGACACCGGCGACGCCGGGTTCGGTGCGGGCCAGCGAGGTGAAGTAGTCGGGGTGGACCAGGAGTTCCTCCTCCCTGGCCTGCGCCTTGCCGACTGCGCGCCGCACCGCGTCGCACCCGGTGGCCGTGCCCCGCCCCAGGACGACGGCGGTGTGCAGGTGGTCGCGGGTGCGCAGGTCGCGGATGTCGCCGAGGAAGAACGCGCCGCCGGGGGCAAGGAGCGTCAGGACCTGACGTATCACCGTGTCGAGGTAGGCGGCGCCGGGGAAGAGCTGGGCGACGGAGTTGAGGACCACGGTGTCGAAGTGCCCGGTGGGCAGCCCGTCGGTGCGGTCGGCGCCCTGGGCGCGCAGGTGCACGCGTGCGGCGCGTGCCGGGTCGGCGGCGAGGTGGCGGGCCAGCTCGTCCACGGCCACCTGGGAGAGGTCGGTGGCCCAGTACTCCTCGCAGTCGTCCAGGAGCGGGGCGAGGAGCAGTCCGCTGCCCGCGCCGATCTCCAGGATCCGCCGGGGCCGCAGCTCGCGGATGCGCCGCACGGTGGTGTCCTGCCACTGGCGCATCTCCTCCAGGGGGATGGGGCGCCGGTCGTAGCTGCTGTTCCAGCCGACGAAGTCGTCGCCGAAGGCCGCGTCCGCGGAGCCGGCGTAGAGCCGGTCGTAGAGCTCCTGCCATTCGTCGACCTGCTTCTCGGCGTGCGCGGTGCCCGCTCGCGTGCCGGGGACGACGTAGGCGACGGGGCCGGCGGTGACGGCTTCGGCGACCTGGTCGTGCCGGGCGAGGAGGCGTGCGGCCTCGTCGTACGGCTGGGCTGTTTCGCCGTTCGGGCGGGCGGTCCGGGCGTTCGCTCGTGCGGTCCCGGCATTCGGTCGTGCGGTCTCGGTAGTGGCTCGTGCGGTCTCGGCGTTCGCTCGTGCGGTCTCGGCGTTGCTCATGATGGGGTCTCCCGAATTCGTGGGGGCACAGGGGCCGGTCAGTAGACGCCTTCGATGACGGCCTCGTCCTCGAACGTGGCGACCGGGGCGATGTCGGCGACCGCGTCGCCGGCCAGGCCCTCGGGGGCGGGGATCCGGGTGGCCAGATCGCGTTCGAGGTTGTGCGGGAGCAGGAAGGACCTGCTGACGTGGTGGACGACGACCTGGCCCCGCGCTCCGTAGGGCACCGGCCTGTGGGTGTCCGGGTCGACGACGCGGAACGTGACGTACGGGCTGAGCGGGTCGAAGACGCAGGGGTCGTCGTCGGTCAGCCCGGGCCGCTCCCCCGCCATGCCGAGGATCATGGTGCTGCCGTAGTTCCCGCACAGGACGGTGTCGGGGAACACCTCGGTGCGGTAGAGGCGGCGGGTGTCCGGGTCCATTTGGGTGCCGCCCCAGCGGATCGCCCGTACCTTCTCGTTGACGAGTTCCACCAGGCTCTCGCGGCCGGCGAGGCGCTCCAGCAGGGATGGGGTGATCGTGAGGACTCCGACGTCCTGGGTGCGCAGCACCTCCTGCGCCTGGTCCAGGACGTGTTCGGCGTACGCTCCCGCCTCCGGCCCGCGCCCCTGCGCCAGCAGCTTCTTCACCCAGCGCGGGTCGAGGTCGACGCAGAAGCCGAGCGCGCCGTACGTGGCGGCGGAGCGGCGGAAGTACTCGCCGACGATGTGGGGTCCTGTGGGCACCAGGCCCAGCCAGTTCGTGCCGCGGGGGAAGCCGTGCGCGGCCAGGTGGGCGTTGCTCGCGGCCAGCATGCGCTCCAGCCAGTCGTTCAGCAGCACCACGCGCTTGGGGGCGCCGGTGGTGCCGCCGCTCTCGAAGACGCCCACGACATCGGGGTCGTCGCCGTAGCCGCGCGGGACGAGGTCCTCGGCGCGCGCGTCGCGCAGTTCGGCGGCGACGTTGGGGAAGAGGGTGAGGTCGTCGTGGGTACGGACGTCGCTGCGCGGGTCGAAGTCGAGACGCTTGGCGCGCTCCAGCCAGAAGGGGGAGCCCGTCGCGGGGTCGAAGTGCCAGTCCATCGCGGCCCGGACGAACGCGTCGGGGTCGCATCGCGCGCCGGGTTCGAGGTCGAGGACGTCGGAGGTGGCCGTTGCCATGGCGGTGCCTTCCTTCCTGGTACGAGCCTTGTACGGGGTGCGGGCCTTGTACGGGGTGCGAGCCTTGTACGGGTCCGGTCGTACGGACCTCCCGGAGTGCGGTCGTACGGGCAAATGGCGGAGTGCGGTCCCAAGGGGCTCCTCAGGCGCGCAGCAGCGTCGCACTCCAGCGGTCCGTGGAGATCCCGCACAGCACGACCAGCTCCCCGGGCGCCACTTCGCCCCGGTCCAACTGCTGCCCCAGAGAGACGAGTTGGTCGGCAGCCCCCATGTGTCCGTGGTCGGGGGCGAGCGCCGCGTTGGTGCGTGACAGGGGGATGCCGAGAGGGTCGGCGACCGCGGCGATGCTGGTCGCCTGGTCGTTGAGGTAGATCAGCCGGTCGATGTCGTCCCGCCGCACTCCGGCCCGTGCGCACGCACCGTCGATGACTTCCAGCAACCGCGCGTAGCGGTTCTCCAGGAAGCGCTGGAGCACGGCGGGGTCGTTGCCGAAGCGGGCCCGCACGGCTTCGTGCCCGCCGGGCGAGCCGACGCTCGACCAGCCCTCGGGCGGCGCGGGGCTGACCGCGCCGCCGAAGTCCACCCGCAGCAGGTCGCAGTGCTCGGGTTCGGTGAACTGCTCGGTGGCCAGCCACTGGTTGGCCGGGTGACCGCGCCGGACCACGGTGGCCACGGCGGCGTCGCTCAGCACCGCGTTGACGAGGTTCATCCGGTTGCGGTGGAACTCGCTGACCCGGTTGACGGCCACGAACAGCGCCGTGCGCACCTCGGGCTGCATCGCCATGGTGGAGGCGACGTAGTACAGGCCGTGCACGCCCGCACCGCAGCCCTCGTTGAGCAGCAGGGTCTGGGTGCGCTCGATCTTCAGCTCGCGGGCGAGGGCCGAGGCGCCGTCCCAGTAGGTGTACTCGGGCAGGTCGGAGCTGGCGAGAACGACGAGGTCGATGTCGTCGGCCCCGATGCCGAGGCGGTCCAGGGCCTGCCCGGCGGCCTCGGCGGAGAGCTGGGTGGCGTGGACGTCCGGGGCCGCCCGGTGGTAGGAGCGGAAGCCCCAGTTGACGACCCGTTTGGGGTTCTCCACGTAGTCGCCGGCGGTGGCGGCCACGTCCCTGTGGTCCCCGAAGGCGTAGCCGAAGGACGCGAGGCCGAGGCCGGGCGGGGCGGGGGTGGCGGACCGCTGGGGGGCGGTCGCGGATGCGGTGCTCATCGGGCGGCCTCCTGGGTGCGGGTCGCGCCGGTGCGCGCCGTCAGGTCGGCGGCGGCAGCGGCCAGGTCGGTCTCGAAGAGGAGCATGAGGTCGTACTCGGCCCCGAAACGCTCCTTGGCGTAGCGGCACAGCCGCAGGGCGAGGATCGAATGCCCGCCCAGGTCGAGGAAGTTGTCCTCGGGTGTCACGTCGGGGTCCTCCAGGACGGCGGCGGCCCATTCGACGGTGCACCGCTCGACCTCGCGTGCGTCGGCCGGTCCTGCGGAGTGCGTGCTGGTGCTCATGTCGTGTCGTCCCTTCCTTCGTCCAGGGGCTGGGCTTCGTCCTGGGGCTGCGCTTCTTCTCGGGGCTGCGCTTCTTCCCAAGGCCGGCCCTCTGCCCGGGGCTGGGCTTCTTCACTGGGCCGGCTTTCGTCCGTGGGCCGGGCGTCCCAGAGCCGGGCGGTGGCCGCCCGGTCGAGCTTGCCGTTGACGGTGTGCGGCAGCTGGGGCACGTGCCGGTAGGCGGCCGGCCGCATGTAGGCGGGCAGCAGCCGCTTGGCGTGGTCGCGCAGGGCGCGCGCGGGCAGCGCCTGCCCCTGCGGGTGCGTGGCGTACACGGCCACCAGGCGTTCGTCGCCGGGGCCGTACTCGCGCACCCACACCACGGCGTCGGACACCTCGTCGTGGGCGCGCACCGCTGCCTCGATGTCGCTGAGTTCGATGCGGTGCCCGCGCAGTTTGACCTGGAGGTCCTCCCTGCCGTGGTAGACGAGCGTGCCGTCGGCGCGGGGCTCGACGAGGTCGCCGGAGCGGTAGTGGGTGCGGGTGACGCCGTCGGGCGAGCGGAGCGTGCGGAAGCGTTCGGCGTTGAGGTCGGGGCGGTTCAGATACCCCTCGCTGACCTGCGGGCCGGCGAGCCACAGGACACCCTGCTCGCCGGGGCGGACGTCGCGTCCCTCGCCGGTGAGGACCCGGTGGTGGAAGCCGGGGAGCGGACGGCCGATCACCGAGGCGCTGCCGTCGACGTCGGCGGCGGTGACCTCGTGGTAGGTGGAGTGGACTGTGGTCTCGGTGATTCCGTACATGTTGACCAGGACCGGCCGTGCCAGGCCGTAGCGCTCGCGCCACGGGCGCAGGGCTGCCGGGAGCAGCTTCTCGCCCGCGAAGACGACGTACCGCAGGTCGGGCAGCGGCACCTGCTCGCTCAGTGCGGCCGCCGACAGGGAGGCGAACGCGGTGGGGGTCTGGCTGAGCACGGTGATTCCCTCCTCCCGCACGACGCGCAGGCACTCCTGCGGTGAGCGGGCGGACCAGTGCGGCAGGACGACGAGGCGTCCGCCGGTGGAGAACGCGCCCCAGATCTCCCAGACGGAGACGTCGAAGGCCAGCGAGTGGAACAGCAGCCACCGGTCCGCGGCCGAGAACGCGAACCGCTGTCCCGCACCGGCCAGCAGCGCCGCCACCGCACGGTGGTTGACGGGCACGCCCTTGGGGCGGCCGGTGGTGCCGGAGGTGTAGATGACGTACGCGGTGTCCAGCGGGTCGCAGGGCGCGTCCGCGTCGGGGGCCGCCGGGGCGTCCCGCAGGGCGCTCACCCGCTCCTCGGTGACGACCGGGACGCCGTCGCCGGGGCTCGCACCGTCGAGGCCGCCGACGAACGCGACCACGCCGCTGTCCGCCAGGACGAAGTCGTTGCGGGCCGGGGGGTTGCGGATGTCGAGCGGTACGTACGCCGCTCCCCGGCGCAGGACCGCCAGCATCGTCACGAGGGCCTCGGCGCCGGGCGGCATCCGCAGCGCGACCCGGTCGCCCCTGCCCACGCCGTGCTCGTGCAGCAGACCGCCGAGCGCGGAGGACCAGGTGTCGAGCTGCCGGTAGGTGTACGTCCGGCCGTCCGCGACGAGGGCGACCTCCCCGGGGCGGGTGGCGACGCTGCGGGCGAAGGCGGACACGAGGGTGCGGGGGGAGTCCCCGGCGTGCGTGCCGTGCCCCGTCGTCGTCGGTCCGGCGGCGGTTGAAGTGGGGTGTGCGGTGGGGTGTGCGGTGGGGCTCTTGGCGCGGTTTCCGGTGGGGGTGAACGCCGTCATGTCCCCTCACCTCCTCGGGTTTCGGCGGTTTTCACGGCTCGGGCGAGGCGCACCACCCGCTCTGCCTGGACGCGGGCCGCGTTCCGGGTGACGTCGTCCGGCGGACGGGTGCCGCCCGCGGTGCAGTGGGCGGTGCCGTACGGGTTGCCGTCGGTCAGCTTCTCGGGGCTGGTGTAGCCCGGGGCGACGACGATCCCCCCGAAGTGGTGGAAGGACGTCATCAGGGCCAGCAGCGTGGACTCCTGGCCGCCGTGCGCGCTGCTCGTGGAGGTGAAGGCGCTGTACACCTTGTCTGCGAGCAGCTGTTGGCGCCACAGGCCGCCCAGCGAGTCCAGGAACAGCTTGAACTGGCCGGCGACGTTGCCGAAGCGGGTGGGGGTGCCCATCAGCACGGCGTCCGCCCAGAGCAGGTCCTCCGGGACGGCCTCGGCGGTGTCCGCGTCGGCGGCCCGGTGCGCCGCCCAGGCGGGTACGGCGTCGGAAGCGGAGACCTGCGCCGTCTCGGCGATACGGCGCAGCCGTACCCGGGCGCCGCTCTTCTCCGCGGTGTCCGCCAGGTCCCTGGCGATCTCGGCGATGGTCCCGGTGGCGGAGTAGTAGAGCACCGCGACGTTGACGGTGCCGGCCGCGTCGCTCTCGTCGTGTGTCACGTCGGCGTGCGTCAGGTCTTCGTGCGTCGTGTCGGCGCGTGTCATGCGCGGGGGCTCCTCTCGTGTCGTACGGGGTCGTGCCGTTCGGGCTCGTGCCGTTCGACGTCGTGCCGTTCGGCGTCGTGTCGTACGGGGTCAAGTCGTCCCGGGTCCGGTCGTGCGGCGGGGTCCTGGCCGACCGGCAGGGGCCGGGAGAACAGGCGGTCGCAGTAGACGAGCGGCACCCGGTCACTGACGTACGTGTCCTGCACCAGGCCGATGAGGATGCTGTGGTCGCCCGCGTCCAGCAGGGAGTTCATCGAGCAGGCCACCCGCACACTGCTCCCCTCCAGGCCGGGCAGGCCCAGTTCGCAGGAGCGCATGTCCCCGGCGGCGAAGCGGTCGATGCCGGAGGTGGCGAAGCGGCGGGCGATGCCGGCCTGTTCCTTGGCCAGTACGTTGACCAGGAAGCGGTCGGCGGCACAGAACGCCGGGTGGGTGCTGGCTCCCTTGTCGAGGCAGATCAGGACGAGCGGCGGGTCGAGGGACACCGAGCTGAAGGAGCTCGCGGTGAAGCCGTGCGGAACCCCGGCGGCGTCGACGGTGGTCACCACCGTCACGGGCCCCGGCACCCGGGCCATGGTACGGGTGAGGGTGCTGGCGGACATGGCGCTCTGCGCTCCCTTGGAGGTCGTGTTCATCGGGTCGCTCCCCCGGACGTCGTGGTGATGGGTGCCGGCCACCTGGTGGTCAGGGCTGGAGCCGCTCCGCGCGCCACCCGGCGCCGTCGTGCTCGCGCACGTACCGCAGCCGCTGGTGCAGGCGGTCGGGGCGGGCGCACCAGAACTCCACCTCGGCCGGCCTGAGCAGGTAGCCGGTGAACCGTGCGGGCCGGGGCAGCGGCAGCCCGTCACGGCCAAGCCGCAGGGCCCGCTCGCGCAGGGCGGGTACGTCGTCCACCGGTGCGCTCTGGTGCGAGGCCGCCGTCATGGGGTGCAGCGGTGCGGGCCTGGCCGCCCACAGGGCGTCGTTCTCCTCGTCCCCGGTGCACTCGGTCGGTCCCGACAGGACGATCTGCTGCGAGGTCTCGCGCCAGTACAGGACGCCCGACGCCCACGGGTTGGCGGCCAGTTCGCGGCCCTTGCGGCTGGTGCTGTGGCTGGTGAAGAGCAGGCCCCTGCCGTCGAGGGCGCCGACGGTGACGATCCTGGTGGAGGCGCGTCCCTGGGCGTCGGCGGTGGCCAGGGCCAGCGAGCGCGGTTCGCGGACGCCCCGCTCGACGGCCTCGTCGAGCCAGCTGCGGGCCAGCGCCAGCGGTTCGGCCGGCGGGTACGCGTACTGGGGGAAGTCGGCCTCGGTGTCGGCGGTGAGGGACTCGTACCGGCTGCTGTGCATCAGGGAGTCCGCCCGCTCCGCGGGGCCGCCGGGTGCGGTCAGGGGCCTAGACATGGAGGGTCCCGTGGGCGACGGTCACGCCGTGTCCGCCGACGTGCACGGCGTCGACGCGTTCCCCCTCGCCCTCCGCGGTCGCCAGCATCAGCGAGGGGCGGCCCATCTCGACGCCCTGGCGGATGCTGATCTCCTGCCCGTACGGGGCGAGGCGGTGGCGGGCCAGGTGCAGGGCCAGCGGACCGGCCGCCGACCCTGTCGCCGCGTCCTCCACGACGCCGTAGGCCGGGGAGAACATCCGGGTGCGCCACTGGGCGCCGCTGCCCGCGAAGCAGTTGGCGGCCATGTCGGGGAAGGCGGCGAGGGCGCGGTGGTCGGGGCGCAGGGCGGACAGCGCGGCGACGGACTCCAGACCGACCAGGACGTGCCGGGGCCCGTTGCGGTACGCCTCCACGGGGACGGCGGCGGTGTCCACGCCGAGCGCGGCGCAGAGCTCGCCGGCCCGGGGGTAGGGCTCGCGGACGGGCACCGGCTGACGCATCCGTACGGCCACGGGGCGGCCGGCGTGCGCTGCCGGCCCGGTGCCCCGGTGCGCGGCGTCGGCGGCGTCGTCGTCGTACCCGAGCGTGAAGGGGAGGGTGCCCATGGCCGTCTCCAGCCGCAGGCTCTCCTGCTTGCGGGTGAGGCCGAGGGCGACGGCGGTGCCGAGCATCGGGTGTCCGGCGAAGGGGAGTTCGTTGACGGGGGTGAAGATCCGGACGCGGGCGTCGGCGCCGGGGTCCTGCGGGTCGAGGACGAAGGTGCTCTCGGAGAGGTTCATCTCCTTGGCGATGCGCTGCATGGTCCCGGCGTCCAGGTCGTCGGCGTCGAAGAAGACGGCGACGGGGTTGCCTTCGAGCGGGGTGCGCGAGAAGGCGTCCACGATCATGTAGTCATGCATGGGGGTGGCTCCTTCGGCGGGTGGGGGCGGGGGTGGCGGGGTCGGGGGCGGGGCGTCCGGTTTCGGTGTCCGGGCGGACGGCGGATGCGAGGTCGATGGCGGGGCGGTCCGTGAGCGGGCGGTCGCACACGCCCCGGACCGCGGCCTCGACGTCGAAGGCGGCGCGCTCGGCGGGCGGCCCGCCCAGCAGCCGGGCGGCCTCGTTGGGCGGCAGAGCGGCGGCGCCCGGGTGCTCGTGCTCCCAGAGCATCACCGCTCCCCAGCGGTTGTGCTGCCGGTCCGCGATCCAGAACTTGCCGAGCAGTCCCGGCACTCGGGCCCACGCCTCCAGGGCGTCGCCCTCGCGCAGCCGGCCGCCGAGGGAGTCGACGCTGTGCCCGGTGCCGTCCAGGTCCCACCAGGCGACGACGGCCTTCATCGGCCCACCGCCCGTCCGATGGCCTCCGCGGTGATGCGGGGCCCTTCGACGGTCAGCACGGACTCCGCGTGGAACTGCATGCTCGCGAAGTGCGGCCCGCGCAGCCCGTGGACCTCGCCGCTGGCCCGGTCCCGGCTGATCTCGACCGGTCCGATGCCCCCGGCGTCGAGTTCGTCGTCGTCGCTGCGGGCCGCGTACGTGTTGTAGAAGCCCGTGCGCTCCACCTGGCCGTACAGGTCGATCTCGCGCTGCACTCCCTGGTTGGGCACCGGCCTGCGGTCCAGGTCCAGCCCGAGGCGCATGCTGAGCACCTGGTGGCTGAGACAGACCGCGAGGAACGGCTTGCGCGTGGCGAGCAGGGTGTCCACCCCGGCCCGCAGCCTGTCGATCCGGGGGTCGTCGGCGGCGCGCGGATCCCCGGGCCCCGGGCCCAGGACGACGAGGTCGTGGCCGTCGAAGTCGAAGGAGCGCGGCTCGTCGAACCGGCGTACGTCCACGTCCAGTCCCAGTGCGGACAGCTGCTGGGCGATCATCGCGGTGAAGGTGTCCTCGGCGTCGACGACCAGGGTCTTGAGGCCGGCCAGCGCCGCGACCCGCTCGTGCCGTTCGCCGGCGTCGCGGAGCCAGAAGTCCGCGAGGTGGGTGTTGCGCTCGCGCAGGGCCGCCAGTACGTCCGGGTGGCCGCGGAAGCGGTCGGCCTCCCGCTCGTCGAGCGCGGCCAGCAGCCCGGCCGCCTTGGCGCGGGTCTCGGCGACCTCCGAGGCGGGGTCCGAGTGGCGCACCAGGGTGGCGCCGACGCCGATCCGGGCCCGCCCCTGGGGGGTGATGTCGGCGGTGCGGATCAGCAGGGCGGAGTCCAGGGTGCGCCCGCCGTCGGCGTCCCGGCCGACGAGCGCCGCGACGCCGCTGTAGTAGCCGCGGCCCTGGGGCTCGTACCGGGCGATCACGCGGGCGGCGCTCTCCAGCGGGCTGCCGGTGACGGTGGGCGCGAACATCGTCTCGCGCAGGATGTCGCGCACGTCGCGGTCGCTGCGGCCCTCGATGAAGTACTCGGTGTGGGCGAGGCGGGCCATCTCCTTGAGGTAGGGGCCCACCACCCGGCCGCCCTCCGGGCAGATCCGGGCCATCATCTTCAGTTCCTCGTCGACGACCATGTACAGCTCGTCGGCCTCCTTGCGGTCGGCGAGGAAGTCGGTGACGCCGTCGAGGGTGGGCCCGGTCGGCGGGTAGCGGTAGGTGCCGCTGATCGGATTCATCACCGCGCGGCCGCCGTGGAGGGAGACGTGGCGTTCGGGGGTGGCGCCGATCAGGGTGCGCTCGCCGGTGTGGATCACGAAGGTCCAGTACGCGCCCTCCTCACGTTCGACCAGGCGGCGGAAGAGGGACAGCGCGGTGCGCCGCGAGAAGGCGCCGATGTCGGCCAGGAAGGTGCGCCTGACGACGAAGTTGGACCCGGATCCGGTGCCGATCTCCTCGGCGACGATCCGGCGGACGAGCCGTGCGTACGCCTCGTCGTCGACGTCGAAGCGTCCCCCGGTGAGCGGGGCGGGCACGTCGGTGATGCGCTCCAGCACCTCGGGGAGCGGCAGGGTGTCCTGCGCGTCGGCGGTCATGGCCAGCAGGGGCGTGCCGTCGTCGGGGGCGTCGAAGCCGCGTTCGCGCAGCTGCCGGTAGGGCATCAGGACGAGGGCGTCGTGGGCGGCCATTCCGGTCCCGGGTGCGGCTGTGCCGAGGGGGATGCCGTCGAGCGTTGCGGGTGAGGTGACCTCGCCGGTCAGGACGTCGACGGAGTCTCCCTGCCCGGAGCGGTGCAGCAGGGCGAAGGCGGGGTGGGGCGCGGTGTCGGTGAGGATGCGCTGGAACAGGTCGTCGGTGCCGGGCCGTCGGCCGTCCTGCGGTACGGGGCGCGAGGTGTCGGGCAGGGGTGTGCCCGGCAGGGATGCGTCCGGCAGCGGTGCGGGCCGCGAGGTGCCCCCCGGGGCTGCGTGCGGGGAAGCGTCCGGCGTCATGCGAACACCTCCGCCGAGGGCAGGACGACCGCGCACCTGCGGGCCGCGTAGTCCAGGGCGAGCCGGTGCTCGTCCTCGGTGAAGTCGCCGAGCGCGTCGGCGGCGAGGAAGGCCTGGATGTCGTTCTGGTAGGCCTCCAGTGCGGTGGCCAGAACGCCGATGTGCGCGTACACCCCGCACAGCACCAGCTGGTCGCGTCCGGCGTCGCGCATCCGCTCCAGCAGGCCGGACCTGAAGAACGCGCTGTAGCGCAGCTTGGTGAACTCCCAGTCGCCCGGCGCGGGGGCGAGTTCGCTGAGCGCGGCGCGGTCCTGGGGACTGGTGCGCATGCCCGGTCCCCAGAAGTCCTGGAGCAGGCCGCGCTGTTGTCCGTTCATGCCGCCCGGCTGCGCGGTCCAGGCGACCGGTACCCCGCGCGCCGCGGCGCGCTCGCGCAGCTGCGCGGTGCGCCGCACGAGGTCGGTGCGCAGGGCGTCGGGGAAAGCGGCGAGGAAGTACCGCTGCATGTCGTGGACGAGGAGGACGGCGCGCTCGGGGTCCGGGGTCCAGCGGGCGGTGTTGGCGGGCAGCTGGTCCGGCGCGGGCAGGGGGTAGGGGGCGATGGTCGGAAGGCCGGCCTGCATCGGGCGACTCCTTCGTCGAGTCGGGCGTCGGGCGGTCGCGGGATCCTGGGGGGCGGGGTCCGGGAGTCCCAGGGGCGGGGTCCGAGGGGCCCAGGGGGCGGGGCCCGGAAGACCCTGGGGGCGGGGTCCGAGGGGCCCAGGGGGCGGGGCCCGGAAGACCCTGGGGGCGGGGCCCGGGGGATCCCGTGCGGTCAGGGTCCGGCGATCAGGTCGGGATCCCCGCGCGTTTGACGACCGGCACCTCGATGCCCAGGGCACGGAACTGCCGGCAGGGGTTCATGAACTCCCGCTGGAGCTTGATCTTTCCGCCCTCGAAGGCGAACGAGTGCAGGAAGTGGTTGTGGTAGTGCCCCTCGGGATAGCCCTCGTAGACGATCTTCCCCTCGCCCTCGCACTCGACCCAGAAGCGGTTCGGGTCCTGGGTGTCGAAGACCTCGATGTGGGTCCAGGCCCAGTCGGGGAAGCACTTCAGGGACCACACGGCGTGCTCGCCGAGCCGGTCCCGGCCCTTGATCATGATCGGTTCGCAGGTGTCGGTGGTCCACAGTCCGCCGACGCCGTCCTCGGTGAACAGCAGGTGCCTGCGCAGCCGGTCCTGGCCGCGCGTGTGCATGTACTGCTCGACGACCGAGCGGTTGTGGGCGCGCAGCGCGTCCGCCTCGGCGGGCGGGGCGAAGCCGTCGGGGGTGGTGGTGTGGTCGATGGCGGTGGCCATGGGGTCCTCCTGGCGGTGTGTGGGGGAAACGGGGGTCGGGTACCGGTGCCGTTCCGACGAGGAGTCAGACGAGGAGGCTGACCTCGCGCGGGTCCTTGCCGACCAGCGAACGGCCGTACAGCTGCTGGGGGATGCCCATGCCGAACCCGGCGTGACGGCTGCCCACGTGGACGTCCCGCCAGATCCGTTGCAGCGGGTTGCCCTCCTGGAAGGCCGAGGAGCCGTACGCGGTGACCAGGGTGTCCACCGCCTCGCGGCACAGTTCGGCGACGCGGGCGGAGTCCATGCGGCAGCGGGCGCGGGTGTCGGTGTCCGCGGTGCGCTCGGCCAGGGCGTACTCGTCGACGCAGTCGGCGAGCCGGCGGGCGTGCAGCTTCGCGGAGTCGGTCCTGGCCGCCGCGTCCGCGAGGTAGAGCTGCGCGGTCGGCGAATCCGCCTGGCTGGCGTACGTGGAGCCCGCCACGGGCCGCTCGGGGGCCTTGTCCCGTACGAGGCGCAGGGCCGCGTCCGCGCCGCCGATCAGGGAGCCGAGCAGGCCCAGCGAGAACATGCCGGTGAGGCTGTTGCGGTACGGGGTGGCCGCGTCCTGCCTGGTCAGCTCGCCGCGCAGGACCGGGCCGTACGGCAGCAGGCGGTGCGCGGGAACGAACACTCCCCGGGCGACGAAGGTGTTGCTGCCGGTGCCGCGCATGCCTGTCACGTGCCAGGTGTCCTTGAGGTCCAGGTCGGCACGCGGCAGCAGCGCGAAGTACGGGCCCGGCGCGCCGCCCTCCGGGCCGCGGGCGAGCAGGACGCCCACCCACTCCGCGAGCGTCGAGCCCGACATGTAGGCCCACTGGCCGCTGACGACGACACCTCCCGGGGCGCTCTCGACGTCCGGGGCGGGACGGCCGAGCACTTGCGCGGTGCGGGCGTCCGGGTTGTCCGCCCAGACCTCGTCCTGCGCCTCCTCGGGGAAGAGCGAGACGACGAAGTTGCCGACGTTGAGGACTCCGGTGACCCAGGCGGCTGAGCAGCAGCCGCCGCCCAGCGTGGTCGTCACGTCGAGGAGGGTGCGGGCGTCGGCACCGTGGCCGCCGGCCCTGCGCGGCGTCGTCATGCGCATCAGGCCCGCCTGAGTGATGCCCTCGCCGACCCGGTCGGTGAGGCGGCACAGCCGGTCGGCCTGGGCGGCGTCCTCGGCCAGGAGGGGGCGCAGTTCTGCGGCGCGGGCCACGAGTTCGGGGCGCTCCTCGGCGACGGAAGCGCCTGCGGAGGGGGTGGTCGCCGGGTGCGCGGAAGACGGTGCGGCGCTCCCGCGGGTCGCTGTGTCGGTGCTGAGCACAGGATTCTCCTCTCGGTCCGGGTGGTTCCTGGCCGGGCGTCCGGGTGGTTCCTGGCCGGGCGTCCGGGTGGGGCGGCCGGGGTGCTGCCCGGTGCGGGGCCCGTCGGCGGCTTGCTGGTGCGGTGCCGTCGGCGGCGGCCGGGGCTTGCTGGTGCGGGCTCCCGGCGGCGGGGCGCCGGGCCCGGGTCAGTCGCCCTGGGCGGCCTTCGCGAGGTGGTCCCACTGCTGCCAGGTGTGCAGCCGCTCTTCGTAGACGGTGCGCGCCGTCTCCAGTGCCGACGCGCCGAAGAACGCGCGCAGCGGCGGCCGTTCGGCGTCGACGAGCTCGAGGAGGGGGCCCGCGGTGGCCTCCGGGTCGCCGGGGGCGGCCCCGGCGGACGGGGCCTGCGCGAAGGGCGCGTAGGCCGGTCCCGCTTCCGCCCAGACGGCGGAGCTGCCGCGCCAGTCGGTACGGAAGGGCCCCGGCTCCAGCAGCGTCACGTCGATCCCGAAGCGGGCGACTTCCTGGGCGAGTGCGTCGGTCAGCCCTTCCAGGGCCCACTTGGAGGCGTGGTAGAGCCCCAGCATCGGCCAGGACGCGATGCCGGCGATGCTGGACATCTGGAGGATGTGGCCGCTGCCCTGGGCGCGCAGGAGGGGCAGTGCCGCCTGGACGACCCACAGCGCGCCGAACAGGTTGGTGTCCAGCTGGGCGCGCGCCTGCTCCTCGGTGACGTCCTCGACGGGCCCGAACAGGCCGTACCCCGCGTTGTTGACGACGACGTCGAGGCGGCCGAAGCGCTCGTGGGCGGTGGCGACCGCGGCGGTGACCGCCGCGCGGTCGGTGACGTCCAGGCGCAGCGGCAGCAGTGCGTCGCCGTAGCGGGCCGCCAGGTCGTCCAGGCTGCCGAGGTCGCGGGCGGTGGCGGCCACCCGGTCGCCCCGGTCCAGGGCGGCCCGCGCCCAGACGCGGCCGAATCCGCGGGACGTACCGGTGATGAACCAGACCTTGCCGGACACAGGTTCCCCTTTCTGCGCTTCATATGCGGCTTCCTATGCGTGGCCCGTCGGACGTGTATGCGCCTTCGGCCTCCTCGGTTCCCGTGGAATCCCGTGGAAGGAAAGCGAGTTCGCCGGGACGGGCCTCTCCTTCGTTCGCCTTCCATTCATGACGTTCCGACGGGTGTCTGTCCATGAATTGCCGACACGACTTCGGCACGACGTACGGAACGGATAATTCCGCATCCCGCTGCTGTCCGACCGAGGAAATTCCTCAGTCGGACGGGTAGGCGAATTCCCCTGCGCCCGGGGCCCGTTGCGCCTTTCGTACCGGGCGGCGCGGCCCCGATAATTCCAGCAGAAGCCGCCACCGGAAGGAATTCCGGCCGGGTGCGCATTCCCGTCCACCACCGAAGGAGATACGTGTGAGCACCACTGAGTCGTACGACTTCGCGACCGCCGACTTCAACGCCGTCTACACGGGCGGCGATCTGCTGCCCGGCGCGTCGATCAAGGGCGTGCCGTGGGACATCGGGGAGCCGCAGCCCGACGTGATCGCGATGGAGGAGGAAGGGCGCTTCGCGGGATCGGTGCTCGACATCGGGTGCGGTCCCGGCGACAACACCGTCTTCCTGGCCCGGCGCGGCCACGACGTGACCGGCGTCGATGCCGCGTCCGCCGCGATCGGCCAGGCCCGGGAGCGGGCCGGCGACCTGGTCGTCGAGTTCGCCGTCGCGGACGCCACCCGCCTCGACGGGTACGAGGACCGCTTCGACTCCGTTCTGGACAGTGCGCTCTTCCACACGCTCGACGGGGAGTCCCGCCGCCGCTACGTCCGGGCCCTGCACCGCGCCACCCGGCCGGGCGCGCGTCTGAGCATGCTGTGCTTCGCGGACGTGCCCGGCGGGATGCCCGCCCCTCTGTCGGTGTCCGAGGAGGAGGTCCGGGAGACCCTGGGCGCGCACGGCTGGCAGGTCCGGGAGCTGTCGCAGTCCGTGTACGCGGGTGTCGCCGGGCCGGTCAAGGAGTTCTTCGAGAAGACCGGCAAGCGCCCGGAGCTGGACGACCGGGGCCGTACCCGGCTTCCCGTCTGGAAGGTCTACGCGGACCGGGTGGCCGGGTGAGCACCGGGCGGCGGGCCTTCCCCGTGCTGCGGGCGCGGCGCCCGCAGGAGACGGCCGTGTTCTACGAGAGGCTCGGTTTCACCCGGCGCGTCCAGCACCCCGCGGCCGGCGAGCCCTCGTTCGTGGGTCTGGTGCGCGACGGCACCGAACTGGCGCTGACGGCCGCGGGACCCGACGACGCGCCGGGCACCGATGGCGGGACGTTCGAGCTGTACGTGTTCGTTGCGGACGTCGACGCGGCCGTCGCGGAACTCCGTACGACGGGCGTGCCCGTGGTGAGCGGGCCTGCCGACACCCCGTGGGGCGAGCGGGTGGCGACGGTGCACGACCCGGACGGCACCCGGGTCGCCCTCGCCGCACCCGCCGGCTGAGGCTTCTCGGACGTACGGAGCAAAACGTGAGGGAGGGGGCAGCCCGGATGCCGGGCCACCCCCTCCCTCGCCTGCCGTGCGGGAGCTACGCCCGCGGACGGACGTTCTGGTTGCGCCGGAAGACGTTGTTCGGGTCGTACACGCCCTTGAGCTCCGTCAGCCGCTCCAGGGTGGCCCGGTCGTAGACCTGGTCGACGAACTCGTCGTCGGTGCGCCGCCCGTAGACGAAGTTGAGCGAGCGGCCCACCGTCCACGGCGCGACCGCGTCGTAGACCCGCTTGTGTGCGGCGCGCACGGCCTTCTCGTCCTCGCCGTCCAGGCCGGAGAGAACGCGCAGGATGTACTGCGCCCGGCGGAAGGGCACCGCGTTCGGCGTGCCCGGCTCGCGCGACATGGCGCCGCCGAGGTGGCGCAGGTCGACGATGCAGCTCACCGGGGCGTCCTTGCCGGCGAGTTCGCGCACGGCGTCCAGCGCCTCGACGGGCAGCTCGCTCAGCAGCACGTTGTTGCCGAAGAAGGAGTGGGCGAAGTCGGGCTCGCGGTAGATGGAGCCGACCTCCTCGTACCCGATCTCGCCGAGGTGGTCGAGGATCACCGGGGCCGCGTCCTGCCAGGGGCGCACCAGGTCGGGGCCGCCCTCGAGGTCGGTGGTGGCGAAGCGTACGTGCACCACGTGGCGGCCGCGCAGCGGCTCGGGGAAGGCGTCGATCGGCGGGTACGCGATCATGCCGACCGACGAGGTCACGGACTCCGGCGCGGTGGCCGTCCACTCGCGGAAGAACGCGAAGACGGCTTCGGCGTCGTCGGCGTCGTAGTAGATGCCGCCGCCGTACAGCCGGGCGGCGGGCAGCAGCCCGAACTCCAGCTCGGTGACGATGCCGAAGTTGTCGCGCCCGCCGAGGAGCGCCCAGAACAGGTCGGGGTCGCTCTCACCGGTCACCCGGCTCACGGTGGCGTCCGCGGTGACGACCTCCAGCGAGCGCACCAGGTCCGCCGCGTAGCCGAACTCGCGGCCGAGCAGGCCGATGCCGCCGCCCAGGGTGTATCCGGCGACCCCGGTGTGCGGAGCGGAGCCGCTCAGCGGGGCGAGGCCGTGCGGGACGGTCTGTGCGACGACGTCCTTCCACAGCGCTCCGGCCCCGACGCGGGCGGTCCCGGCTTCGGCGTCGACGGTGACGCCGGCCAGCCTGCGGGTGCTGATCAGTACGCCGTCCTCGTCGAGGACGGTGATGCCGTGCCCGGACCCCTGTACACCGACGGGCAGCCCGTTCTTCACGGCGAATTCCACGGCCGCGCGGACGTCCTCGGCGTTTTCCGCGCCGACCACCACTGCGGGGCGGTGGCGGTATCCGGTCTGGAAGGTTTTCAGTTCGTCGTCGTAACCGTCCTGTCCCGGTGTAAGAACGGGGCCTGTGACGCGATCGGCGAGCGCGGAGAATACATTTTCGTCAGCCATTCACTTTCCTTTGTTCCCGTTACGTCCATGTCTGCTTCTACTTCGTCGTCGGGCGTGCGTGCTGCTCCCCCGCCGGGATGTCCCGGTCGCGCCCGCCCCGATGCTGCTCCCCCGTGGGGTTCGTCCCAACCTCCTCCTTTCGGACCGGTGTGGTGTTCTCGGCCGTACGGGAACGCATCATCAGGCAGGCCGCCGAACCGATGACGAGCACCGCGACCGGCAGCAGCAGGGTCGTGCCCGCCGCGTCCGCGAGCCCCTCGTGGAAGGCGGGCGAGGACGTGCCGGGGGCGAGTTCCGTGCTGTGGGCCCCGGTCTGCCCCGGCACGGAGGCCGAGACGCGGACCTGGAGCAGCACACCCACCGCCGCGCTGCCGACCACACAGCCGACCTGCCGCAGCTGGTTGTACATGCCGGAGGCCGCGCCCATGAGATCCGGCCGGATTCCGCTGGTCGCCACGTGCGCCAGCGGGGCGAACGACGCCCCGGTGCCCAGCCCGCACACGAACAGCGCGCCGCCCACCCACCAGGGGCCGGTCCCGGGCTCCATCACGGCGACGAGCATCGCCATGCCCGCGGCGAACACCAGGAACCCGCCCAGCACGACCCACTTGCCGCTGATCCGGTCGGAGAGCAAGCCCGCGAACGGGCCGACGGCACCGCTGGCGAGAGCCATGGGCACCATCAGCATTCCGGCCTGCTGCGGGGACAGCTCCCGTACGGACTGCAGGTACAGCATGAGCGGCAGGAAGAGCCCGGTGAGGGAGAAGCCGACGGCGGCGGCGGCGACCACGGCGGCGCTGAAGTTGCGCTGTTTGAAGAGCTCCAGGGGCATCAACGGGTCCTGGGTGGTGCGCCGTTGCAGGATCACGAACGCGACCAGCAGCAGCACCCCCACGGCCAGCAGCACGGGGATCGTGACGGGCCCGGCCACCTGGCCCCAGGCGTAGTGCTGCCCGTTCTGCAGGGCGAAGACCAGCGCCAGCAGACCGAGCGCCGACAGCAGGGTCCCCCAGCCGTCGAACCGGCGGGCAGCGCCGCGCTGCCCGCGGGGCAGCAGCCGCGCCGCCATGACGATCCCGGCCAGGCCGATCGGCACGTTGACCAGGAAGACCCATTCCCAGCCGAGACCGCCGACCAGGAAACCGCCGAGCAGCGGGCCGACCGTCGACGCGAGGCCGGCGACCGCACCCCACACGCCGAGGGCGGCGCCGATGCGCTGTGGCGGGAAGATCGTGGTCACCAGCGCCATCGTCTGCGGCGCCATCAGCGCGGCGCCCAGTCCCTGCACCGCGCGGGCCGCGATCAGCATGCCCGCGCTGCCGGAAAGACCGCACCACAGGGAGGCGGCGGTGAACACCGCGAGACCGGCCAGGAACATCGGGCGGCGGCCCAGCCGGTCTCCGAGCCTTCCTGCCACCAGCAACGGCACGGCGTAGGTGAGGAGGTAGACGCTGTTCACCCAGGCCATCTGGTTCAGATCGGCGTCCAGGTCGGTGAGCATGCCGGGGATGGCGACGTTCACGATGGTGATGTCCATCATGATCAGGAAGAACCCGACGCAGAGCGGCACGAGCGCCACCCACGGGTTCACCTGCGGTTCTGGTTTCCCCTGTTCGGCAGGAGCTGTCATCTCTGCTTCCTCTTCGTTCGACGTCCTCGGCACGTGCCCGTGGTCGACGCGCGCGGTAGCGGTACACGGCTCGGGGCTCGAGTACGTACGTCGGCGGGTCGGGGGCTCGAGTACGTACGCGTCGGTTCGTGGGCGCGGGTACGTACGCGTGCGGGTCGGGGGCGCGTGCGGGGACGGGCGTGTTCCGCTCCGGCATGTACGGCGGCGGGGTGGGCCGCGGGCGTCCCCGCGCCACCCGCCGCCGAGCCGGGCGGCCCGCGTCACGCCGTGCCGAGGTGTTCGAGGTCCTGGGCTATGGCGTCCCAGGAGGCCGCGCAGGCCCGGGCCACCGCCGCTATCCGCGGGGCCTGGTGGGAGGGGGCGCGCCGTACGATGTCGGCCGCGCCCGCGCGGACGAAGTGCCGCTCCAGCCAGCGGACCACCGCGCGCCCGTCGCTGCTGTAGCGCACGGCGGGGTCCTGCTTCAACTGGGCGAGCACCGTGGACAGGTCGACCGGCGTACCGAGCCGGTGCGCGCTCCTGCGCGGACGCGACCGAGCCTGCTCCTGCTCCCGCCCCTGCTCCTGCTCCTGCTCCTGCTGACGCGACCGTTCCTGCGCCGGGGCGACGCCCGGCGGCAGCGGGCTCTCGCCGCGTGCGAGGCGCGCCTTGACGTCCCGTGCGGTCTCCACCGAGACGCCGGCGGCGCGGGCGATCTCCCGTAACGACGCACCGTCCCCGCGCGCGGCGATCACGTCCCGGCAGCGCAGCCGTCCGGCCCCCGGGTCCACAGCGCGCACCCGGCCGTCGCCGCCGACCCGCACCTGCGGCTGCGCGGCGCCCTCCGCGCCGCCGCCCAGCCCCTCGCGGCGCAGCACACCCACGGTCTTGCCGGACAGGCCGGTCCGCGCGGCGATGGCGCGGTCCGACCACTCGGGACGGCCGCGCAGGATCCGTTGGGCGCTCGCGCGCCGGTCCGCGAGCGACAGGGGCAGCCCGTGCCGGATGTTCGACTCGACGGCCAGCAGGAAGGCTTCCGTTTCCGTGCCGTCGAAGTACCGGACCTCGATGGACTCCCGCCCTTGGGACCGCGCGGCGTGCAGACGGTGCGTGCCGTCGATCACACGCATGGTGGCCCGGTGCACCACAATCGGCGGCAGCGGCTCGTCACTCTCGGCCAGTACGCGGACGTGCTCGGGGTCGACGCCGCCGAGCCGGGGCGAGTCCCCGTCGCGCAGGTCACCGACCCGCACGAGGAGCGGTTCGGACACGGGGGCGGGGGCGGGGACGGAGGCGGGGGCGGCTTGGGGGACGGACGCGTCCGCGGGCGTTTCGAGGGACTGGGTTCGCGCGCGGCCCTGGCGTACGCGCTCGTGGGAGGTGTCGCTGACATCCACGGACATGTCTGCTGTTCCTCTTCCTGTGGGGGGCGTTCTCTGTGGGGGGTCTCTCAGTGCGTGGGGGGTCTCCCAGTTGGGGGTCTGTGGAGGGGTCTCTCTGGGGGACTCGGGGACTCTCTGGACGGCTCTGCCCTCCACTGTTCACTGTTCACTGTTCCCGACCCGCGTCCGCTGCCGTTCCTCTCCCGTTCCCCCTTGCCGTGAGGGCGTCATTCCCCCGCCGTTCCCCTCTCGTTCCCCCCGCCCCTCACCCCCGCCCCGCCCAGAACCCGTCCAGCGGTTGCGGAGTGGCGGCGGCGATCAGCTGTCGGGCCGTGCGGTGCGCCTTGTCGGCAGACTCGGCGACCGTGCCCAGCGAGTGGTTCACCACGGACCCCTCGTAAATGAGGAGGAGTTGGTCGACCAGGAGACCTGGGTCGGGGGCGCCGGTGGCCTCGGCGAGGGCGAGCATGCGGCTGCGCAGGGAGTGCTTGTGCTGGGCAATGACCGTGCGGGCGACGCCGCCCGCCCGGCCGGCCTCGTACTGGGCCTGGACGAACGCATTGCTGCGGAAGCCGCCCACGGAGGAGCACGCCCACTCGCGGAGTGCGTCGAAAACGGCCAGCAGGCGGGCGCGCGGGTCGTCCCCCGCGGAGGCGACGGCCGCGTCGAGGGTCAGCCGCCAGCGCAACTGGCGCCCGTCGAGGTAGGCGAGGAACGCTGCGGCGCCGGGGGCCTCGACGGTGTTCTCGCCCCGGGCGGCGTCGCGGGTCCCGACGGTGTTCTCTCCCGCGCCAATTTGCCCGGGCCTGAGGGAACTTGGGGGCCTGCCGGTGGACACCTCCCCGCCGGCGCGTACCGCAGGAACGGAGGAAGTCGGTAACGGCTGCGGTGATCCCGGCTCGGGCGGTATCGGCGCCCCGTGCCTGATCGCATGTCCGGCATTGATGCCGTGCAGCACGCCCTGGACGGTCCGGATGAAGCGATGAGAGAGCGGATGCATGGGGTGACACCCCTTCCAGGCACCCGGCCCCTCCGGATGCACTAAGAGGTATAGTTGCCTTTTACTCATTATGCAAGCACGGAGTAAGACGTGAAGATGCTTTTTTCTCATTACGCCGTCGGTGCGGGCGTGGCCACGGATCTCGTCAACACCTCATCGTTCGTACGGACGGACATCGGTGAAGTCCTGACCGGACCAGCCGAGTTGAGCGCCTTCCTCGTCGAACGCGACGTGCGACTTGACGCGCTTCCCCCCGGAATGGCGCCGACCGAGGACGACCTCGCCGAGGTACTGAGCCTCCGTCAGGAGACGCGTGCACTACTGGAGGCCGACTCGGAGGACGAGGTCATCGAGGGGGCCAACCGCCTTGCCGCGAGGGCCACTTCGGGTCTCTCGCTCCTGCGGGACGCCGAGGGCCGGCTCCAGTGGCACCTCACCACGGCCCCCGGTGCATCCGTGGCCGACGAACTCGCCGTACTCGTGGGCACAGGTCTGCTCGGCGTTCTGCACACGCTCAGCCACGACCGGTTCCGCCCGTGCGCGTCCCCGACCTGCTCGGGTCTGTTCGTCGACACCAGCAAGGCGGGCCGCCGCCGCTACTGCATTCCTCCCCTGTGCGGCAACCGCCTGAACGCCGCCAAGCACAGGGCCCGCCGACAGGGGGCCGACAGCGGGCACGCGACCGGTGCGTGAAGTGCCACCGGCTCCCGGCCGCGGGTACCTCCGCCCGGCCGCGCCGACGAGGCCCTGGCCGCCGCGGCCCAGGGGGTGGCGCGCCATCTCATCCGGGCCGACGCATCGCCTCGGCGGTCGGATCCACGTCGGCGGACCGGATCTGCGTACGGCCGGACGTGGGCTTGGACGTGGACGTTGAGACCGCCGGCAGGCTACTTGCCCGCGACACGCACTTCCTTGCGGAGGGCCGCAGCGATCCTGGCGGCTTCGTCCATGGAGTGTTCGGCGGTGGGCTTGCTCGGACTCACCACACCGAGGGTGCTGTAGTCGGCCCAGACACACGAGAAGCCTGTCCGGGTGTGACCGGGCAAGGAGGGGTCCCCCGACTCGGCTTTCTGGCACTTCATCACGGCGCCGTCCAGGCCGTCGGGTGACACCTCCTGGGCATCGCCGATGAACCTGACGCCCGGCCGCTTCTTCATCTCGGCGAGCACGGCGTCAAGAGTCTTCCCGGGATCCTGGACCTCGCCGTGGACACCGAGGAACGCAAGGCCCGCTGCCTGCGGCACACCCTGCAGTTCGGCAGAGGCCGAGTACACATTGACCACCGACTGGGAGTCCGCGGAGATGCCGGTCCCGGCCAGGAACTTCGCCTTGGACTCGCCAAGGGGCCGCGGCTCATCGGTCTTCTTGGTCACGCTCTTGTAGGTGCCGCCCAACACCTCGGCCGGGGCTGTCAGCCGATGGGGCCCGTCGTCCTTCAGCTTCGCGCCACCGCCGCCGTCACCGCCGCCGTCACCGCCTGCCGTGAGGTACCAGACCCCGCCACCTATGACGGCGAGTGCCACCACAGCGGCCACGACGAGCCCGGCCTTCTTGCCTCCGCCTCCACCTCCACCTCCGCCCGGCGGAGGCGGCGGCACCTGGCCGTGGACCCACCCCGCATGGTGCGCGGGCTGCTGCGGCTGGCCGTAGCCGCCGGGCCCGCCTGGCGGTGGACCGCCGTAACCCTGCTGCGGCACGCCCTGCGGGGCCAGGGGCTGCTGACCGTAGGGGCCCGGCTGCTGCGGCTGACCCGGACCGTACGGACCCGGCTGCGGCTGACCCGGACCGTACGGACCCGGCTGCTGACCCGGACCGTACGGGCCGGGCTGTGGCGGCCGGCCGCCGTACGGGCCTGGCTGGTCGTAGCTCATCGGGTCTTCCCCTTCAGGTGCTCATGAACAGCCGGGGTCTCGCCACCCGGTGGCGCGGGTCCACGGAGAGCGAGATACGGATTGACGGAAAGTGGGGGCAGGGGCCGGGCCGAACACAGGCGGGCCCCCGTCACCAGCGCCCCGTATCAGGACGCGACCCGCTCTCCCGTCGGCTCGGCCACCACTACCTGGACGTGGGACGCGGCGTACTTGCGTGCCTTGGTGAGCATCTTGTCCAGGTCGAACTTCTGGCGCTGCACGGACACGTGCAGCGGCGCCGGCATCGCCGGATGTGCCGGCCGGACCCCCGTACCGGCCGGCACCGTCGCCCCCTGGCGCAGCCGTACACCGATCAGCACGTGCTCGCTGCCCTCGGGTGTCGCCACGACGAACTGACTGACGTCGTTCCAGGGCAACAGCACGTCGGCGACCCGTACGCCGACCGCGTCGAACTGGAACAGGATGCGACGTGAGTCGAACCAGGACGAAATGAACGGGATCGCTGCGACGATCACCACCCCGCCCTTCATGTCGAGCGCCCATCCGAGCAGGAGAGCGAGGGCCACCACGCCCAGGATCGAGCCCCACAGACCGGCAAGATCCTGGGGCGAGAACGGGCGCGTCACCTTGTACCGTGCCCATCGGCCGCGGCGTGCGGGCTGGTTCCCCGACCTCGGATTCGGCACCGACATGCGTATCCCCTTGATGTGACTGCACTTGATGAGCGCGTGCGGAACGACTGCGTACTTGCCAGGGACTTTAGAGACGGCACGGGCGGCAAGGCTTGGACAAATTTGATCTCGCGGTCCGGGGTCGGCCACTCGGCTCCGGGCGCGCGGACCTCGCCGCTCACAGCTCGTGCGCGCCCTCCACCCGGCGTGCGGCCGCCATTTCGGCGGGGGTGACGTCGGCCAGGGCGCGGAACTCGCGGTTGAGGTGGGCCTGATCGTAGAAGCCGCAGATGGCCGCCACTTCCCTGAGGTCGCTCCCCCCGTGGGACAGCAGCTCCACCGACCGGTGGAAGCGCAGCACTCTGGCGGACATCTTCGGCGTCAGACCGACCTGGTGTGTGAAGCGGCGGACCAAGTGGGCGTGGCTCCAGCCGACTTCGGCAGCGATACGGGCGACGGGGATCGTCCCCGCCGACCGCGTGAGCAGCCGCCAGGCATGCACGACCTCGGGCGAGGGATCGGGGCCGCGCTCCAGCCGGGTCAGCAACGCGGCGTCCAGCAGGTCGAACCGCCGCGTCCAGTCGCGGGTCGCCGACATCCGCTCCACCAACTCGTCGGCCCCGGGGCCGAGGACGTCCCGCAGCTCGAGCACCGTGTTCGTCAACTCCCTCATGGGTACGGCGAAGAGCCGGTACGCACCGAGCGGAGTCAGTTCGAGGCGTATCGCCTCCTGGCCACCTGGGTGATCGCACACCCGCGGCCCGTCCTCGAGCCCCGCGACCAGCGATCCGACCACGCGCACGGCGGGGCCCGTCTCCCCCAGCCGGAACACCTGGGCGAACGGCTCCCCGAGGTTGATCACCACGACGGCCCGCCCCCTGGGGACGAGCCGGACCCGGTAGGAAGTCGCCGCCGCAACCCGGTAGCCGTCGTAACTGTGCACGTACGGCCGCAGCTCCCGGGGCCAGGGCCGGGTCACCCGCAACCGGTCGCTGAACCGAGTCGTCACCGCTCCCGGACCGGCCCCGCCTCCGTGGCCAACTCCCGTCACGCCGTACCCCTTTCCGCTACGGGACCACCCTCCACCACAGCCGTCCCTCCTTCTGCCGAGGCGGGCATGATGACACGCCTGCCCGAACAACGAGAGCCTGCCGTCCGCCCGGCTGACCGGAACCCGTCACGGCACGACCCGAACCAAGACCGCCGACGGCGACACCGCCACTGCCACCGCCGAGCCCACCGCCCCCGGGACCGCCGGGACCACCGCCGGCACCACCACCGGTACCACCCCGAACGACGGGCCTGCCCCCCGGGTGCTCACCGGCGCGGAGCTTTCCGAGTTGCTGCACCAGCAGCAGTTCGGGGTGCTCGCGAGCGTCCGGAGCACCGGCCACCCACACCTCTCGACCGTCCTCTACGACTGGAACGCCGAGGGGCGCGTACTGCGGATCTCCTCCACCGCAGACCGCCTGAAGGTCCGTCAGTCACGCCGCGACCCGCACACCGCACTGCATGTGAACGGCCCGGACATCTGGTCGTTCGCCGTGGCCGAGGGCGTGGCGGAGATAGTGGACCCGGCCGACGGTGCGGCCCCCGACGAGATACCGCTGCCGGACCGGCGCGTGGTGATCCTCATCCGGGTTTCCCGCCTGTACGGAACGGCCCTGGACATTCCCGCCCAGGACTGACGCACACCGGCCACCCCCCGGGCAGCTCAGCTGTGCCGCGGCCGGTCCTCCAGATCGTGAGGTCGCGTCGGCATCTGCACGGCCGCCGCCCCGCCGTCAGCCCGAATTCAGCCGACGGTCACCATTTTCGCCCTGCTCGGCACACCTTCCGCGTTGAGTGCGAAGAGCAGGTACGTACCGGGGAGCGCCACGCCCGGGTCCGTGGGGACGGTGATCTCGTAGGCGTGGGTCCCGGTCGGGCGGGACGTCAGGGGGACACGGCGCTGGTCGTTGTCGGTGGAGTGCGTGGCGGCACCCGCCCGGACCAGTACGAAGGAGCTGACCGCCGAGTCGGTGGTCACCGGCACCTTCGCTCCGTGCGCCAGCCGGGCCGGCACCGTGCTGGTGAGGGCCGGACGGGGTCTCTCGGTGCCGTCCGCGTTGAGCAGGTACGGCGGGGTGAAGACCGCGCCGTCGGGGTGGTTGGTGGCGCAGTCCCCGCACAGTCCGCCGCCGCCACTGAAGACCCGGCCGTCGGGAAGGAGGTTGGCGACGCTGTGGTAGTTGCGCGGCACGGCCATGGACGCCATACGTGTGAAGGTGCCGGTGGCCGGGTCCCAGATCTCCGGGGTCATCGACGAGGTGGCGTCGCTGAACGGCACCGGGTAGGACTGGCCTCCGAAGACCGCCACCTTGCCGTCGGGGAGCACGACGCTGTTGGCGAAGGCGCGCGGGTCCGCCATGTCGCCGGTGCGCCTGCTGACGGGTGTGCCGCCGCCGTTGAGGTCGACGGTGTAGGCGCGGCGGGTGGCGGTGTTGTTCTCGTACGCGGGGGCGCCGCCGAGGGTCAGGAGTTTGCCGACGTCGTAGGCCACGGCGTTGCCGTTCATCGCGTCGGGGCTGTCGGCGCGGGTGCCGGCCGCGGTGATGGAGCCCGCACCGGTGGTGGAGATCCAGTTGAGCTGCTTGCTCGGGCCCAGGTGCAGGACGCGGCCGCCCGAAGTCGCGTGCAGCCACTGGTGGTTGTCTGCGCGGTAGGGCCCGCGCGGGTCCGCGGTCAGGGTGGTGGTGGCGGGGACCCCGGTCAGCTTGCGCCAGGTGCCGTCGGACGACGACCAGACCTCGCCGTCCTTGGCGCCTTCGCCCCCGCTCCAGGAACCGCCGAGGACGAAGGCGTCGCCGGTGGAGAGGAGGGTCATCGCCTGGTAGCCGCGGGCGATGTTCATGTCGCTGGTGGAGGTCCAGGCGTCCGTGGCCGGGTCGTAGATGCTGGCCCTCTCGGCGTTGGACCCGCCGGTGACCAGGACCCGGCCGTCCTTGAGGACGGCGATGCCGGGACAGAACATGTCGTGCTTGGTGTTGTCGATGCGGCGCTGGGTGACGGCGCCTGTGGCCAGGTCCATGATGGCGGTCTGCGTGTAGCCGTTGCTGCCGCCGAAGCGGTCGATGCCGTACGCGGACCAGGCGAGCATCTTGTTGTTGGGGAGGACGGCGGTGGCCACGGGCACGAGCGGGAAGCCCGTCACCCTTCCCCAGGAGCCGTGGACCGACGGGGCGGCGGGCCCGCTGAGCCGGATCTCGGACGCCGAGGACCACGGGCCCCGGTTCCCGGCCTCGGTGGTGGCGGTCAGGCGCACGTACCGGGCGGTCACCGTGCGGGTGAAGGTGGCGCCCTTGAGGGTGTCGTCGTCCTTCCAGACGCCGGAGGCGACGGGCGCGCCGAACGTGGTGCCGTCGGTGCTGGTGGTCACGGTGTACGCGCCCACCCGGCCGTTGGGGCCGGTGCGCCGTGGCTCGTAGCTGAGCGCCGAGACGGGGCGGGCGGACTTCATGTCGAGGGTGAGGTGGTGCGGAAGGGCGGTGGCGGGAGCGGGCGTCCACCTGCTGTGCCAGATCGTGTCGGAGCTGCCGTCCAGGACCTTGGCGGGACCGTGGTCCCCGGCGGCGGACTCGCTGTCGCTCGCGGTCGCGGTCCAGCCGTCGCGCGGCAGGTCGACGACGCCGGCCGTGGTGCCGGGGTCGCCGAGCAGGTTGATCTCCCCGGCCGAGCTCCACGGGCCGCGGCCACCGGCCTCGGTGAGTGCGGTGAGGCGGACGTACCGGGTGCCCTTGGGTGCGAAGCTGAGGGTTTTGACGGTGCTGTCGTCGGCAAGAGTGCCGGTGGCGACGGCTGCGCCCCATTGGGTTCCGTCGGCGCTCAGGTGGATCGCGTACTCGCCGATGCGCCCGTTGCTCCCCGAGCCGCGGGGGTGGTAGACGAGTGCCGAGACGACTGCGGTGCGGTGCATGTCCACGGTGATGCTGTGCGGCAGCGGGGCGGCCGGGGCTGTCCACTTGCTGTGCCAGATGGTGGCGGTGGTGCCGTCCAGGACGTTGGCCGCGCGGCCGTTCTCGCCTGCGGTCTCCTCGTCGCCGGCCGTCGCGGTCCAGCCGTCGCGCGGCAGTGTGGGCGCGGCCGGTTCCCTCGCGTCGGCGGGCGCCGCCTGATGGTGCGGCGCGGGAGGCGGTGCGGTCGGATCCCCGGCCGCACTCAGGGACGGCTGCGGAGCGGCGGCGGCACGGTCCTCGTGGGCCAGCAGCGGAAGGAGCCCGACGAGCACCGCGGTGAGTGCCAACAGGATCAGACCGCGGGAACCGGGCCACGGCAGCCATGACGGAGTGGGCCCAGGTATCAAGGTGTTCGCCCCCCAGCGCAGGAACGCCGAGTCGACCTCGGCGCCATATGCGGCATGACCATGTCAGCATGCGCGGGAGTTGTAAAGACTGTGATCCGGTCATGGAGATGAGTTGATGGCCCGTCACAGTCCCTGGCACGCATAGTAGTTGGGCAGCCTCGACGGTCGCGGCGGGCAACTGACCTGGCCGGCCCGGGCTTCACGCACCCCGCCGCCAGGGGAACGGCGGGGTGCGCCCGGCTCAACGGTTCCGCCTACGAGCGGCCTGCGCCCGCACACACGGGTTCGGCCTCGCCCGCACACACGGGTTCGGCCTCTCCCGGCTGGGCCGACGGCCCGCCCGGCTGAGCGAACCGCCTGCCCGCTCCCGCCGCGCGGGCCGTCGGCCTCCAGTCACTTGGTCAGGAAGGCGAGAAGAGCCTCGGTGACCTCCTGGGAGTGGGTCCACAGCAGACCGTGTGGAGCGCCGTCGATGACGACGTAGTCGGCCTGCGGGAGTGCCTCGTGGAAGAGGTCCCCGGTGGACTCGATGGGAAGGATGCGGTCCGCGGTGCCGTGCAGGATCAGTGCTGGGACGTCGATCTTGGGAAGGTCGGCACGGAAATCGGTGGACCAGGTCGCCACGCAGGCCAGGGAGGCGTACGCGGAGGCTCCTGCGGCGACGTTCCAGCTGTTGCGCACGGCTTCCTCGCTGATACGGGTGCCGAGGTTCTCGTCGAGGTTGTAGAAGTTCTCGTAGAACGCCGTGAAGTAGGCGTAGCGGTCGGCGGTGACGGCCGCTTCGATGTCCTTGAAGACGGTGCCTTCGACGCCGCCGGGGTTGTCGTCGGTCTTGAGGAGGAAGGGTTCGAGGGAGGCGAGGAAGGCGGCCTTGGCGATCCGGGCGGATCCGTACGTGCCCAGGTAGCGGCCGACCTCGCCGGTGCCCATGGAGAAGCCGACCAGGACGGCGTCGGTGAGGTCGAGGGTCTCCAGGACCGTGTTCAGGTCGGCGGCGAAGGTGTCGTAGTCGTAGCCGGTGGTGGGGTGGCTGGAGCGGCCGAAGCCGCGCCGGTCGTACGTGATCACCCGGTAGCCGGCCGACAGCAGCGCGGCGGTCTGCTTCTCCCAGGAGTGGCCGTCGAGCGGGTAGCCGTGGATCAGCACGACGGGCTGCCCGGTGCCGTGGTCCTCGTAGTACAGCTCGATGCTGGTCGAGTTCTCCTGGCCGACGGTGATGAACGCCATGGTGGTTACTGCCTTTCGGTGGAACGAGCCTGCGCGGAGGGAGTGCCTTGGGGTGTGGGGTATGGGGGCATGGGGTGTGGAGGCATCGGCTGTGGGGGGGCGGGCGGCGACGCGACGGGCTGAGCTGTCGGTTCGCTCGGCCACTCGGCCGCTCTCGGCCACTCGGCTGCTCTCGGTCAGCGGACCGAGCGGGCCGCCTGCTCCACGATGCGGGCGACGGTCCCGGGGCGGGAGACGGATACCGCGTGCGACGCTGCGACCGTCGTGGTGCGGGCCGCGGCGCGGGCCGACATGTAGCGCTGGGCAGCGACGGGGATGTTGCGGTCCTCGGTAGTGATCAGGGACCAGGTGGGAATCGTCTTCCAGGCGGGCTCGGCCGACTTCTCCTCCAGCGCGGCGGCGGCGATCGGACGCTGTCCTGCTGCCATGAGCCTGGCCTTGGCAGCGGGTACGTCCGCGGCGAACTGGTCGTGGAACTTCGCCTGCTTGATGTACACGTCTGCGCCCTGAACGCCGCCGGGCAGCGTGTAGTTGACCGACTCGATCGCCTGACCGAGGGTGCTGCCGGGGAACTTGTTGGTCAGTCCGAGGGAACTCTCGCCCGCGTCGGGCAGGAACGCGGCGATGTAGACCAGCGCCTTCACCTTGCCTTCGAGGCCCGCGGCGGCCTGGCTGATGACCGTACCGCCGTAGGAGTGGCCGACCAGGACCACTGGCCCGTCGATGTGGCTGACGACGCTGCGCAGATGGGCGGCATCGGTCGCCGGACCACGCAGCGGGTTGGCTGCGGACACCACGGGGTAGCCCGAGCGCTGCAGCCGGGTGACGACACCGTCCCAGCTGGCGGCGTCGGCGAACGCCCCGTGCTCCAGCACGATCGTCGGACGCACCGGCTGGTGGGAAGCCGCTCCGGCGGAGGCGGGCAGGGTGACGGCGGCCACGGACAGCCCCACTGCCGCAGTGATACCGAGCACGGCGGATCTACGGCTCGGACGGGCCGGACGGGTGATGCGCATACGTGTGTCCATTTTCCTTGTGTGCCGGCCCTGGCGGGCCGTACGGGCGATGTGGGCAGGCGCAGCCTGAAGACTCACCAACAACTGCCGGCATCGAGGGGCGAGTTGGCGCGCTCTCCAGCTGCGCCGAGTGTGAGTGGAGCGCCTTGCGTCCTGTTCTACGAGGGGAGCTCAGGTTCGGTTCACCCGGAGCGCGGGCATTTTTTCCCGGGCGTCGAAGGCGGCGGAGTCCAGAACTTCGTAGACATGCCGGAGATAGCTGTAGGTGCGTTCGGAGCCGAGGATTCCGTCGCCCAGCCGGTTCATCGTGTACGAGAACGTGACGCGCCGGTCGAGGTCCATCAGGACGATCGAACCGCCTCGTCCGACCCAGAAGCAGACCCTGCCGGTAGGCATGTGCGGCATCGTCCGTGCATCGGCGAGCGCGAAGCCGGTGCCCCAGCGCACGGGAATGCCCAGGAACAGGTCGATGCCGTCGGCCTGGACGTCCAGGACCCTCTCGGCAGTCTCCTGCGAGAGGAGCCGACGGCCGTTCACCCGGCCACCGCGTGAGATCACGGACAGGGCGCGGGCCATGCCTCGTGCGTTGCCGTGTCCGTTGACGGCTCCCAGCTCGGCGCGTCGCCACCGCGGGGTGTCGACGTGCTCGTCCCGGGCAGGGCTTCCGGCCAGCGTCTTGACGAAGATCCCGTCCGGATCGAGGCCTTCGGGTATGCCGGAGAGCTGCGAGGGGGCGACCAGCTCGGCGATACGTGGCCAGTCGGCCTGCCGCGCACCGATCTGGACGTCGGCCTGTGCCGGCCCCGCGATCTCGGTGTCGACGAACTCGGCCAGGGTACGGCCGCTCACCCGCCGGACAAGCTCTCCCACCAGCTGCCCCTGCGTCTGCACGTGGTAACCCGAGGCACTGCCGGGCTTCCACCAGGGCTCCTGAGCGGCCAGCCGCCCGCTCGCGGTCCGCCAGTCGTACAAGTCGTCGATGGTGAAGGGCTGTTGCCAGCCGGAGAGCCCCGAGGTGTGTCCCAGTACGTGCCGCACCTCGATGTCCTGCTTGCCCCGGGCAGCGAATTCGGGCCAGTAGTGGGCGACCGGGCGATGGAGGTCCAGCGCCCCGCGGTCCACGAGGACGAGGGCGGCCAGACTACTGAGGGTCTTGGTGGTCGACCACAGGTTGACCAACGTGTCCTCGCGCCAGGGAACGGTGCGCGCCGCGTCGGCATGACCGCCCCACACATCGACCTCCATGACGCCGTCCACATCGACGGCGATCGACGCCCCCAACTCCTCGCCGGACTCCAGGTGTGCTGCCAGCGCCTCGCGGACCGGTGCGAACCGGTCCGTACTCGTTCCTTCGACCATGACCATGTCTTCCCTCACTCGTGACGACGACCGTCCGCTCACTCAACGGAGGGAACGGCACCCCGGTTCACCCATCGCCGCAGGTGAGGGACGTCCGCGTGGACGGCCCTCCTGGTGGGGGCGGTCCCTTGCCGACATGGCGGCAGCGCGCGCCGCACCCGCGCCGCGTCCCGCCACAGGTGCAGCCGTCGCGCCGCAGGCCTCCTGCTAATGTCCTGTCCGGTATGCGGGCAACGGACAACGGAGTCCTCCCCGCCGTGTCCACCTGCGTCGGCCCCCGACCCCGGTGGGCAGTCCCGCGACAGGGGCGTGCGGGTGCCCGGGGCCACCGGCCCGGCACCCGGCTTTCGTCCTCGCGGGAGCGGGTCGCCGTACGGCCGGGGGACATGACCACAGGTGTGCCCCCGAGGGTGACGCCATCGACGGGGATTCTGGGTGGGTACGGTGACAGCTGTGAGCCAGGGTCTCGATTTCGCGCTGCTGGGGCCCCTGGAGGTACGTCGGGCGGGCACCGTACTGGACCCGGGCCGGCGCAGGCAGCGGCTGCTGCTGATACGTCTGCTGCTCGCCGACGGCCGGGCGGTCGCGCCGGAGACGCTGTGCGACGAACTGTGGCCGCAACAGCCGGGACGGGCACCGGGCGGAGCAACGAGCTCCCTGCACGCCCACGTCAGCAAGGTCCGCGCGGTCCTGGAGCCCCCGCACCTGCGCGGGCAGCGCGCCTTCGAGGTACTGGTCACCGAGCCTCTGGGCTACGCGCTGCGGGTGCCGCCCGAGAGCCGAGACACCACACGCTTCGAGCAGTCACTCGCCCGGGCTCACCGGTTCATGGGCCAGGGCAGGCCCGAACGCGTCGTGGAAGAGGCGGGAACAGCCCTGGAGATGTGGCGCGGTGCCGCGTTCGCGGACGCCGCGCACCACCTGTTCGCCGTCCACGAGGCGACACGTTTGGAAGAACTGCGGCAGACCACCCGCGAGGTCCGCACCACCGCCCTGCTCCTGCAGGGGCGGACCACCGAAGCCCTGGACGAGGCACAGGCGCTGACCACGGAACATCCGCTGCGGGAAACCGGCTGGGGTCTGCTGATGCGCGCCCTGTACCTGGCCGGACGGCACCCCGAGGCGTTGCAGCGCTACGCCGACCTGCGCCGGTACCTCAGCTGCGAACTCGGCCTCGAACCCGGCCCGTCCCTACGCGCCCTGCATGACGGCATCCTCCGCCACGACCTGCCTCCCCTTCAGCCGGCCGGTGTACTGAACGGACCCGGCGGAGCGTCCGTCCCCGGCGGGTCGGCCGCCCCCGGCGCGGCGTACGAGAAGAAGGCCACCCCGCCCGCAGGCCCCACCGATCCCACCAGCCCCACTGATCCCGCCAGCCTCACCGACCCGGCCGGTTCCGCCGCCCACGGACGGGCAGAGGCGGCCGACCGGCCCGGTGCGCAAGGCGAACCGCACGACACCGCCGACCGGCCCGGCGCGGAAGGCCAACCGCACGACACCGCCCACCGAACCAACGCGCGCAGCGAACCGGCCGCGGTTGCTGACGGCCCCACGACGCCGCCCCTGGCACGTCCGGCTCAACTGCCGCGCACTCTCCCGGTGTTCGCGGGCCGGGCGACCGAGGGCGCGTGGCTGGCGGCCGTGAACGGCGGACCGGGCGGACCCGGGCCCGCCGCTGCCCCTGTCGTCGTCATCAGCGGTGCTCCGGGTGTCGGCAAGACCACCTTCGCCGTCCACCACGCCCACGGCATCGCCGCCGCCTTCACCGACGGACAGCTCTTCGTCAACCTCTGCGGCTTCCACCCCCACGCGCCCGCCGTCGAACCCGGCAACGCCCTGCACGGCTTCCTCACCGCTCTCGGCGTTCCCGCCCAGCGCATCCCCGAGGACACCGAAGGACGCAGCACACTCTTCCGCAGTCTGCTCGCCGACCGGCGGATCCTGCTCGTCCTGGACAACGCCCGCGACGAACAACAAGTACGGCCGCTGCTCCCGGGGGGAGCGGGCTGCCTCACTCTGATCACCAGCCGCAGCCAGCTCCCCGGCCTGGTCACCACCGACGGCGCCAAACCCCTCACCCTCCCGCTGCCCTCGGAGGCCGAGGCCCACCAGGCCCTCGAACGACGTCTGGGAGCGGAGCGACTGGCCGCCGAGCCCGCCGCCGCAGCGGACATCATCCGCCTGTGCGGACGGCTTCCGCTGGCGCTGGCGGTGGTCGCCGCCCGGGCCGAACTCGATCCCTCCTTCCCCCTGCACGCCATTGCCGACGACCTGCGGCACACCGACGGCGGTCTCGACGCGTTCACCGGCTCGGACGCCACCACCGACGTACGCGCCGTCTTCTCCTGGTCGTACCGGTCCCTGGACGAGCTCACCGCCCGCCTCTTCCGTCTCCTGGCCCTGCACCCCGGCCCCCACATCACCGTCCCGGCCGCCGCAGGCCTCGCGGGCCTCCCGCTCCCCCGCACGCGCCGGGCACTCGACGCTCTGACCAGTTCGTGCCTCGTGGAACAACCGCTGCCCGGCCGCTACGGCCTGCACGACCTGCTGCGCGGGTACGCGGCCGAGCTCACCGACACGCACGACACCACGCAGGAACGGCACCACGCCACCGTCCGGGTCCTGGACCACTACATGTTCACCGCCCATGAGGCCAACCAGCTGCTCAAGCAGGACACACCTCCCGACCTCGACCTGGGGGCGCCCCACCCGGGCGTCACCCCGGAGAAGTTCGCCACCCACCAGCAGGCGACCCGGTGGCTCACCGCAGAACACCGCGTTCTGAACGGTCTGCTGCACACCGCCGTCAGCCAGAAACTGGACCACCACACCACCGGTCTGTCCTGGTCGCTCAAGGAACACTTCAACCGTCAGGAGTTCTGGCCCGAGGCGATCACAGCCCTGGCCCCGGCCCTCGAAGTGGCCCGGCGCCACAACAACCTTCTCGAAGAGGGCCGTTGCCTCCGCCACCTCGGCGGCATCCACGGCTATCTCGGCCACCGGAAAGAAGCGCTCGACGACCTCAAGCGCGCCACCGCGATCTTCGAGGAGCTCGACGCGACCGGTGAGCTGGCCCGAGCCCACTACGTCACGGCGTGTGCGCTGTTCCTGTTCGGCCGGGTCGAGGAAGCCGTGATGGCCTCCGAGCGGGGCCTCGAACTGTCCCGGGAGACGGGCGAGGAGCTGTGGCTGGCCGAGTGCCTCATCGAACTTGCCTGGTTCCACTCCAATCTCGGGAATCTTCAGAAGAGCCTGCTGTACAACGAGGAGGGCATCGCCCTGTTCCAGAGCCTGGACGCGCCGTGGCAGCTGGCCCAGGCCTGGGACATTCTGGGCTACAACCTCCGTATGCTCGGCCGATTCGAGGAGTCCCTCGCCACCTACCAGCGGGCGACGCGGGCGTTCGAGGAGCTGGACGACCACAGGAACGCCATCGGCTCACTGATGAGGAGGGGCGACGCCCGCATGGCCATGGGCGACCGGGAAGGTGCCCGGGCGGACTGGGACCGCGCCCTCACAAGCGCCGACGAGCGGGCGATGTCCCACACTGCCGAGCAGGCCCGTGACCGGCTCGCCGCCCTGGACGGCAATGCGGACCCCACGCCCCCCGTGCCGGAGAGGGCGGACGGGGACCACAAGCTCGCCGTCCCGCGGAGTAACAACCCTGTGCGCTGAGTCCTCTGGACCACACGACGCGCCGGTCCGGGCGGGTCAGCGGGGCAGCGGGTCATCAGCGGATCAGCGGTCAGCAGCGGACCAGCGGTCAGCAGGTCATCAGAGCAGCAGAGCATCAGCGGTCAGCGGATCTGCAGGATGTGCAGCGTCGCGTTGAGTCCCTCCACGTCGCGAAGGGCCGACCACTTGGGCAGGACCCGCACCTGATCGCCGAGAAGCAGCTCGACGTGGTTGTTGCCGGAGGTGACGCGCCAGACGTTGGGGAGCCCCGGAGCCATGACGCCCGCGTTGGCGAAGCACGCGGTCTGGTTGCCGTTGTACCAGACCTTGACCAGGTCCGTACGGTCGCCGCAGGCCGTCTGGTTGACCGCGGCGGCCGGGGACACGGACACGAGAGCCGAGACGGCTCCCACTGCCAGGACGAGGCCGAGCCGGGAGAGAGTGCGCTTCATGAGGGGAGTTGTCCTTCCGAAATGCTGCGGTGTTGTCGAGCAACACGGTTCGGTCTGCTGAACGAAGCGCTGGGCTCCCCGGTTCACCGGAAGGCACCAGCTTTCGAAGCTCCCGCCCGGGCGTAACGACAAGAAGACGACAAGGTGCAGCCAAGGGCTCCCCACGAGTGTTGAGCCGCTCACCCGCACATGCGGGAGAGCACGCCACAGAACACTTGAACAGGAACGGGCGCCACACATGAACGGGATCATGGAAGCGGGGACCACCCGCCTCGCTCCAGGCCGGGCACATGCCCACCACGTCGCACCGGACACCGACTGCGATGCCTTCGTCCGGGACATCTACGATCAGTACGGCCCGCTGATCGTCCGCTACGCCACGCGGCTGCTGGACGGCGACTGGCACAAGGCGGAGGACATACTCCAGGAGACCGCGGCCCGCGCCTGGAAGCACGCCCGGATGCTGGGCACCCGTGGCGAGCAGGTCCGGCCGTGGCTGTTCACCGTGGCGAAGAACCTCGTCATCGACCACCACCGGAGCCGGCAGATCCGGCCGCTGGAGCTCATGCCGGTCGAGGACCTGGACGCCTCCTGGGACAGCACCGAAGCCACGATCACCTCCCATGTGGTGCTGGAGGCCCTGCGGGAGCTGAACGAGCAGCAGCTGTCCGTCATCCGCCTCATGTACTACCTGGAATGCAGCGTGGCCCAGGCCGCCGAGCACCTCGGCATCCCGCCCGGCACCGTCAAGAGCCGCGCCTTCTACGCCGTGCGGGCACTGCGCAGGGCGCTGGAGAAGCAAGGTGTTCGCGGGAAGTAGGAGCCGGCCGTCGATCCCTGACCGGTCCCCTGGCGGTGACAGAGGAAGCAGCCCTCCCAGTGCGGCCATGCGCTGAGGACTCGGTGCCGTGCGCAGGAGGCCACCGCTCGCTCCTCCGGAGAGGGGAAGCCGTCACCGAGCGGAGCACTGCCGGTCGGCAGGAAGGACTCGACCATGGAGTGGAACCGAAGCAGGTGGTCACGGGCGAACGGCAGGTCCTCACCCAACTCGTCCCACCGGTGACGGTTCAGCGCCAGTGCGACGGTGCGCAGCACGAAATCCTTCGCGCGGGCACGCTCGGCGGCGGACGCACCCCAGGCGATGTCCTCCAGATCGAAGCCCACGGCGCCGCGCCCCATCACGTTCTGGTCCTGAAGTGCCAGCAGAGCAGCGAATCGGTAGTCCCACTCCCCGTCGGCAAGTTCGGACACCGCCAGCATCAGCACATCGATGAACACCTCGGTGCCGCCATTGGACAGTTCCAGACACTGCCCGCTTCCTCCGAACACGTTCATCGGCCCACGGTACGCCGGCGGCCGCAGGCAGCAGGCAGCAGGCAGCAGGCAGCAGGCAATGCTTGCCGTCACCCGCCCGGAGCGCGGATCAGTAGCGGCCCGGCTGCCACCGAGGCTGGAGCGCGGGTGGCTCGGCCGGTCCCTGGGCTGGTTAGGCTGCCGGACATGAATCCGGCCATGACCAGCAAGGTGACCGCTGCACCCGCCCTCCTCGACGCCATGGAGCTGACTTCCGATCCGGAGCTGGAGGCCCGGTTCACGGAGTCGGCCCACCAGATCCTGGCGGACCTGGTCGAAGGAGGTGCCGCGCTGGGCTGGGTCGAACCGCCCTCCCGCGACGAGGTGGCGGACCTTCTCGGCCGCGTCGTCATGGCGGTGCAGGACGGTGACGCGGCCCTGCGCGTCGCGTATCTGGACCGTCGGCTGGTCGGGTTGGGGTACTGGTGCCGTTACGCCCGACCGACCCATCGGCCGCACGCCGACCTGGAGAAGATCGCGGTGGATGCTGCCGCCCATGGCCGTGGTGTCGGAAGGGCGCTGACCGCTGCCCTGATCGCTGACGCCAGGGAGGCGGGAATCGAGGTCCTCACCTTGGACGCCCGCGGCGACAACACGCATGCCCTGCGCCTCTACCGGACGCTGGGCTTCACCGAGTACGGCCGTCTTCCCGACTTCGTCGCCGTCGGCGAACAGCGATACGACAAGGTCTTCTACATGCTGGACTTCCGCCGGCAGGGCTGACCACTGACACGTACGAAGTCCCGGCCGCCGGGCTGTCGGCGGCCTCCGCCGGGCCTTCGTGACGTCGAACCGCGTGACAGGCACTCCTACATCGCGGCAAGGCCCAACTCGGCGTAGGCGTACGCCGGTTTCGGACGGGAGCCGTTGCGGAAGATGCGTACGGTCACCTCGTCCGGCCGGTCGGCGCCCAGGGTCCGCAGGGCCGCGACGGCCTTCCGGGCCAGCGGACCGGCACCGTAGTGGACGACGGGCTCGCCGAGCGTCCACTCGGCGAGGCCCGGACTCATGACCTCGGGATGCCAGCCGTCCGCGAACATGCTCCGGGCCTGCTCGCTGCCCGGATCGTCCGGTGTCGGCAGGTTCCCGGCGTCGAGTCCCGGGCCGGACGCGCCGGTGGCGATCGTGCCGCGGAACGTCGTCATGAACTGGACGACGCTGTCCTGCGGCCCGCCCATGACCACGGCGGCGTCAGCCGGCAACGTGCCCAACACCCAGTCCAGCCGCGCCTGGAGGTCGCCCCACTCCATGCACGGGCCGACGGCGCCGCGCGCGCTGGGACGATCGTCGAAACGCTCCAAGCCGTAGACCCTGAACGGTCCGCCCAGCCCCCAGCCCCGCACCGTCACCTGCTCGGCGGGAACCGCCAGCACGTCGCGCAACGCGCACACGATCGCCCGGACGTGCTCCGTGCGGACGGAAGCGTCCCGGTACCAGTGCCACTCCAGGCACCAGGTCGGCCGCACCGGCGAGATGCCGGTGTCCCGGCGCTCCCAGCCGAGTTCCGCGAGATCCCGCTCCTGCCCGGCGGTCAGCGGAGTACCGTCGGGAATCCGCTTGTGCCCGTCGGTCAGCGGAGCGCCGTCGGAGGCACACACCTCCGCCACCACGTGATGGTCTCCGGCCCGGGTCAGCGTGACAGCGACGCGGTCCTCCGGCGCTCCGATCCTTACCCGGTCCCGGTGTTGCACGTACTCACCTCCCAAGCAGTCCGCAACGACCGGCACTTCGCCACGGCCCCACAGGGCGTCCCACACTGTCGACTCCATGCCGCCCAGCATGCCCAACCCTCCGTGGCCCCCGCGCATGGGGAGGCGTAGATGTCACTTCACGGCCTTCAGCCGGGTTGCGCGGACGGCGGGGTCGGAGGGTGGACGAAGATCCGGTCGAGGTGGTGGTGGAGTACGGCGAGGGCCGACTCCGGCGTCCGCTGGCCGACGAGAATGCTTGTGCCCATCGTCGCGGTCATGGCGAGGAGGCTGATTGCTTCCGTGTGTGCTTCGATCCGGGCGTCGGCCAGGCCCGCCTCCTGCGCCTGCGCGAGTAGTTCCGTGAGTGCGTTCTCGGCGGCGTCGGGGTTGTCGATGAAGGGCTGGGCGGCGAGGGCTTCGTCGGTGACGGAGAGGATCGCGTAGGAGCTGTAGAGGAGGTGAAAGGTACGGCTCTCCTCGTCCGTGGGGAGGGAGGCCAGGAGCAGCGCCTCGATGGTCGTGCGTGGACCCGGGTGAGGGCCGACCGCGGCGAGGCGTGCGCCCACTCGCGCGGTGAAGTGGTCGGTCAGGTGCTGGAGCCCGTAGAAGAGCAGCTTCTCCTTGGTCTGGAAGTAGTACTGCACGAGCCTCAGTGACACTCCTGCCTCGGCCGCCACGTCGCGCATCCCGACGGCGTGCAGGCCACGCCGTCCGGCTATCCGGATGAGAGCCTCGGCGATCTCGGTCCGCCGTTCCTGGTGGTCCACGCGTTTCGGCATGCGCTGATGTCTCCGCCCGTCGCTGAGGGGTCCTTGCCTTTTCATGGTACCGCCGTACCAAGATCATGGTACGTTCGTATCACGAAGAAGGAATTCTCCCGGAGGTGCACCGTGTCCGACCGCAAGAGCCGCATACGCCGCGACATCGGCCGCTACGTCAACGACACCCTGCGGGACCGGTACTTCGCCGCGGGTGACGTCCTTCTCGCGAAGGGCGCCCCCATCCGCTCCGAGGTGGACGTGGAGACCAGCTTCGGCACCACGCACGTCTACCGCTACGGCCCCGCCGATCCGGCCGCGGAGTCCCGCACACCGGTCGTCCTGATCCACGGGTCCGGCAGCAACTCCGCCATGTGGTACCCCAACACCCCCGCACTCAGCGCCGACCGCCCCGTCTACACCTTCGACACCCCGGGTGACCCCGGCCGCAGCATCCACCGCGAACCCATGTGGCAGCCGGAGCGCGCCGCCCAGTGGATGGACGAGACCTTCGAGGCCCTGGGCCTCGCCCGGGTCCACCTCGTGGGCGCCTCGTACGGAGGCTGGCTGGTCATCAACCAGGCGCACCGCAGGCCCGAACGCCTGGCCTCCGTCACCGCACTCGACCCCGGCGGCCTGGAAAAGGTGGGCCTGCGGTTCTTCGCCTGGGTCTTCGTCAGCCTCTTCGCGACCTTCGCCCCCAAGGGGCTGCGCCCGCGCCTGGCCGCCTGGCTGGACCAGCCGGTCGTCGCCGACGACGAACTGCGCACCTTCATCCAGAAGGGCGTCCGCGCCTTCCGGATACGCCGGCCCGCGCCGCTGCCGCTGACCGACGACGAACTGCGATCCATCCGGACCCCGTTCTACCTGGTCATGGGCAAGCGCAGCCTCCTCGTACATCCCAAACGGCAGCTGGAGCGCGTCCCGCGCCTGATGCACGGCGCCCGCGCGGAGATCGTCGCCGCGACCGGCCACGGCCCGCAGATCGACCACCCCGAGCTCGTCAATGCCCGGATGCTGAGCTTCATGGAGGACATCGACTCCCGCGAGCCGGCGTCGGCCCGCGGCACGACGGAAACATAGCGGTCTGCGGGGGGATGCTGCGCCGGATGCCTCTGACGCCGACCGCCAACGATCACCACGCCAGCGGGAACACCCGTCCACCGCTGTGCGCTCAGAGCGTCAGCACGGGTCGGGTGGAGAAGTCCTCGCAGAGGTCTTCTCCGTCGGGGCCGTACACGAACTCGGCCATGAAAGGGTTGCGGTTCGCGGTGGCGAGGGGCAGCCATGCCAGCAGGTGGCCGTAGCCGCCGCACACCGACTCGCCGCCGTCTCCACCGTGCACCGCAGTGACGTCGCTGGTCAGTTCCGCGCTGTAGGTGTCCTGGGCGATGCGCAGGCCGAAGGCGTTCGGAGGCATCTGCGGCCCGTCCGGACCTTCGCCGGGAATGCGGTCGAGGGGGCAGTCGTCGCCCCACCGGAAGAGGGTGCCGGCGCCGGCCCCGCAGGCGTGCTCCCACTCGTCCGAGCTCGGCATCCGCAAGCCGCGCGCCGCGAGTACGGCCGGCATGTCGGCGGGCAGTTCGGTCAGGTTCTCCGCCTCCACGGCCATGAGCACGGTGGCGAGGGTGACGCTTCGGCGCGGGCTGAGTACCTGGGCGAGGTGGGCCCGGAGGTCGGAGCCGTAGCCGAAGCCCTGATCCGCGCTCCTGGCGTAATCGGCGCTCTGCTCGGGCGTCGGCTGCCATGCGTCGAGGTCGAACCCGAGCGTCACTGTGCCGCCCGGTATCAGAGCGAACTCCTGGTCGTTCCGCTCGATCCTGACGCGATGCAGCGGGGAGTCGGCATGCTCAACGGTCTCGACTGCGGTCACGCGGCCCCCGGCTCGCTCGGCGGCCTCCTGGGCGACGCGGCGCGCGGCAGGCAGGTCGAATGACCGCCACTGGTGGAAGCTGAGATCGTCGAGAGACATGTGGCGGAGTGTTGCACGACCGTCTGACAAGTTACGGGGCGGTCGGCACGCCAGCTGCGTTCTGCGCGCGGGGAGATGGTCAAGTCCGTACCCGTCGGGTTCGGCCTACGCCGACCATCTGGTCACGTGGGTCTCAGAGTGCATCGGCTCGCCGCCCCGAGACGGAAGGTTCTGTGCCCGGCGCCCTCACGTGCGTACGGGGTGAGAAGGTACCCGCGGTCCGGCGAGTTCACGTTCGAGCAGTGTCAGGCCCGTGAGCAGGCAGACCATGCCCAGCGGCACGGTCCAGTGGTCGCGCCCGAAGCCCATGCCGACGGCCATCATCACGGTTCCGGCGGTTACCAGAGCGGCCGGCCCGGACGCGCGGCGCCGGATGACGGCGGTCAGGATGGCGAGGACGACAAGGCCGAGGAAGACCGCCTGCGCTCCGTAGCCGTAGATGACCGTCTCGGCGCCGGGAATCCTCTTCACATCGGCGAAGACGTCCTTGAGTTCGGCGCTGTCGGCCGCGGTGAAGCCGCCGACGAGGTCAATGGAGAGCTGCACAATGTTCGCCAGTGAGCTGAGCAGGACGACGGCGACGCTCGCGTTCACCGTGATCCGCTGCCCGGTGGACCGCGCCCCGGCGATACGTCGGAGGCGCAGGCTCAGCACCGCGAACAGGACGAACCCAGCGAGCCAGACGGCATGGGCGGCCGTCCACCAGGCCCCGGGCTCGGATCGTCCTTCGATCGGCCGCATCAGCAACCAGCCGCCGAGGAAGAGCGCGGGCGCTGCCACGAACAGGAGGCGGTCACTACGGACGCGGGGCCCGGGGCTGCCGGAACCACGCGCAGGGCGAGAGGCGGGCGCGCCATGGAGGTGGCGGACGCGGGTCGGGGATGTCGGTTTCCTGGGAGTCATACGCGAAAGGTCCCACCGGGTCGGGTAGCCCGTCATTCAGGCCTGCACCCGAAGGGGAGCTGGGGATAGCCCCCGCGAGGTCCAACTAACTCGCCCCGTCCCAGCACCCAGCACCCAGCACCCAGCACCCAGCACCCAGCACCCAGCACCCAGCACCCAGCAGGCTCCTTGATGGCCGACGGGGACTGCAAGTCCCTTCCCTGGCCTTGCAGATCGCGCGGGCGAACCACCCTGGAGGTATGACAGCGGCAGGGATACGCGAGCTACCGGGATGCCGGGCGGGGTATCTCGGGTTGCACCTTCCGTAGCGGAATGTGATCCGGTGGACTCACCTCCCGCTCCGCTGAGGAAGGCCCCCGCTCATGCATCCGTCCTTCATCCCGCCGCGTCAGGTCAAGATCGGAGACGCCGCGGCCTTCGTCGGCACCACACCGCGGGCGATTCGTCACTACCACGAGATCGGACTGCTCCCCGAGCCCGAGCGGGGCAGCGACGACCGCCGCCGCTACGGCTACGAAGACATGATCCGGCTCCTGTGGATCCGCAGGATGGCGGACGCCGGGATCGCCCTGGACGACATCCGTGACGCCTCCCCCGGCACAGGTACAGCCAGTGCCGGCAGCGACGACGGCATCGCGGGCACTCTGGAACGGCTGGAGGCAACCCTCGCCGCCCAGGAAGCAGAACTGCGGCGCCAACGGGCCGCCGTACAGCGCATGCGCACCGAGGGGAGCAGGATGGGACTGCTCTCCGACTTCGTCGCCAGCCGGCTGAAGAGCCTGCCCGAGGGCTCCCTGCGCCAAGCGGACCTGGACTGCCTACTGGTCACCGAGCGGATCTTCGGCCCGCTCGGTGCGGCCGTACAGGCCTCCCGTTTCATCGCCCTGGCCACCCACCCGGAGCTGAGGGAGGACTCCGACCGTGTGGATGCCGCAGAAGAGGCACTCGACGACACAATCGCTGTCGACGACCCCCGCGTGGCCCAGGTGGCCGCCGAACGCCACGCCTTCGAAGAGGCGCTGCACGCCGTCATCGAGCATTCCGGCCTGGCGGAGAGCGAAGACGCGCTCTTCGACGCCTGGGACGCCTTGCACCCCCCTACCACTGCCGAGGGTGAGGACGAGGCCGGCCAGCACTCCGGCACGGGGCAGGTCACCATGAGCGCGTTCGAGGCCATCGGCAAGATGCCCTACGACTTCTCCCCCGCCCGCCTGCGCTGCATGGAACTGGCCGAAGCACTCGACGCCCACGAATCACCTGCTTCCCACCACAACACAGCGTGAGTCCGTCGCGCACGGTGGTTCCGCGGGGCCAGGGAGTTGTGACGGGCAAGGTGTCCGAGGCAGCCTCGGGATGTTCATGTCCGCGTCGATGGCGGGAGCAGGCCGAGACCCCGCTACCAGATCGATCGGCTGTGTGCGATGCGCTCGACCTCGATCAGCTGGGCGGCGCCGACACGGCCGTCCTCCAGGGCCAGGAGCCAGCGCAGGAGCTCGGGTGTGGCGGGCAGTTCGTCGAAGAAGCCGAAGTGGAGGTCGGCCAGTTCGTCCTGCCAGAGCCATCGGTCGAGCGCATCGCTCAGGTGCAGGTCAGACGCCTCGGTGCGGGTCTCGGACCAGATCGCCAGCCAGGTTACGGGCGTGCCCGCGGCGGCAGAGAGTACTTCCAGGACGTCGGCGATGTGTCCGTCGCCCGGGTAGGTGTGCAGAGCTGAGCGCCACCAGGCGTACCAGACCTGCTCCAGGGCTGTCCGTTGCCGCGCGGGCCAACTCCTCCAGCCGGCGGCGAGCAGGCGGGAGGCGACCAAGCCGTGGTCCAGTCGGTCCGCGGTGAGGAGACGTACGATCCTGGGCGTCAGGCGCCGGTACAGGCCCGGGAAGTCGGTCCAGTGGTCGGGCGTCTTGTGGGCGACTGAGTAGATCAGCTCTTCGGGTACCTGCTGCACGGGATGGGCCAAGGCCGCGAGATCGGCCTCGGTGTAACAGTGCGTGCAGCCGCCTACGGAAAAGGGCTGCTCGTCAGGAGGTACGAAGGCAGTGTCCAGGGCGTCCAGTGCGTCCTGGAATTGCTGGTGGGGGTCGGTCATGCGATGCCTGCCAGGAATCCGTACGGACGTGCCCGAGGAGTGAGCGACGCTAGCACGGGCATGGCTGCTCGATGTCGAGTGATGGACGTCTGCCCAAGTCAAGTACGACTTCGCCGCCCCGTGGCGAACACGGGCACCGCACCGGCAGCTCGAACACCTTCAGCGATCGCGACAAGGTCACGGTGTCTTGTCTTCAGGGTCTTGTCTTCAGGGTCTTGATTGGCGGTCGCCGTCAGGGGGGCCGCTTTGCGCTTGTGCGGTGCGTGAAGAATGCAGGGCATGCAGATCCTGTCCTTCCCGGAAGAAGCCACTCCGTCCGAACTGCGCGTCCAGGTGCTGGAGATCCAGCGTCAAACGTGGCCGCTGGATGGCGACGGTCCTTCCCCGAGTGCTCCCGCCCACGACCCGGAGCTGAGGCCGTTGTCGATGCTCCTCGTGGACGGAGGCAGTGTGCTCGCCTCGCTGGACATCTTGTCCAAGGAGATCGTCCATGCCGGCCGGCGTTACGCCGCCGGTGGTGTGAGCACGATGGTGACGCGTCGCGAGGCGCGCGGTGCGGGGCACGGGCGGCGCCTGGCGGCAGCGGCCCGGGAAACCATGATCTCCCGGAACCTGGACCTGGGACTGTTCACTTGCGACCGCCCGCTCCAGGCGTTCTACGAAAGCGCGGGCTGGCACCTTCTTCCGGGCACGGTGCTGATCGGAGGAACGCCGCAGGCTCCCTTCCCCAGCGATCAGCCCGGCTTCGACAAGGTCACCATGGGGGACTTCTTCTCGGCCGTGGGCCGGCAGGAGCAGGCGTCGTTCCAGCACACCCGCATCGAGCTGTATCCGGGGGAGAACGACAGGCTCTGGTGACTGCATCACGGATCGTCCGAGGCCGGCAAGCTGGGGGCGGCACAGGGGCCGTGACTCGCCGCCGGTGGACGGCAGTCAGGAGGTGCGGTGTCGCTGATATCGACCCGCCGGCCAGGGAGCTGGTTGAAGCAGGGGGCCGTCGATAAAACCCTCGACATGGGTCACAGTGATCGGGGACGCTTCGCGCGATGACAAGAAGCAGTGACACACCGCCCGCGTGGGACGAGCGCACCCAGCTCACCACCTTCCTCGACTACGCACGCGGCACCGCTCAAGCCAAGTGCGAAGGGGTCTCTGCGGAGAACGCCCGCAAGCCGCTCCTGCCGGGCTCACCGCTGATGACCGTGAGCGGAGTGATCAACCACCTCCGCTGGGTCGAGTACTACTGGTTCCAGGTGGTCTTCCTCGGCGAGGAGGACCGGGCCCCCATGACGGATGAGGACCCCGACCGCGAGATGCGCATCGCTGTCGACTTCCCGCTCACGCAGCTGCTCGACGAATACGCCGAACAGAGCGCCCGCTACCGCGAACTGGTCGCCGCAAACGACCTGGACAAGCAGGCCCAGGGAACCATCCGTAACGGCCTCCACGTCGACCTGCGCTGGATCCTGCACCACCTCACCGAGGAGACCGCCCGCCACAACGGCCACCTGGACATCCTGCGCGAGTTGCTCGACGGCACAACCGGCTACTAGATCCGGGAGAGGTCATGTGCGGAGCCGGAGCCGGAGTCTGGTCGAGGCGAGCGTGACGGTGCCGTGGGAGATGCAGGCGTGCTTGCCGAATCTCGTGGCCACGGCCCGGGACTTCCTCGGCGCGTTGACCATTCGCTGATCTTCGTTCCCGCGCCTGGAAACCGTCCTGTTGAAGCCGGCCGGGGGGCCGCTCTTGCGGCCGCGGGCTTGGCGGTTGGTCCGCTGATTGCACCGTCCAGGCGGGCGACACGGACACGCTGCACGCCGGGATGAACTGCGACGCGTCACCCGCCGGCCCGGGGGGATGTCGGCCAACTGGCCCGCAGACACTACGTCGCCGGGCCGGGGTGGTCGATCGGGACCTTCGGCTGCTGCACCGCAACCCCGGCCGCACCGGCTTCGCAGGCGTTGGAATAGGTCCTGCCGTCGGCGCCGATCACCGGGTCGTAGACGCTCGGGCACATGACGCCTTCCTCCGGCGGCGGAGGCAGCAGGGTCGCGTGGGCGGTGCCGGCGGGGGCCAGGCCGACGATGCCCGCCGTGAAGAGGAGCGCAGCGGCAGCGCGCATGCGGGCGAGAGTGTTCTTCCGAGTCATACCGACGAAGGTCCCACCCCCGGCCTCTTCATGCGGGCCGTGAGCCCGATCACCACCCGAATGGGGCGGACGTGAACGGAGAGCCGGAACAGCCGGCCCGGACCGGCCCCCCACTGCGCCAGGCCCGTCACCAGCGAGGCGGCTGGCGGCTGGCGGCCGAGGTGGTGTCGGCCTGAGCCTGCGGCAACGGTTCCTACGGCACACCTCACCGGACAGAAGCTTGGCTGTCTCAACGGCTGTGACGACGGCCGGAGGTGAGCCGGGAACACAGAAGCCCCGGGCGTACGCAGAAGGGCCTTGGGCGCACACGGGAGGGCCTTGGGCGCACGAGGGAGGGGCCCGGTGCCATGTGGCACCGGGCCCCGAAGGAACTGCTACACCAGCTGCCGGCCCTCGAACTGCACCGGCTCTCTCTTTCCGACCGCCGGGCCTGTGTGCTGCCCACGGTGCGGGGATCGCGGTTGCTTGACCTCAGACCACCTCACTTACCCGATGTCCTGCGGTACCCGGACCGAGCACGTGCGTCCGGGCGATCCTGCTGATGCTGGTGTTCCTCCGTTCAATCCCTCTGGGGGCGATTCTCTTCACTGCGGATACTGCGCACTGCACTGATGAGTACTGCCGGTGGTGGCCCCTGATCACTGCTGGCCACCCGGTCCGGTCGTCAGTCCCGTCGCCTTCACGCTTCTCACCGGCTTCGGAACTCCACCACCGCACCGTCCTGCGCACTGCAACTGCGGTACTGCTGTTGGGCAGTTCAACTCTGCCCGGCCCTGCTGTCTCTCTGGGCCACATGAGAAACATAACCACACCGCGCCCCAATGTCTACCCCGGCCACGGCAGATTTCTGAGCCTCCGGAGAAGAAGTAACTTTCCTCAGGGCATTCCCCTTCACGCCTGCACGCCCCGTGTGGGTTCCTGCCTGCACCGCCCTGTGTGGTTCCTGCCTGCACGGCCCCGTGGGCAAGCGGCCTCCGACGGAGGGGTCCTTCGCGGCGCGGTCGGTGCGGCAGGTGTACGACAACCGGCGTGCCGCAGGACCGGCCCACGGAGCTCCGCAGGGCATGCCGCACAGCCCGGCGAGCCCGGTTACGGCTCTCCGCGGAGGAGGACCCGCCGGCCCCGCCCCAGGAGCTCGGCCGCGGCAGTCAGCGTTTCTTGGTCTTCCGCTTCTGCGGAGGCGTCCAGTCACCCCGACCCGGGGGTCAGGGGACGAGTGGTCCTGCGAGCACTTCCCTTCCGGCGGGTCCGTCGCCGGTCCAGGTGACCGATCCGGTGTTCCGGGGCTTGCGGCCCCACAGCATGAGCAGCAGGTCCTCTGCCGTGCCAAGAACCTCGGCGACCGGTTCGCCGGGCCCGTAGTCCCAGCTGCGGCCCGAGTCTGTGGCGGAGATCCGCACGGCCCGGTCGGGGCCGGTGGCGATTCCCCTGGAGATCATGCGGGGTGCCATGGTGTCGAAGACCTCGGCGACACCGTCGGCGGCGAGCGCCGGATTCATCGGCGTGGGCGAGCCGAGCGCGTGCTCGGCGTCCCACCGGTGCACCAGCGTCTCGTGGCTGCGGCGGCGGCGCCAGAACCCGACGGTGTGCGGTGGCAGGAACGTCCACGCGGCGGTCGAGGGGTCGGCCGACAGCGCCCGCACCAGCGCATCCGCCGACTCGGCGTACCACTCCTTGAGCCCGGCCGGGTCACGAGGTGCGGCTCCCTCGTCGTAGCCGTCGCCATGGCCTTCCTTCACCGCGGTGACGACCCACAGGTTCCCCGCTCCCATGTGGGCCGCCAGATCCACCAGCCGCCACTCGCCGCAGTGCTCGACCGGAGCAGAGAGGTCACCATCCAACAGGGCGCCGAACGCATCGAGTTCGCGCCGAAGTTCAGCTATGTAGTCCACGGCGCAAAGGTACAGTCCCGCTCCGTTGGGGCGGCGCGCAGCACAGTGGGGACCGGGTGGGGCCGTTCCTGAGCGTCGGCCGCTGTTACGGGGTGCAGGTCGGCAGGACGGCGGTGAGTTGGTACAGGTGATCGGGGTGGATGCGGATACCCGGGAGCCAGAGGCGCTTTCCGTGGTGGGTGACCTGGACCCAGATGCTGGTGTGCTTGTGGTTCTCGTCGGTGACGGCGACGCCGTTGGCGACGGTGCAGCGGGCCTGGAGCAGGTCGTGGTGCCAGACGCGGTCGGCGGAGTTGGACGTGACGTAGGGGCGGTAGGGGTTGTAGGCCAGGGACAGCGCGCAGGAGTTCGTACGGGGTTCCTGGCACTTCTTCTCGACGTTGTGGACCAGAACACCGGCGTGGCCGGCGGTGGCCGCCGCTTCGGCGCCCTGCGTGGGCCCTGTACCGGGCTCGGCCTGGAAGGTACGGAGGAGCAGCCCCGTTACGAGTGCCCCGGCAACGAGAGTGAGCACGGCGGCGAAAGCGGCCCGCCGTCCGTACGGAAGCCCCCCTTCTCGCGGCCGTCGCCACAGGGCGAGGCGGGGAGAGGTCGACAGGGGTGACGGTACGTCGGCCCCGGAGCCGGCACCGGCGGGGGCGGGTTCGCCGGGGCGGGCCGGGTCGTCGGCGCGGGCCAAGTGGGCGGGGCGCGCGGGGTCGTCGGGGCGGGCCGGGTGGTCAGGCGCGGCCGAAACCTCGGGGCGGGCGGGGTGGTCAGGGGCGGCCGGGTCGTCGGAGCGGGCCGGGTCGGCGGCTTCCCACAGGGCGCGGTATGCGGACGGGTCCGCGTCCAGCGCCCGGCACAGGTCTCTGACCACGGGCCACGACGGCACGGTCTGACCGCGGAAGTAGCGGGAGAGGGACGAGTCGCTGATCCGGACCTGGGCCTCCAGGCTGCGCAGGGTGCGCCCCGATTGCTGTTGCAGGCTCCGTAGCGCCTCTCCCAGTTTTCGTGCTGCCGCGCGCCGGTCCGATCGTTGGCCGGTCATGGAGGCGCCTTTCCGCAGGGCGGGCTCTGGCTCTCGGTGTCCCGCCGGCTGTCCCGTGTCCCGGGACGGCGACGTCCCAGCAGGTCAGGAATGTATTTATCCCGACATCGGTGAAGCAAGCGGGATGAGGTTGTGAAGGTGCAGCTTCCTGCGCAAACTCGGCATACCGGCCAGGCAGACCACCCCTGTGGGTGAGCGTGCCGGTGGTCGTCTCCGTATCGGCGCAGTCCGCACGGGCCGGCCTCGAACCCCCACCGAAAGGAACTTCACCATGCGTGTACGCACCGCACTCTCCGCCTTCGCAGCGATCTCCGCGGTCGGACTCGGCCTCGTGACGGCAACGCCGTCGGTCGCCGCACCCGTCGCGGCAACCCACCAGGCCACCGCCGTCCAGGCGGTCGACGGTCTCGACATCCACCGCGGCAAGTACTGGACCCTGGGCGGCTGTCAGACGGCCGGTCAGCAGGGCATCGACCGCGGTCACTGGGACCGGTACCAGTGCGCCGAGGGGTGGATGTGGAACCTCTGGACCAACCGCTGAGCACGTAGCGCCGGCGGTGGCCTCCTCCGCTCACGCCCGAGGAGGCCACCACCGGCCGGCGGCCCTGCGCCCCGTCCACCACGCGGGATGCGCGAGCCGACGTCGCCCGGTCGCGCGAGCCGGCACAGTCAGGACGCGCGAGCCGTCATCGCCCGGTCGCGCAAGCCGGCACAGTCAGGAAGCGCGAGCCGGGCGTCATCGGGCCGGTCCCGCGCCGCTGTGCGTTCAGCTGTACGCACAGCTGTACGCGCAGAGGGGACCGGCCCCCTCTGCGCCCCGGCACCCGTTGCTGGTCGCCGCCGGCCAGCACGGCTCCCCCCGGCCTCGGTCACCCCCGCAGGGACTTCGCCCCCACGCGCACTCCGCGCACTCCCCTCCACAGCCCGGAGAAGGAATCCTCATGCCTGCCCGCCTCCGCAGCACACCTCGGTCCCGTCCGTCCCGCGCACCGCGCCGCGCGGTTGTGCGCCGGTTCCTTCCCGTACTGGCCCTGACCTGTCTTGCCGCAGGGAGCCTGGCGCTTCCCGCCCCTGCGGCGGCCGCGACGGCCGCCACGCACGCCCGGGTTGCGGAGAGCCGGTCCGTCGCGGTGCGGGCCGCCGACTTCCCCACCTGGGGAACGCGCTGGGTCGTGCACGCCACGGCGGACATCGGCTCACCCTCCGTGGGAATGATCAACCGGACCTCCCCCGGCCAGGACCGCATCACCGCCGACTACCAGGTCGACACCGGGCGCAAGGTGTGCGAGGGCAGCGCCTGCTCCACCTTCATGGCCCACCTCACCCGGCCCGTCACCGGCTTCCTGACCGTCGTCGCGGTGGACATCCCTCAAGACCGGCTGCCGGGCATCCCCGTACAGGCCGGGCAGCCCGACCCCCGGCCCGCCTCGCGGCAGCAGACCCTGCAGCGCGCCTCGACCTGGCTCACCGCCGACAACGGCCGCCCGGTGCCCTACAGCCAGACCGCGCGCTGGCAGGGGGGCTACCGGCAGGACTGCTCCGGTTACGTCGCCATGGCGCTCGGTCTGTCCACGCCCGGCCCCAACACCGTGGGCCTGACCCACCGCACGCTCACCCGCCCCCTTGCCATGAACGAGCTCCAGCCGGGTGACCTCGTCATCGACGCCCTCGGCGACAGCAACACCCGTCACGTCGTCATCTTCGAGAAGTGGAACGACGACGCCCACCGCTCCTACACGGCCTACGAACAGCGCGGGGTGCACGGCACCACCCACCGATCGCTGACCTACGGGCTGGCCGGCGGCGAGTACAGGGCCTACCGGCCCCTCCAGTACGGGAACTGACGCGGGGTGGCCCTGTTCGAACCCGAGGACGTCCTGCCGCGGGTGCGTGAGGACCGGCCGCCCGGGCACACGCAGTCCATGTCCGGAGCCCACGCACGTCCCACGAGCGTCCTCTTTCCTTCCGCCCCTGCCGCCGCTCACGGGGCGCCGCTGCGCGGAGCACGACTGCGCGGAGCGCGGCACGGGCGCCGTGAAGGGCTCGGCAGGCGGCTGCGGCGCAGGATCCTCACGTACCGCGACATCGAGTTCCGCTCCGCCCGCATCCCCAGTGCCCCCGGCCCAAGTCCCAGCCCCAGCCCCAGCCCCAGCCAGGAGTGTCTGCTCCTGGTCCACGTGCGCAAGGTCGTCGGCCAGATCCACTACCGGCTCTGCACCACCTGCGAAGAGGGCGTGATCACTGGCGTCGCCATCGACGAACACTTCCTGGCCAGCGGACTGTCCACCCGCGCCCTGTCCCACCTGCGCTCCCGCCACCCGGGCATCACCTGGCGCAGCACCCTCACCCTGCGCACCACGCGTGACCTGCTCCGCCGCATGCGCATCCCCACTGCCCCGGTCGGCGCCGCGTGCGTGCATGCCCGTGCCGTTCCGGTTCGGCCGCGTCCAGCCGGCTGACCTCTTGGCCGTCACGCACCTCGCGCACCTCGCACACCTCGCATTCGTGTGCTGACCGGCGTCCGCGGCGGGGGCCCTCGTTTGTGCGGTGGCGGTGGGACGTGGTGGGGTTCTCTTCGTGGGCGCGACCACCGCAGCAGTAGGAGCAGGAAGAGGGACCAGCATGACATCCGCCAGGACCGTGACCTTCCCCTCCGGCGTGCGCGTGCCCGCACTGGGCCAGGGCACGTGGAACATGGGCGACAGCCGGGCGCGGCGCGACGGGGAACTCGCCGCGTTGCGCCGGGGTATCGACCTGGGCATGACCCTGATCGACACCGCGGAGATGTACGGAAGCGGTGCCTCCGAGGAACTGGTCGGCGAGGCGATCCGGGGACGGCGTGACGAGGTGTTCCTCGTCAGCAAGGTGCTGCCTTCGCACGCCGACTCCCGGGGCACCGTCGATGCCTGCCGCGCCAGCCTGCGCCGCCTCGGCACGGACCGGATCGACCTGTACCTGCTGCACTGGCGGGGCGGAGTGCCGCTGGCCGAGACCGTCGAAGCCCTCGAAGGCCTGGTGAACGAGGGCAGCATCGGCGCCTGGGGAGTGAGCAACCTGGACGTCGACGACCTGGACGAACTCCCCCGGGGAGCCCTCCCCGAGACGAATCAGATCCTCTACAACCTCACCCGTCGGGGCCCCGAGTACGACCTCCTCCCGTGGTGCCGGGAGCGCTCGGTACCGGTGATGGCCTACTCACCGCTCGAACAGGGGCGGCTGCTGGGGCACGGGGTGCTGGAGTCCGTGGCCCAGTCGCACGGGGCGACCCCGATGCAGGTGGCGCTCGCCTGGGTGCTGCGCGACGACCACGTCATCGCCATCCCCAAGGCCTCCACCGTGGCGCACGTTCAGGACAACCACGCCGCCCTGGGCCTCGCTCTCACCGACGAGGACCTGAAGGCCTTGGACGCCGCCTTCCCCGCGCCCGTACGCAAGCAGCCCCTGGAAATGCTCTAGCGGCACGCTGACCGGTAACGCCCCTCGCTCGCTCACCCGCCTCACGCACTCCACCCACCTCACCCACGCCGGCACGCAACCTTCCGGGCCGCCGGCCGCGTCCCTCTCTCCGTACAGGCAGCAACAGAGCGGGGGATGACATGGACAGCCGTGGCCGTCGGTGCAAGCGGTGCGGAAGGCCGGTGCCCGGCCCCTTGCGCCGGGTGTGCCGGACCCAGCCGTGCCGGGGCGAAGGCGTGAGCGAGCAGGCCGCCGAGATCACGGGCGAGGCGATCACGTCGGGGCTCGCCGAGGGTGCCGTCCGGGTGGTGGCGGGCACGGTCGTACGGGTGGTGCGCGGGGTGGCCAGGGTCGTGTTCGACTAGCGGACGGGGTACCGCGCCGGGCACTTGGGGTATGCGTGCAGCCGGGTGTTTGAGATGCTCGGTGCCATGTCTCAAGCGATCTTGAAGAGTGAACGGCTCCACCTGGTCCCGTTGTCCCGCGAGCATCTGGAGTACCAGATCGAGCTCGACGCCGACCCCGAGGTGATGCGTCATTTGGGCGGTGCACGGAGCCGTGAGCAGGTGGAGTCGGCACTCCGCGGGAACCTCGCGGAGGCCGAGCGGGGCGCGGGCCTGGGGTACTGGGCCGGGTTCGTCGAGGGACAGTTCGCCGGCTACTGGATTCTGCGGCTGCCGGACCCCGTAGACGGGGAATCCCTGGAGGGGCGGGGTGAACTCGGGTGCAAGCTTCTGCGGCGGCACTGGCGGCAGGGGCTGGGCAGCGAAGGATCTCGTGAGCTGCTCCGGCACGGGTTCGAGGATCTCGGGCTGACGCGGATAAGTGCCATGACGGCGGCGGCCAACACCGCGTCGCAGGCGACGCTGACCTCTCTCGGGCTGAGTTACGTCCGTGAATTCGAGGCGCCCGCCGAGTACTTCCCGCCAGGTGCGGACCTGCGCACGGCCGAGTACGCGATCGCCCGGGAGGTCTGGGACGCCACCCTGCGGGGGTGAAGTCACATCGGCGGTGACCGGGCACGGCCGCGCCGACGGAGGCCGGCTCACCAGGCGCCCGCCGCCGCGCAACCCCGAGGGACGTGGTCTGCTGCGTGGCACGTCCTGTTGGCGCCATGCCCTATTTGTCCGGCGCACCCGCGAGGCGCGGGAACCTGTACCGGCTCCCCGGACCCCCGGAGCCCCTGCTCTCCGGCTCCCCGGCTCCCCGGCTCCCCGGCTCCCCGGCTCCCCGGCTCCCCGGACCCGTCGGCCCCGCGGGTTCAGCGCAGGACGGCCGCCAGGAGGTCGTCGCCGAGGGAGGTCAGGTCCGCGAGGTTGAGCGTGTGGCGGACGTAACGGCCCTGGCGGTGGGCCGTGAGCAGGCCCGCGCGGCGCAGGACCGCCAGGTGGCGGGAGGCCTCCGGAAGCGAGAGGTCCCAGGCGTGGGCCAGTTCACCGGTGGTGTGCGGCCCCCGGGCCAGGGTGCGCAGCAGGCGGAGGCGTACGGGGTGGGTGAGCGCCGCCAGTCGTAGGGTGACCGCCTCCAGGGGTACCGGCTCCACGGGGTCCGGTTCGGCCACGGGGTACTGGATCACCGGCTGCCACCCGGGCGCGTGGACCACCACCAGGTGCGGGCGGGCGAAGACGCTGGGGATGAAGGTGACCCCGGTGGCCCCCGCGACGGTCGTCCTGTCCTGCAGCTTGTCGACGATGATGCGGTCGCCGTCCGGAGACAGGGCCGTCGCGCCGGAGACCGAGGCGAGGGCCGCGGCGACGCCCCGGCGCCTGAGCAGGTCGTTCTTCAGGCGCACGTCGGACGCGATGCGTACGACGCCGGCCGCCCAGGCGGAGTCGAAGAAGGCTCCGGCGCACTGTTCGAGGGTGTCGCGCAGCCGGGACCGTACCGCGTCGGTGTCCGTGAGGAGTCGGTCCGCGAAGGCCTCCTGGCGCGGACCGCGGGCCTGGGCGAGCGCCAGGGCCCGATCGCGGGCCGCCGGGTCGGTGAGCGGGGACGCCCGTACGAAGGGGAGCCGGCCGCTGCCGCAGGTGGAGACGAGCGCGGCCGTCACATAGGACTCGTCGTCGAGCCGGTCGACGTCGTCCAGTTCCTCGCCGAGGGTGGGCCGTGGCCGGGCGGGGAGCAGGAAGTCGGCCTGCGAGGAACGCCAGAGGCACTCCGCCTCCCGGAGCCGTTCGGCCAGCTCCGGCCGCAGCCCGGCCCATATCTGGGCGGCCCAGGCGGTGTGCCGCGGGTGGTGCGCGGGTTCGGCCAGCACATGGAGCATGGCGGTCAGTTCGGCCAGCGGAGACGCGGCGAACCGCAGCCGCTCGGGCGGCAGGCCGCCGATGTCGATCTTCAACGTCACCGTCCCATCCTCACCGACGGGGCCTCACCGTCATCCACGGGGCAGTCGCCCGCGACGGAGGACACTTCGTCTGCCGAAGGTGACCGGTCATCCTCACGGTGCCGGCGGTGCACGACCGTGTCGCTTGACGAAGAACGGCAAGCCACGTGGGTGGGCCGAGGGCCGGGCGCACCGTGAAGGGCATGGCAATCACCACCGCTCGCCGGCCCCGCGATCTCGTCCGGGCCTCCGGGGGCCCTCGTTACGCCGTCGCCCTGGCCGTCGACGCGCTCGGCACCGGGCTGCTGCGGCCCTTCCTGCTGCTTTACGGGGTGACGGTCCTGCACCTGTCCGCGCCCGCCACCGGCGTCGCCATGACGGTCGGCGTGGTCGTGGGGCTGGTGTGTATGCCTGTGGTCGGCGTGTGGCTGGACCGGGGCGCGCGCAGCACGGTCGTGGCGGCGGCGATGCTCGTACGGGTCGCGGGCGTGGGACTGTTGCTGGCCACACCGGCCGGAAACGCCGGAACGTTCGCGGCGGCCGCGCTGCTGCTGGGTGTCGGTAACCAGGCGTTCCCCGCCGCCCACGCCGCCCTGGTGGCCACGGTCGCCCACGGACGCGACCGGGACAACGCGCTCGCCGCGGGCCGGGCGCTGCGCAACGCGGGCATGGGCGTCGGCGCGCTCGTCGCCACCGTGTGCCTCGCGGGCGGCCCCGCGGCCCTGCGACTCCTGGCCGCCGCCACCGGGGTGGCCTGCCTCGCCGCGGCGGCTCTGGCGTGGTCGGTCCGGGTAGAGGCGGGCCCGGCGGCGGGCGGGGCCTCCAAGGGGGACGGCCCCGCCCCCCGGACGGGCTCGCTGCTGGGGGCGAACGTGATCTATGCCTTCTGCCTCAACGTGCCCGAGATCGCTCTGCCGTTGGTGCTGGTGACGCAGCTGCACGCGTCCCCGGCGTGGCCGGCGGCCGTCTTCGTGGCCAACACCGTGCTGGTGGTCACCCTCCAGGTGCCGCTCACCGCCTGGGCGGCCCGTTTCTCCCGCCGGACCGTGCTGGTCGTCGCCGGGGTCGTTCTCAGCGCGTCCTACCTGGGGTTCCTCGCGGCCGCTTCCCTGGGCGACCGGTGGGGTGCCCCCGCGGTCGCCCTCGTGTCCGTGCTGTGCACCCTCGGCGAGATCCTGTACGCGGGCAGCGCGACCGCGCTGGTCACCGTACTCGCGCCGGCCGGGGCCCTGGGACGTACGCTCGCCCGCTTCGAGCTCTCCACGGGGTTCGGCCTCGCCGTGTCGCCGACGGTGATCACCGTGCTGGCCCCGCACGGGCCGGGCGCCCTGTGGGGTGGCCTCGCCACCGCGACGCTCCTGTCGGCCGGGGCGGTTGCCCGGGAGAAGGAGTGCCGCGGCGGCTAGCAGTTGAAGGTGACGGTGGCTCCCATCTGCGCGAACGCCGGCCTCACACGAATTCGGGGAGGCACTCGCTGCACCGGTGCGGGCGCGCGGATCCTCCCCTGGCGACCGCCGACGGAAGCACGTTCTCGCCGGACGGCGGCGACGCCGGGTATCTCACCTGCCCGGCGTACCGGCACTCGGACTGACCTTCTCCAGGGTGGCGAGCCACTCGGTCAGCAGGCGGTTGACCTCCTCGGGGCGTTCCTGCTGGACCCAGTGGCCGCAGCCGTCCAGGAGGTGGGAGGCGGACAGGGCGGGGAGGGTGGTGGGGTAGGCGTCGATGGCGTCGGCCATCCACGTGGTGGAGGCGTCCAGGGTGCCGCCGATGAACAGGGCCGGCTGCTCGACCGGGGCCCCGCGGTGGGGGGCGAGGTCCTCCCAGTCGCGGTCCATGGCGCGGTAGCGGTTGAGGGCGCCCGTCAGACCGGTGCGTTCGAACTCCGCCGCGTAGAAGTCGAGTTCGTCCTCGGTGAGCCAGGCCGGGAGGGCGCCGGTGGGGAAGCGGTCGCGCAGCCGGCCGCCCGGGGCGACGAAGTGCGGGTCGGGTTCGTCCTGGGCGGGCATGGTGTCGGCGGACAGTGCCGCGTAGAAACCGGCGAGCCAGCCCCGTACGTCGGGCTCGATCTCCGCCTCGGCGCGGCCGGGCTCCTGGAAGTAGGAGACGTAGAACTCCTGGTCGGGGCCGCCGATCCGGCCGAGGATCTCGCTGGGCCGGGGGCCGCCCGGCGGTGCGTAGGGGACGCTCAACAGGCCTACGGCGCGGAAGACTTCGGGGTAGAGAAGGGCGGAAACGGAGGCGATGCCGGATCCCCAGTCGTGGCCGATGACCACCGCGCTCTCCTCGCCGAGGGCGCGTACGACGGCGACGTTGTCCCGCACCAGGTCGAGCAGCCGGTACGCGTCGGTGGCGGCGGGTCTGGAGGAGCGGCCGTAGCCGCGCACGTCGATCGCGGCCGCCCGGTAGCCGGCGGCGGCGAGGGCCGGGAGCTGGCGCCGCCAGGAGTACCAGGACTCGGGGAAGCCGTGCACGAGCAGGACCAGCGGGCCGGTGCCCTGCTCGACCAGGTGCAGGCGCCCGGCCGGGGCCTCGATGGTGCGGTGGCGGAGCGGGGAGGGAGGCGCGGGCTGCATGGGTTTCTCCTCGGTTCGAGGGTGGTCGCGCTTGCCCGTCGATCATGCGGCGGGGCGGCCTCCGCACGCGAGCGGTGTTGCCGGACTGGCAAACTCGCAGGACAAAGGGTTGACCGGTGCGTGGAAGGGGGAGCAAGGGCGATGGCAGGCGACGACCTGGACGGCACTGTGACGACTTTGGCAGCGATGGGGCCCGGACTGCGTGCCGCGCGTGAGCGGCACGGTGCCACGCTCACCGGCGTCAGCCGTGCCACCGGCATCTCGCCGAGCACGCTGTCGCGCATCGAGACCGGCCGGCGCAGGCCCACCCTGGAGGTGGTGCTGCGGCTGGCCAAGGAGTACGGCGTCTCCCTGGACGAACTGGCCGGACACACCCCCGCCCCGGCGCGCCCCGGCACGGCACCGCGCAGTTTCGGCGACGGCAAGGCGGTGCTCCCGCTCACCCGGTACGTCGGTGGCCTGCACGCCCACAAGCACGTCCTGCCCGCCGTCGAGGAGCGGCCCGCACGGCCCCGGCAGGTCTCCCACGAGGGCTACGAGTGGCTGTGCGTCCTGTACGGACGGCTGTGGCTCGCGCTCGGCGGCCAGGACCTCGTCCTGGCCGCCGGGGACGTCGCCGAGTTCGACACCCGCACCCCGCACGGGGTGGCGAACGCCGGGCCCGGCGGGCCGGCCGAGTACCTGATCATGTTCGGCCCGCAGGGCGAGCGGCCGCGGCCGCGCACCCCGCCGCTCCCTGCCCGCGGGGGCCGATGACCCATGGCGTCCCAGCCCCCTCGTGGCCTCTCACCACGGGGGCGGCCTTCCGCCCGGCGGCGTCATCACCGACGCCCGTCCCGCCAGGCGCCGGCCCGCTCGTCCGGCTCAGTTCCGATCCACGGCGCGCAGTGCTCGGGCCAGCCATTGCAGGTCCTCGGTCGCGTCGGGAAAGGAATCCTGCCCGCGCACCCGGGCGACGAGCCTGCGGTAGCGCTCCGCCTCCGCCTCGATCCCGGCCTCCAGGCTGCGCAGTACGGCGGCCCGATCGCTGTCACCGAACAGCTCGGACAGCAGCTCGGCCGCTGCCGGCCCCTCGGAGGCGATCCCGCGTTTCCTGGCTTCCGCGACGGTCTGCACGACCTGCCTGGCCCACCAGATGGAGGCCCCGGGGAGGCGGCCCTGGCCCGGTGCGGGTGTGTTGAGCTCCATCCAGGTGCGGAATCGGGCGCGAAAGCCGGGGTCCCGCACCAGTTCGGCCAGTTCGATCCAGGCGTCGGCCTGATCGGGGTTGGGGTCGTCGGGCAGGTCGATACCGCGCGCGTGCAGGCGGTCACGCAGGGGCGGATCCACGGTGAGACCGCCGAACACCTCCCCCTTGAACTCGTCGATGATCTGCTTGCGTTCGGCGGCGGAGAGCCGGGCCAATCGGTTCATCAGTGCTGTCTCCTCGGCGGTGGAACCACGCTTCGCAACGGTGGACAGAACCGCCCGGCTCACCTTGAGGGAGCGGATCTGCGCGTCGAGCGCGGCCACGTGTGCGTCGGCGACCTCGGCGACCGTGGTACGGCCGCTCAGGACGCGGCACACGTCGTCGAGCCCGAGGCCCAGTTCCCGCAGGGTGCGTACCAGCTCGACGCGGGCCACGGACCCGGCGTCGTACAGCCGGTAGCCGCTCGCGGAGCGGGCCACGGGCGGCACCGCTCCCTCGTCCGACCAGAAGCGCAGGGTACGGACCGGGAGTCCGGTGCGGAGCGCGAGCCGGCCGATGGTGAGCACGTCGGGGTGGTCCGGGTGTTCGTCGTCCATGAACGAGATCCTGGACCTTCCAGCCACTGGAGACTCAAGCGCTGGGCGCGACATCGCGCGAGCTCTCCGGGAGGGGTGCCCCGGAAGGGGCTCGTCTACGAGGTTTCGTACCGCTTCCAGATCTTGACGGCACCCTTGGGGTTGTTCGCCGAGTTGGACTTGTGCGCCACCAGGCAGAGGTAGTGCTTGCCGTTGAGGGATGTGCGGTCGTTCACCGCGTACTGCTGATTGACTTTCCAAGCCGAATATCCTGCGGCCATGCGATGGCCCCCTTCCCACGGTCGGCACGCTGCCGACCTCGGGAATCATCCCACGGGCGCACGGCCTGCGGGCCCGGCCGGCCGGTCGTCGGGGTTACGGCGCTCCGTCGCGGGGACGGATCGGGCCGGGTCAGCCCAAGCCCGTGCCAGGCCAAGCCCATGGCGGCGCCCGGTCAGATCACGTCAGGTCAGGTCAGGTCAGGTCAGTTGCAGCGTGCAGGTCAGGACGCGGCCGTCGGCGGTGCCGAGGAGGAAGCAGCCGGGGCCGGTGAGGGTCAGGGCGGTCGGGGGACGCGGGCACCGCGGACTGGGATGAAAGGCCGCGGCCCGCCGCAGCCACCGGCCCGCCCGAAGCCACCACAGGGCCTGCGGGCCGCCGGCCGGGCGGCTGGGCCCGGCGGTCGCGGAGGGAGCGGCGGTCGCGGAGGGAGCGGCGTAGACACCGATCGGATAGCCGTCCTCCGGGTCGGCCGGATCGTGGCCACCGAGAACGACGTGGGAACCGGCGGCCGAAGGGATCGAGAGGACGGACCACTCGACCTCAGCGGCGGGGCGGTCGGCGAGCACCCGGTCGATGGTCAGAGGAAAGTCCACCGCCCCACCCCCTCACGCGGAAACAGCCTGTCGCCGTACCCGGAGGCAAGCAGGCTCAGTCGGACAGCGCCACGGTGAGATCCACCTCGACGAGCTGCCCGGTGAAGCCCAACTGAGCGACGCCCAGGAGCGTACTGGCCGTGGTGAATGCCGGGCCGATGACGGATTCGGTGAGCCGCTGCCACACGGTTCCCAGGACGGCCCTGTCGTCGCTCCGTACGTAGATCACCGACCGCACCACGTCTCGGGGCTGAGCGCTCACGGCCGCGAGGGCGGCGAGCGCGTTCGCCGCCACCTGGTCCACCTGCTTCTCCACGGAGCCGGGGCCGACGAGGTCACCGTTCCTGTCCAGTGGACACTGCCCTGCGAGATAGGCCGTGCGGCCGGCCTCCACGACGGTGACGTGGTGGTAGCCGGGGGTTGGATGCAACTGCTCGGGATTGATGCGGGTGATGTGCTCAGTCATGTCCGTGATTCTGTCCAGTGCGCTGCCGACGCGCACCGCAATTTCGCCCGGAGGGCTCCGACCGCACCGGAACGCCGGGCCCGGTCAGGCACGGCGGCGTCGCTGGGCCTGCGTGGCCGGGGCCGCGGGGCGGCGCTACGTCGCCGGGGCCGCGGCGGTGAGGCCTCGGCCAGGGTCGTGGAAGTCGGGCCTCTAGGGTGGCGCGGTGATGACTCAAGTGATCGTTCTCAACGGTGGTTCCAGCTCCGGCAAGTCCGGGATCGCCCGGTGTCTGCAGGCGGTCCTGCCTGACCCCTGGCTGGTCCTGGGGGTCGACACTCTCATCCAGGCGATGCCCGCGCAGATGCGGACGACGGATGTGGGGATCGAGTTCGCCGCGGACGGCGAGGTGATCGTCGGGCCGGAGTTCCGGACGCTGGAAGCGGCATGGATCGAGGGGGTGGCCGCGATGGCGCGGGCGGGCGCCCGGATGGTGATCGACGAGGTCTTCCTCGGTGGGGCCGCGTCCCAGCAACGGTGGCAGCAGGCCCTCGGCGGCCTGCGGGTGCTGTGGGTCGGCGTGAGGTGCGAGAGTCTGGTTGCCGCGGGTCGCGAGGTCGCACGAGGTGATCGGGTCTCCGGGATGGCGGCCGCTCAGGCGGAGGTGGTCCACCGGGGCGTGTCCTACGACCTGGAGGTGGACACGACACTGACCGAGTCCATGGAGTGCGCGCGGAGCATCGCCGCCTGTGCGCGCTGATCAACGGTGCGGCTGCTGCCCGTCGTTGCCGCCGTGGCCGGGCAGGGCCTGAAAGTCGGCGGACCGGGTCATTCGGCTTCGCAGCCGATGCCGTCGCCGTCGCGGTCGAGCCGATGCGGATCTTCCGGGCCGGCCCAGACGGCATCCGGCACATCCGCGCAGTCCTCGTCCTGGTGGCGTCACCACCATGCCCGCCCTCACAACAACAAGCCCCAGCAGCCCACCAGTTGCAATGGTTGGTGGACTGCTGCGAGGGGGCGAGGCCGAGGTGGACCGGGGGGTCAGTGGGGGGTGTGGGGGGTCAGTGGGGGGTGTGGGGGGTCAGTGGGGGGTGTGGGGGGTCCGTTGCCCGCTCGGGCAGCCGGCGCCGCCGATGTAGTACGCGTTGAGGTAGTTGGGGCCGGCGCCCGGTAGCTGCGTGCGGCCGGGGCTGACGCAGAGGTGGTAGTCGTTCGTGCTGCCGCCCCCTCGTACGTCGACGTGCACCCGCACCGTCGTCGGGCCGCAGTGGTTGTACGCGGCGAACCGGGACTCGCGGACGCTGTACCGGAAGAAGCCGCACGGCGCGTAGGCGCCCACACCGGCCTCACGCACCTCCGGACCGCGTCCGGACTCGGCCTGAGCAGGGCCTGCCCACGTGATCATCGCCAGCGTGAGACTTGACGCTGCCGCGAGGACGGCTCGAAGAGGGCGGGGAGAGAGTTTCACGAACACTCCTTGGGATGGCCATGACGAAGGACGACCAGCTGACCTGCTCTGTCCGACAGCACGCCATCTCTGCGCGCTGCCCTGGGCGCGGCAAGCGTAGCGGCGTTTTCATCCCCTATGGCCGCTTGTCACTGGAATGAGTGGCGGAGGAATCCTCAACAGGGATGGGGCCCGGTGTGCCAGGGTTTCGCCGCGGTGGTCGCTGGGGGCGGGGCCACCGTCCTGGGCATCGAATTACGCCTCCGGAGCGCGCACTTGGGCGGCTCCTCAGCGCCCGCCGGGCCACATGGCGGGGGGCGGCGGCACGGGTGAAGTGGGGTTCCTCGGTCGGCCGCCGCCCCTCCCCCGGCCGAACCCCCTGGTTCGCGGGTTGCGTTGGGCCAAAGGGGTGCCTGCGTACGCGGTACCGGCGTGTCTCGCGGACTCCTGCCCGGGGTACACGCTCCTTTGTGGTGTGAATGAAATTTCGAAGGATGCCGCCCCTGCGAGTGCCCCTCTCGTCCGCCGCCGTACCTTCACCACCGCGACCGGCGCGGCCGCACTCGCCGCCGGGACGGTGCTGGCAGGGCCTGCGGACGTCACGGCCCTCGCGACTCCCCGTGCGGTGCCGCCCCGCGCACCTGTGGCCCCGGACTGGGAGCGCTGCCTGGAAGTGGCCCGGCAGGTGCTGGTGCTCGGCGCCGACGGCACCGATCTCAAGCGCAGATACCTGGAAGTCCTGATCGACAACGGGCTGCCGCGCAGCCGGACCCGCCCGAAGCACGTCCTGGTCGTCGGAGCCGGCCCGGCAGGTCTGGCGGCGGCGATGCTGCTGAAGCGGGCGGGCCACCGGGTGACGGTGCTGGAGGCCAACGGCAACCGGGTCGGCGGCCGGATCAAGACCTTCCGCACCCTGCCCGGCGAGGAGCCGCCCTTCTCCGACCCGGCACAGTACGCGGAGGCCGGTGCGATGCGCATTCCCTCGGCGCACCCCCTCGTCCTTGCCCTGATCGACCAGCTGGGCATCCCGAGAAGGCCGTTCCACTATCTCGACGCCGTGGAGGGCACCGGAAAGCCGCTGGCCGTGCCGCCGGCGGTGGTGCACCGCTCCCCCGACGGCAGGGAATGGCGGCGCGGCCCCGAACGCACCGACTTCGCCATGCCCGAGCCCGCCCACCGCACCTGGATCAAGGTGAACGGGCTGCGGGTGCGGCGCGGCGACTACCTGCGCGCGCCCGCAAAGGTCAACGCGTCCTTCGGGGTGCCGAAGAAGTACCTCGACGTGACCGCGGGGAAGATCCTCGGTGACCTCCTCGACCCGGTCCGGGACGAGTTCAGTGTGCGGAACGCGGACGGTTCCCGCACCAACAAGCCGCAGCGCGAACTGGTCGAGGGCTGGGCGAGGGTGATCCAGCGGTTCGGGAACTGGTCCATGTACCAGTTCCTCACCCAGCACGCCGGACTGGACGACCGTACCGTCGACCTGATCGGCACCCTGGAGAACCTCACCTCCCGGCTGCCCCTGTCGTTCCTGCACAGCTTCATCGGCTCTTCCCTGATCCGGCCCGGAATGACCTTCTGGGAGCTGCCCGGCGGCACGGCCGCACTGCCCGACGCCATGCTCAGGGAACTCGGCGCCGGCGTGGTCAGGATGGACCGCCGGGTCACCCGTATCGAGTACTGGAACGAGGGTGCGGGCTCCTCGGGGCACACCCGTACCGGCCCTCGCGGGCCGAAGGTGTGGATGGACGCCGTCTCCGAGGGACGTGGCCCGGGCGGCAGGATCGAGCGGGAGCAGTTCACCGCGGACGCCGCCGTCATCACCGTGCCCTTCTCCGGGCTCCGGCAGGTCCAGTTCACCCCGCAGCTGTCGTATCCCAAGCGGCGTGCCGTCATGGAGATGCACTACGACGCCGCCACCAAGGTGCTGCTCGAATTCAGCCGCCGCTGGTGGGAGTTCACCGAGGAGGACTGGAAGCGGGAGCTGGAGGCCGTGCGGCCGGGTACGTACGACGGCTACCTCAAGCACCGGCTGCCCGACGACGGCAGGATGCTCGGCGCCCATCCCTCCGTCCCCGACGGGCGGATCCCGGAGCCGATGCGTGTCCAGTACGCCGCGCACGGCTGGGAGACCCGTGAGGTCAGTGAGGCGACGGGCACCACCGGCGGCGGTTCCGTCTGCGACAACTCGAACCGGTTCATGTTCCATCCCTCGCACCGGATCGAGGGCAGCGAAGGCGGCGTGGTCCTCGCCTCGTACAGCTGGGCGGACGACGCCCTGCGCTGGGACGCCTACGACGACAACGAGCGCTATCCGATGGCGCTGCGCGGCCTCCAGGAGGTGTACGGGCGGCGCATCGAGGTCTTCTTCACGGGCAGCGGCCGTACGCAGAGCTGGATGCGGGACCCGTACGCGTACGGCGAGGCTTCGGTCCTGACACCGGGTCAGCACCTGGAACTCCTGCCGGACGTCCCCGCCGCGGAGGGCCCGCTCCACTTCGCGGGCTGCCACACCTCCGTCAAGCCGGCGTGGATCGAGGGCGCGCTGGAGTCCGCCGTGCGTACCGCCCTCGAAATCCATCTGCAGCGCTGAGTGTCCGGCCCGGGAGGCCGGGAGAAGGAGGGGCCGCTCTTGCTGCGGAATCTGCACTACCGGTTCGACAACGTCATGGCGCGCGGCACGCCTGCCCTGATCGGTGTACTTGCCGCGGTGTGCTGTCTGTTCACCGTGCTCAACGGAGCGCTCCTCCTGCTGCTGGCCCCCGAGCAATTGCACCACCGGGGCGTGGGGTCCTCCCTGTGGGCGGGGTTCCTGCGGGTGCTGAGTCCGACGCTGCTGATGCGTGACCACGGTCCCGCGCCGTTCCTGGCGTCGGCCGTGGTCATGGCCTTCGGCGGCATCCTGCTGATGAGCACCCTCATCCCGGTGATCAGCGCGGGGCTGCAGAACCAGCTGGCGCGGCTGCGCCAGGGCAGGTCTCCGGTGGTCGAGACGGGGCACGTCGTCCTGCTCGGCTGGTCGTCACAGGTGCATGTGATCGTCGCGGAGCTGGTGGAGGCCAACCGGAGCAGGCGCCGCGCCTGCGTGGTCGTCCTCGCCGAGAAGGACAGGACCGAGATGGAGACCGAGATCCGGGAGCGGGTCGGTGACCTGGCGAGCACCAGGGTCGTGTGCCGGACCGGGGACCCGGCGGACGTCCTGGACATCGCGCTGGTCTGCCCGGAGCGGGCCAGGGCGGTGATCGTCGTGGCACCCGAGGAGGACAGGCCCGACTTCACCGTCATCAAGTCCCTGCTGGCCGTCTCCCGTACCCGGCGGGAGGACGGGGCGGGGCCGGGTGTCGTGGCCGGGATCAGGGACAAGGAGAACCTGCCCGCGGCCCGGCTGGCCGGCGGTGCGGAGTGCCGGCTCGTGAGCGTCCAGGGGTTCATCGCCCGGCTGCTGGTGCAGACGAGTCTGCACACCGGACTGTCCTCCGTCTACACCGAACTCCTCGACTTCTCGGGCGACGAGATCTACATCCGGCCCCAGCCGGAACTGGTGGGCCGGACCTTCGCGGACGCCCTGCTCGCGTACCGCACGTCCAGTGTCATCGGGCTGATGGAGGAGGACGGCCGCATCCTGCTCAACCCGCTCGGCGGGACCCCGGTCGGGGCCGGCCACCAGATCGTCGTCATCAGTGAGGACGACAGCACGATCACACTGGAGGAGGCCCCCGTCCTGCCCCCTCCTGCCCTCCCGGCGACATCGTCCGAGGCGTGCCGGACGGGGAGGGCGGTGCTGATCCTGGGCAGCAACCAGCGACTTCCCGACATCATCGGACAGCTCCGCGCCCATCTCCCCGATGGCTCAAGGATCGACGTGGTCGCCGAACAGTGCCTGCCGCCCGAGGAAGAACCCGCCGGGGGACCCGCCGATGAGCCGGACGACCCCCTCACGGTCAGCTTCCGCAGGGCGGACGTCACCCGCAGGGACGTCCTCGAAGCCCTCGCCCTGGAGCACTACGACCATGTGCTGGTGATCAGTCCCGACGACTGCGACCCGCACGGTGCGGACGCCCGCACCCTGACCGTACTGCTGAATCTCCGGGACCTCTCCGAGCTGCGGACGCACACCTACACGGTGGTCACGGAGATGGCCGACGACCGCCACCGCGTCCTCGCCCAGGCCGCCGGGCCCGACGACTTCGTGGTCAGCGGCAACCTGCTGAGCCTGCGGCTCGCGCAGATCTCCGAGAACCCACGGCTGGACGTGATCTTCGAGGAGCTCTTCTCGCCGGAGGGCTGCCGGATCGCCCTTCACCCGGCCGGCGACTACGTCCCGTTGGGTGAGGAGACCGACTTCTACGCCGTGGTCGACGCCGCCGGGCGCCGCGGCGAGAGCGCCATCGGCCACCGCATCCACGCCCAGGCCCACCTGGCACCCCGGTACGGGAACCTCCTCAACCCGGACAAGGCGGCGCGCGTCGCCTACGGCAGCCTGGACCGGATCATCGTGCTGACCCGGTGACCACGGATCCAGTCACATGAATCCGGTGACCACGGATCCGGTCACCACGGACGCGGAAACCGATGCGAAGAGCCCGGAAAGGGCGGCGGCCCGCCGGCTCCTGTGGAGCCGGCG
>NZ_JBHXRV010000021.1:0-90438 GCF_042716745.1 Streptomyces sp. NPDC058663
TTCACCCCACCCCGCCCCTTCCCGACTGTGACACCTTGCGGCTCCGCCGCGCGGGTGGCTCCGCCCCGGACCCCGGGGTGGCAGCCCGGCCAGGGCGAGTGGGGGTGTGCGGCTCGCACGTGGCTGGCCGCGCAGTTCCCCGCGCCCCTAACGGGCGCGCCCACGCGGCGGAGCCGCACAACGACACAGCCCCGCGCCCCTAAAGGGGCACGGTGTGGCAGGCCGCGCCCGCTCGCGCGGCGGAGGCGCCTGGAGACCCCGCCGAGCCGCACAGAGATGTGGCATCGCGCCGCGTCAGGCCGCCGTACCGGAAGGGCAGCGGGGCGGGCCGTTGCGGCCGCGCCCCACCGCACCCCCACCCACGGCCGCACCCGCCGGGCCGACGACCTCGACCCGCCCCCGCCCCCGCCCGTCACACCTCACCCGTTCCCTACGCCTGGCCCGTTTCGAAGCGGCTCACCTTTCCGTCCTCCACCAGGAACTTCCACGCCGTCCGCATCGCACCCCACGTGTTGTTGCGGTAGTTGACGACCAGCTCACGCCCGTCGCCGCTCTCGGACTCGACGTCCATGTGCCCGCCGTCCGAGAAGATCTCCTTGTCGACCCACTGCCCGAGGTTCCGGTCGGTCCCGTCGTCCGACATGGAGGCCCCGGGACCGAGCAGGGCGTCGAAGGCGGCGCGGTCCCCCGCGTTGACCGCGGTGACGAACGATCTCACCACGGGGTCGCGCAGCTGATCGACGGAAACAGGCATGGTCCGGTCCTCTCTCGACAGGGCCCCGAGCACCACCACCCTGCCCCGGGCCCCGGTGTCCCGCACCTCGGCGGGTGCCGTCAGCCGAGGAGGCGAGCCAGGTGCTCCGCCCGGGTCTTGACGAAGTAGTGGCCGCCGTCAGGGACGACGTCCAGGGTCACCTCGTGGGCGAACCGCTCCCAGTCGCGGTAGCCGCTCCGGTAGCCGGCGGTGGCCTCGTCCGCGCCGCCGATGATCACCCGGACCGGGGTGCGCAGCCGGTCCCACCCGGTCGCCTCGCGCAGCAGCGCGCCTCCCTGCGCCATGTCGTGGCGTACGACGGCCAACACGCGCCGCAGGTCCGCCGCGTCGAGTGCGCCCTCGAAGCCGCCGAGTCCGCTGAGGTAGGCGTGCAGTGCGGCGTCGTCGGCCCCGCCCTCCTGGGCCCGCGGCAGGGCGGCTCCCAGGCAGACGGAGTCGGCGGGCTCGGCGAGGTCCTCCAGGCGGCGGGCGACCGCCAGGGCCAGGCCGGTGCCGACGCAGTGGCCGTAGACGGTGACCGGGACTCCGGGGTGGGCGGTCCGCAGCCGGGCGATCTCCCCGACCAGCTGGTCGCGGGCTCGCGCCCAGCCGACCAGGGGCTCTTCGGGCCTGACCGGGTCGTGTCCCGGCAGGGCGGCCGCCCACAGGGCCGTGCCGGGGTCCAGCTGCGTGGCCAGCGCCTGGTAGGCGGTGGCACTGCCGCCCCCGTACGGAATGCCGATCACGATCCGCCGCACCGGCCGCCCGTCGTCCGCGCCGAGCCGGTGCAGCCAGCTCGCGGCCGCCGCATCGGGCTCCGTCCGCAGCCGGGCGGCGAGCAGCCGCGGCGTGGGGTGCTGGAAGACATCGACCACGGACAGCCGCCCGTCGCCCGCCCGCCGGGCGAGTTCGACCGCCTTGAAGGAGTCGCCGCCGCTGTCGAAGAAGTCGTCGTCGATGCCGGCGTCGGGGACGCTCAGCAGTTCCCGCCAGACCTCCACCAGGGCGGACTCCCGCGCGTCGCGCGGCGGGGTGCCGGGTCCGGCCCGGCGGGCGTCCGGCACCGGTGCCGGCAGCGCGGCGACGTCCAGCTTCCCGTTGCCGGTCAGCGGTATCGCGTCGAGCAGCACGAGGGCGGTGGGGACCATGTAGGACGGGAGCCGGTCCCGCAGCCACCGGCGCAGTGCGGGCACCGGGTCGGCGGCGCCCGCCGCCGGGACCACGTAGGCGGCCAGTACCGCGTCACCGACCGCGTCCCGGCGGACGACGGCGCGCGCGTCGGCCACCGCCGCGTGCTCGCACAGCACCGTCTCGATCTCGCCCGGTTCGATGCGGAAGCCGCGCAGTTTGACCTGGTCGTCGCTGCGCCCCAGGTAGCGGAGCCGGCCGTCCGGCGTCCACTGGGCCAGGTCCCCGGAGCGGTACAGCCGGCCGCCGCGGGCGTCGAAGGGGTGGGCGACGAAGCGCTCCGCGGTCAGAGCCGGCCGGTTCAGATAGCCGAGGGCGAGCTGGCCGCCTGCCACGTACATCTCCCCCACCACCCCCGGCGGGACCGGCCTGAGACCGCTGTCGAGCACATGGACCTCCAGGCCGGGCAGCCCGGAGCCGATGACGCTGCCCGCCCCGCTCGCCGCCAGCCGTCGGTCGAGCGCCGCGTGGGTGACGTGGACGGTGGTCTCGGTGATGCCGTACATGTTCACCAGGACGGGCGCGTCGTCCGCGTGGGCGTCGTACCACTCACCGAGCCCGGCCAGGTCAAGTGCCTCACCGCCGAACACCACGTAACGCAGGGCGAGGGCACGGCCGGTCGCCGGGTCGTCCCGTTCGGCCCGCATCAGCTGCCGGAACGCCGAGGGCGTCTGGTTCAGCACGGTCACCCGCTCCCGGACGAGCAGGGCCAGGAAGTCCTGCGGGGACCTGCTCACCTCGTACGGGACGACCACGAGCCGGCCGCCGTGCAGCAGCGGGCCCCACAGCTCCCACACGGAGAAGTCGAACGCGTAGGAGTGGTACAGGGTCCAGACGTCGTCGCCGTCGAAGCGGAACAGCCGCTGGGCGCCGCCCATCAGGTGCGTGACGTTCCCGTGGGTGACGACCACCCCCTTGGGGCGGCCGGTGGAGCCGGACGTGTAGATCACATAGGCCGGATGGTGCGGGGCGGGGTCCGCCGGCAGGGCCCCCAGCGACTCGTCCGCACCGCGCACCCCGCCCGCACCGGGCGCCCCAGCCGCACCAAGTTCCTCGTCCGGTGCCTCATGCGCCCGTACGTCGTCGGCCAGGACTTCGTCGACCAGAACGAGGGGCGGGCCTTCGGCCGGCAGCCCGGAGGCGGCGGACGCCGTCGTGACGACCAACGCGGGCCGCGCGTCGGCCAGGATGTAGGCGATCCGCCCGGCCGGGAGGTCCGGGTCGACCGGTACGTACGCGGCTCCCGACTTGAGGACGGCGAGCAGGGCCACGATCAGCTCGGCCGAGCGGGGCAGTGCCACCGCCACGTACGTTCCGCGGCCGGCACCGCGCCGGACCAGGATCCTGGCGAGCCGGTCGGCGCGTGCGTCGAGCTCGCCGTATCCGATCGTCAGGTCCCCGGAGGTGACGGCGGGCCTGTGCGGTGCCGAGCGGGCCCGCTCGGCGACGGCCGCCGCCAGGTCGGCGTACGGCAGCGGTTGCGCGTCGCCGCCCGCGCGCGCCCACGCGTCCACCGTCCGCCGCCCGTCGGCGCCGAGCGTGTCGATCCTGCCGACGCACCGCTCCGGGTCGGTGTCCGCGTCGATGACCGCCGCGAGCGCGGCGAGGTATCCGGTGCGGTGCACGGCGAGTTCGGCGGTGCTGTACGTCTTGGGGTTGGCGTGGCACTCCACCCGCAGGCCGCCGCCGCGGACGGACACCGCCACCATGAAGTCGTCGACCGGGCCGACCGCCGTGTTGTGCGAGATGCCGTGGGCCTCGCCGAACGCGGGCGCGTAGTCGAAGGGCATGACGTTGATCTGCGGTCCGAAGAGCCGGCTCTGCTCCTGGATCAGGCCGAGGTCGCGGCGCAGTTCCTCGCACCGGTAGCGCATGTGCCGCAGGGCGCGCCTGGCCCGGATGTTCACCTGCTCGATCAGTTGGGCGACCGTCGTGTCCGGGCGGACGCTCAGCCGCAGGGGCACGACGTTGGCGGTCATGCCCGGGGTGTTCTTCGCGAGCGGGGTGCCGCGGCCGGCCACGGACATGCCCAGCACGATGTCCTCGCTGCCGGTGACGCGGTGCGTGTACGCGGCGAGCGCGGCGATCAGCAGCACGCTCCAGGACGTGCGGAAGGACTGGGCGGTGCGGCAGAGCCGCGCGTAGCGCTCCTCGGGCAATAGGACCCCGTCGCGGCGGACGCCCGGGGCCATCGGGGCCCGGTGCCGGGAGAGCCCGGCGATCTCGCCCAGGCCGGACATCTGCTGCCGCCAGAACTCCCCGTCCTCCGCGTGAGCGGCCGAGGCACGGTAGTCGGCGTCCTCCGCGAGCAGGGCCGCCAGGGTGCCGAACCGGCAGGCGGGAACGTCCGTGCCCTGCCGGAGCGCGGTGTAGATCTCGGCGGTGCGCCGGGTCAGCAGCCAGCCCCCGAACCCGTCGAGGAGCAGGTGGTGGAAACGCTGGTACAGGAGGTGCCGCTGGGGCCCCAGGGTGAGGACGGCCTGGGTGAACAGGTGCTTGCTGCCGTGCAGGTCCACCGGCACGGCCAGGTCGGCGTCCATCCACGCCCGGGCCGCCGCCATCGGGTCGCTCTCGCGGGCCAGGTCCAGCAGGGCCGGGGCGTCCCGGCCGTCGGCCCAGCCCTCGGTGAGCGTCTGCCGGGGTCCGTCGTCGTCCTCCCCCGTCCGCACCCGTACCGCCTCGGACTCGGCGAGCGTGCGCCGCACGGCGTCGGTGAGGAGGCCGAGGTCCAGCGGGCCGGTGATCTCCACGTACTCCGCGATGTTGTACATCGACCCGCTGGTGTCGAACTGCTGGGCGAACCAGACTCCCGACTGCGCCGCCGAAAGGGGAAACCGCGTCTCGCGTTCCTGCCCGGGCATGACTCTCCTCTGGGTGAGCGCATCGGAGCGTCGGTGCACTCAAAGCGCGGCGCCGACGCGGAGTTGACGCCACGCTGCCCCGGGGATCTACGCCACACCTATGGGAGCGGCACGCCGCGGGAGGAGAGCGGAGAACGCACCGGAGGAGAAGAAACGCAGGAGAAGAAGCGCAGGAGAAGAAACAGCCCCCCGCCCCCTTGCGGGGACGGGGGCGGGAGATGAGCCGACCTGTACGCCGGGGAGAGTAACCACATCGCTGCCACCTGCGGAAACGTGGAAAACAGCCACCTCGGTGGCTACTTAAGTGGCTACTTACGGGTCCGCCTGGCGTCGCGCCGCAGAAGCCGCTGCCCCTGCTCCCTCTTGGGGCGGGGGCGGATCGGGCCTAATCACAGCGACCGGCAGCCGGTCGGTATGGGACTCGGACAACCTCACCCCAGTTACCTCATGAATCCATCGGGCGAATCGGTACCGTGCGATGAGCCGGAGTTGTTCGCGGTCATGGTCGTCGACATCGTCCCAGAGGGTGCGGGCATAGGGCATGGTCGCCGTGTGAGCTTGTCCGAGCACGTGGTCAGTGACAGAGAGCTTGATCGCCTCGTTGTCCATGAACACCTCCCTTGGAAGGTCCGAGGATGCCATGCCGCGGTCGCTCATCCTGGGCGCAGCGCTGCGCAGCGCGTCCACCTGATTCCGAAGGTCTCCAGACCACACCCGCAAAGCGTCCACGATGTGGACAGAGGTTGTGATCTAGGCCACCCCACTCTGATCTACCTCTACCCTGCCGGGTTTTTCAGGGATGGCAGACCGGTCACAAAGGCAGGCCCGCGACTGCTTTATATTGGGATTGGCCCTCGTGCAGCCGGAGTTGAACGCGGAAGCGCACTCCTGAGTCGGCGAGTGACCCCTCACGCCCGCAGCGGCCGGGCACCGAAGTTCTTTCCCGAGAGCGCGCCACAGGCAGCCAGCTCGTCTCGGCCTCGCGGATTCCGGCCGCGGCGTCCGACCGGAAAGTCGTTTCCTTTCCGGCTGAAGGCAATTACTTCTCCGGCCGCTTAGTGGCCTTCACCAGCAACTCGGTGAAACCGGCACTGCTGCCCAGGTTATGTAGCCACCGCCGTCCTCTTGGTGCTGTCCAAGGTCGTCGACGAGTCGGCCTACAAGGTAGAGGCCGGGCTCCTCCTCAGGGGCCGGCAGCGCCCCTCGCATCTCCCCTACGGAAATGGTGGCGTGGGCGCCGTCGAACGCGACGCGTCCCAGGATGTCGGCGCTGTGCCGGTGGCGGGCGGTGATGTCGACGAGTTCCGTGACGACCTCCAGAACGCTCCGGGTGATGGCGTCGGAGTCCGCTGCGCCCTTGAGGACCATGGGAAGGGTGCGCCGCACGAATGCCACAGCGCGAGTCATGGCGTCGGCCGCCTTGACTTCCGGGCCGACGGTGAAGGTGATGTCACGGTTCATCGTCAGCATCTGCCACGGGGTAGATGGCGGTACTTGCAGGCGCCGCTCAGTAGGGGTGTGCACGTCGGTCCGTCCCGTCGCTAGAAGCGCCCACACCGAACCCTCGTTCGGCACTCCGCGATTACCGGCAGCGTCGACTCGCCTACAGCATGCGAGTGGGCTGCGCTCGATGACAGAGCGAGCAACTTGAGTTGCTATCGTACGTCGAACATTGAACGCTTCGTCCACTACGTAAGCTCGACTGAGTCTGAGGGGAGGGCGTGCCATGCCCCACGCCCGCAGAAATCAACCCCCGCCAAAGGAACCGCCCCTTGGTGGGGCCACCTTCGCGGAACAGCTGGATTTTCTCTGTACGTACGACCCGAGGGGTCCCTTCTCCAATCCCGCCGTCGCGAGGATGGTGAAGGAACAAGGGCTGACACCCATCTCGGACTCCCACGTATGGCAGCTACGCACCGGAAAGTCCGATAATCCGGGCATGCACCAGATGGACACCTTGGCGGACTTCTTCGGGGTCCCCAAGGACTACTGGTCCAACCGCAAGACGGCCCAGATCATGAACCGCCTGATCATGCGTCTCAACGACTTCAAGGCTGCCGGCGCAACACCCGAGCAGTTGCACAAGCAGCTCGTTCGCTTCACCAAGCGGATGGAGGAAGGTGCCGCTCCGGAGAAGCTGATGGCCCAGTTGGACGAGCTGGCCCGGCTCAACGAGAAGGGGGTGAGCGCCAACACACTGAAACGCCTGCAAGACCAACGTGTGTCCAGCATCGCCATGCGAGCGGTCGGCCTATCAGACAAAAGCCTGCAAGCCGCCGCAGTCATGATGGAACAGCTCCGCCGGATCGAAGGACTTCCGGATTCGGAGACTCTGCCGGATATCCCCGACCCCGGGACCACCTGACGACCAGCACGAGGAGCGATCCATGAGGCGCCGCTCACGCCGCACCATCCGAGCTGAGGAACCCTCCTCGGTGGACCCGGTTGTCAATGAGTGTCGTGACTTCGTTCGCTCCTTGGATCTACCTCGTGTGGAAAGTGTCCGGGAGCTGCGTGCCCACATCGAAGAAGTGATCGGTGAGCCGATCACGATTGCTCCAGGAGATCCCACCGACGGGACAACCCCGTGCGGCATGGTGATCCGGAGCGACGGGGCGAACTTCATCGGGTACGACCCGGACACCAGTCCCGCTCATCAAGATTTCATCGTGGGCCATGAGTTCGGTCACCTTCTCCGGCGCCACAAGGGCCGTGTGATCGAGCCGGCCTCCGATGAGGGGATCATCCTCGGCGACATCGACGCCGATCTCTTTGGCACCGTCCTCAACCGTACGGACTACACCGAGACCGACGAGCGGGAGGCGGAGGCCATCGCTTCCTTCCTCCAGGCCCACGTCATCAACAGCCGCCCCGCTCCACAGAGCGCATCGGCGGACCGCATCACGCGCACGCTCACGCGACGCGAGTACTGAAGCACGGACACCTTGAAAGACATACTTCACCCGCTGTGCCTTGTCATCGCGGGTAGCGGCTTCCTGCTGCTCATGCGCGACCTCTGGGCAGCGCGCCGCAAGCACGAACAGCTCGACCCAGCGCTGATCGCGCTCGCCTTCACCTTCCTCTTCTCGGCCCTGAGCTACGTGATCTCCATGACGTGGATCTGGGTGCGCATCGACGGGGTGTTCGACGTGCCCAACATCGCCGTCCCCCTGGCGCAGGGCTGCGTGATGGTCGTCCTCGGGCTCCAGGCCACCGTCTTGGCGTTTTGGACGAAACCGGTAGCCGCCGCTGCCCGCCGGGCCCAGTGGCTGATGACAGGCGCAGTCACGGTCATCGCGATGATGGCCATCCTGTTCACCTTGCTGACACCGGTCTCCCAGCGGCCCACTGACTTCACGCTGTACTACGCACACGACCCCGTGTTTCAGGCGTACCTGTTGCTCTACATGTGCACGTATACGGCCGCGGAGATCTATCTCGCCCGGGTGTGCTGGAAGTCCGCGAAGGAGATTTCCGACCCTTGGATCAGGCGTGGTCTGCGCCTGATCGCCGTTGGTGCCGTCGTCACCCTCGGGTACAGCGGCATCCGGCTGTGCGCCATCCTCGGTGCCGAGTTCGGGTTCAGTGTGCGGCCCGTCGAACCGCTCGCGTGGATCTGCGGAGACATCGGTGCGACCTTGACCCAGCTCGGATACCTCACCCCCATCGTGGCCACCCGCCTGGTGGACCCCCTTCGTGCTCGGCGTGAGCGCCGTCAGTACCGGCGCCTCGAAACGCTCTGGCAGGCCGTTTCCGCCGCGGAACCGAGCATCGTCCTCGTGAAGCCCGCCGCGGACTCCCGGGACCTGAGCTTCGACCTGTACCGCCGGGTCGTCGAGATTCGGGACGCCCAGATTAGGCTCCGCCCCTACCTTGCCCCCTCCGCGCGTGCCGCCGCCGAGACCCGGCGCTCACCGGCGTGGCTTGCCCGGCAGCACCATGTGGCTGCCGTTACGGCCGACCAGATTCGATCCGCTCTCATCCAGCGGCAGCAAGAGCCGGTAGACAATCCGGCTACCTACGCTGACGCGGTCCTGAACTTCCCGTCCCCGCAAAAGGACCTCCGCCACCTCGTCCGCGTGGCCCGCTATTTCACGGCGCCCCCGGTGGAGTCCGAGATTGAAACCGCACTTGGAGCCCGTACGTGAACCGCAGGACCCTCCTCGCTGCGGCAGCCACCACCGCGGCCGTCGCATCCCTGCCGAAGACCGCCCTCGCGGCCAGCAGCGCCGTTGAAGCCAAGGACTCCATGAACAGCACCGCCGCCTACCGGTCTACCGCACGCGCCCAGCTCGCCGCCTTGCGGCGCGGCACCATCAGCGCACGCGCACTCCTGGACCAGGTCCTCGCGCACCACGCCAAGGTCAACCCGGGCTTGAACGCTGTCGTGACCCTCGACGCCGACGCGGCCCGTACCGCCGCGGAAAAGGCGGATGCCTACCGCGCGGAGACCGGCCGCGTCCTCGGCCCCCTGCATGGTCTGCCGATCACCCTCAAGGACTCCTTGGAGACCAAGGGCCTGCGTACCACGTGCGGAAGCATCGACCTGCGCGATCACATTCCGACGGCGGACGCCGATGTCGTCGCGCTGCTCCGCCAGGCCGGAGCCATCATCATCGGCAAAACGAACGTGCCGACGATGTGCCAGGACCTCCAAACGACAAACCCCATCTTCGGGAAGACGAACAGCCCTCACTCGCCCGACCACACCGCCGGCGGTTCCTCCGGCGGCCCGTCCGTCGCCGTAGCCACCGGCCTCAGCTCCCTGGAAGTCGGCTCGGACCTCGCCGGATCGCTGCGCCTGCCCGCCGCGTACTGCGGCGTGTTCGCCCTGCGCACGTCGCGCGGCGCCGCCCCGATCGTCTCCACTCGCGGGCACATCCCCCGGCCCCCCGGCTGGCTCACCTCCAGCGACATGCTCACCCTCGGCCCGATCGCTCGGGACGCCGACGACCTCGACCTCCTCCTGGACGTCCTTGCCGCACCAGCCCCGGCCGACGCAGGTGCCTGGAAGATCGACCTGCCCGCACCGAAGAAGACCCGACTCGCGCAGTATCGGGTGGGCCTGTGGGCCGACGATGCGTTCTGCCGCGTAGACGCCCCGACACGTCACCTCATGAGCCAGGTCGCCGATGCGCTTCGCCTGTCCAGGGCAAGCGTCGACGAAGAGGCGCGCCCCGTGGACTTCGCTGCGAGCAACACCTTGTTCGAGCGCTTGATGTACGCCACCTCCTCGGCCACGGCCACCGATGAGGCGTTCGCCAGCGAGGTGAAGGCGGCCGACGCCGCTGCTGAGGGCTCGCCGTCCGCTCACTTCCTGAAGTCCCGCACGATGCGCCACCGCGACTGGGCACGGGCCGACGAGGACCGGCACAAGCTCCGCGGGAAATGGGCCGACTACTTCACCTCACACGACGTGCTGATCACTCCGGCCACGCCGACCGCCGCCGTCCTCGACCAGACGTCCGTGCCCGCCCAGGAGCGGTACATCACGGTGGACGGCCAGAAGCGTTCCTTCTACGAGCAGACGAGCTGGCTGAACCTCGCCTCGCCGGTCGGCCTGCCTGCCGTGGTGATGCCGGCCGGGCAGACCAGTGAAGGTCTCCCGCTCGCCGTCCAGATCATCGGCCCATACCTCTCCGACCGCACCGTCATCGCCGTCGCCAAGCTCCTTGCGAACGCGCTGCCCACCCCGCCGAAGGCCCCCGCCCTGACGGCCTGATGAACCCGGGCGTGCCCGGCCCCCACGGGGGTGAGGCGGGGCGTGCCCGTACGGTGAGAGGGCCCCGGACGAACCGGGGCCCTCTCACCGTTCTACCGGTGTCAGGGAGCAACCGCGTCGAGCGCCGCCCGCTCGCTCGGCCAAGGCCCGCGTTCCGCGTCCCGGGTGGGATCGGTCGGCACGGCCCACCACTGGCGCGGCGCGCGGCGTACGACCCGGAATCGTCTGCCGGACCACCAGCGCTTGCGGGGGAGGCTCATCCAGACGTCCCGGCCCCTGGCCCACTCCTCGGTCCCGACCGCCTGTGCGATCTGCACAAGCAGGTCCCGTCGCCGGATGTGCGCGAAGACGAGCCCACCGCCGGTCTCGGCGCTCAGGTACTGCGCCCAGGTTGCATAAGCGCTGCCGTGCAGGTGATCCAAGTACGGAGCCGCTGACCACAACGGGTTCCGTGACTGGTCGCTGTGTATGACGAGCACGACGCCGTCGAGGTCGGCGTACTGCGTCTCGCGGCACCGCGTGCTGCGCGGGGCCTGCCCGGTCATCGGGTCGGTGTAGCTCAGGCGGATCTCATCGGCCCTCACTGTGCCAGTCCCTTCAGTCCCTCGGCGTGACCGTCGTACGTGTGAGCCGCCCAGCAGACACGAGTGCTGCGGCGTTCCCAACGCGGGTGTAGGGCCCGGCATTTTTCGCGGGGCTTGGCTACCGGTCGGCCGTAGGCTCCGGAGCGCCACGCGGTCGCGGTGATCATCCCTCCGCGTGCAATCGCGGCGTTCTGAACCCGGTGTCGCCACTCGCCACGGATCACGGACATCCGCAGGGAAGGCTGTTGGCGGCGGAGCTCGGGGATCTGGGCCCGAAGAAGACGGGCGCGGGCGGAGTGAACGGTGGAGCTCGTGGCGCGGGGCCCGGCGGGTGTACGCGGGCAGCGGTCCAGCCAGCGGGGCGATCGGGCGAGACGGGCACGTGCAGCAAGGAGGGCGGAGGTCACAGGAGTTCCGTTCTGCGGGAAGCGCGGCGGAGGGGCCCGGTATGGCCTGGCCGCGCCCCTCCGGTGTTGGGTGGGGTCAGGCCGGGTTTTCGACGAGCCAGTTCGCGAACCTGTTGCCCTGGATGACCCGCGCGTCCTCGCGGTCGATCACCCAGCCGCCTGCCCACTTCCAGGTCCGCAGGTAGGACATGGGGACGACGTCCGCATCGCGTACCTCGTCGAGGTTCAGGACGGTCCCGCTCCAGGAGTAGGTGAGTTCGCCGTTGCTTTCCCGGGAGGTGCCCTCGTCGAGGCGGACGCGCATTCCATAGGTCAGCACGATGTCGCCCGGGACGAGTTCGCTGCTGTCCTTGATGACGGTGGGCTGTGCGATGTTCATGGGATTCCTCGTGTTCATGGTGTGCAGGGGGGGGGGAGGGTGCTGGGGCGGGACGGTCAACGTCGCGCCCCAGCAGGGAGCTGCTAGGCCGCCACGGAGTGGATCAGGCCGTAAGGTCGAGGCGGGTGAGGTAGTCGCGGGCGGACTTCTTGCCCACGTACTTGGCAAGTGCCGTGCCGCGCGGCGGGCGTTGCAGTTCGCCCTCGGAGTCGTCCAGCGCCTTCGCGCGGTCGACGATCTGCCGCATCGAGAGGCCGTGTTTGAAGTCGGTGCCGACCTTGGTCTCCACGGCGACGTATTCGGCGGCCTTGTTCGGGCGCAGCCGTGCGGCGAGGACAACGTCCGCCTCGCACCCGAGGACGCAGAAGCTGCAGCTCAGGCGGCTCATGCCCCAGTCGTACGCTTCGTGGTAGGGCAGGCCGGAGCGCGCGATCTCCTTCCAGACCTCGGCGTCCGACCAGCCGTGTACCGGCCTCCAGGTCGTGACGTGTCTCTTGCCGTTGCTTGCCGGGCGGTCGATTTCGACAGCGGCAAGTTTGGCGCGCGGAGCGGACTCGGCGGCCCTCTGACCAAGGCAGTTCAAGATGCGCACAGGTCGGCCCAGATCGCTGAGTTCGTTGACGAGCCGGGTCATCAGCTTGCGGATCGGGCCTCGCTTCAAATCCGAAGTGCACCATCTGGCTGAGCTCGAAGGCCACGCGGGAGCAACCTTCACGGTGGCCGGGTCGAGTCCCTGCTCACTCGCTTCCTTCTCTGCCTTCGCCTTCAGCTTGAAGAACCGTGCGACGGTGCGCGCCAGGAGGTCGCCGCCCTCGGCCTTGACTGCTTCGAACCGCACGCCCAGTCGGCGGGCCTGGTCCTCGGCCAGCTTGCGCGTGTTGGCCCACTCGATGTCCCCGAGGTCCGCATGAACTATGACGACGCGGTGCAGGAGGCCGAGCTTCGCGGCCAGGGCGCACACGTGAGAGGCCATGGCTTGGGAATCCTTCCCGCCACTGGAGTTCAGGAGAATCCAGTCAGCGGCGCGCAGCAGTGCGCTCGGGACGGTTGTGGTCGGCGCCTCGGGGACGGACGAATGGACGCGACGGACGCGGGCCCTCTTCGGGGCGGGAGCGTCGGCGAATAGCGCGAGTTGGGCGCTCACTGGGTCCTCGGCGGGGTGCGGGGGTGGGGTGTTCGGAACGGGCCCGGGGCGCGGCGGGCTGCGTCGCGCCCCGGCGAAGGACTCAGGACGCGAGTACGGCGTGCGCGTCGATGTCCCAGGCGGGGATGGTGAGGCCGAGTTCGATGTACCGGGCGGCGCGGGCCTTGGCCTTGTGCGGGCCGGAGAACGCGCAGCCCTTGTGGCGGCGCGGCGGGGCGGGGTTGGCGCCCTTGCGTTCGCGCATGTGGCTGTAGAAGACCTCGATGTCGACGCCGTCCAGCAGGCAGTGCAGGGCCCAGCGGTGTTCGCTCCCGGGGTAGCCCTCGTGGACTCCGGCGCACCGGGTGCGGGTGCAGCCTTCGGGCTCTTCGACCGGCGTGCTGCGGGTCGTGTAGCCGAGTTCGAGCATGCGCGGCCAGGCCGCGGCAACGGAGTCCCTGTTGCGCTTCACGTCGGGGAGGAACACAGAGAGATAGGGCGCAGTCATGGCGCGCGGGCCTTTCGGTTCGGGTCGTGTCGGCGGTTGCTCTCCACCAACACCCCAAATAATACAGCACGCGTCATGCGTAGTCCACCTACCCCATGAAGTCAGGCCGTCAGCCCTACTCCCGACGCGCACTGTTCCTTGTGCATGTGGTGGACAGGGACGTACCCGTTCAGTCGTCGCTGTCGCTGCGCCACCGGGAGGGCGCGGGCGGGCAACCGGGTACCCACAAGGCCGGTCACCTGGGTCCACTTCTCCTCGAACCCACCGCGCTGCTTCGACTCGACTCCAGCGGGGGCCGCCACCAGGTACGCGTCCGCCGACGGGTAACCGTCCCCGGCGTCCAAGTAGTGCGCCCGCTTGATGAGGGAGTTGCGTCCCGAGCGCACCCGTACGCCCTGCGCCTCGCGCCCCCACCGGAGCACCGCCATCTCCGTCTCCAGGCGGGTGCCCTCGAACGTCACACGCACCGACCGCCACGCCTGGCCCTTGGCCTGTTCTCCGCGGCACATCTCGTTGTGGCCCTCGCACCACGGGGCGGTGTCCAACCATCCCGACCGGAGTTCGAAACCGGCCCGGTGTCCGCGCCGGCACTTGGCCGTGCGCTTCGTCCGGCACCACCACTGCGGCGACGAGCAGCGCTTGCCGTGCCAGGTCCGGCAGTCCTTCGTACGGCCGGGCAGGTACAGGCGCCGTACTTCGTACAGCGCGAACGGCGTGCGGTCCAGGTCGCGCTCGAACCGCGACAGAACAGCGTCGTTGGCCGGGACGTCCTCGGCGAGCTGCTGGTACAGGGACCGCTCTCCGTACAGGGCCACCTTCTCGTTCAGGGCCTGGGAGGTGTACTCCATCATCAGGACCGCGGAGCCGATCTCCGGGTGCTCGCGCAGCCGTTCCTCGTGCCGTTCTCTGGAGGCGCAGACGCCACTGAACGGGCACTGTGCGCAGTAGCTCTTGCGGATCTTCTCGCCGAGCCGTGCCAGGACGTACGCCTCTACGGAGGCGCGGTTCATGCCCGCTTCGATCAGCGGGTAGTACGGCTCGCAGATCGCCCGGCCCGCGTCCTGGTTGTGCTTCTGCTGGATCGCCGAGTCCTTGTCCGCCCGGCCCTGTTCGCCAGCGTGGTAGCCGATGACGCGCCTGAAGGTGTCGGTGCCGAACTCGTGCGCTGCCCAGGCGTCGAGGCACCAGCCCTTGAAGCGGATGGAGCACGTTCGGCGTCCGGAAGCCATCTGGGGGACGGTTCCGGCGGCGCGCAGCTCGCTCGACAGCCGCCACGGCCCTACCGGCCGGACGTGCTTCGGTGCGCGGGTGTCGTCCAAGATGACCACGCCGTCGGCGTCCCGTCGTCCGCCCCGCGCGATCTGGACCGTGCGGACCTTCCTGGCGGCGAGGAGCGGCAGCACCAGGCGGTCGACGTACGAGAGGGAGTCCGGCCACTCGTCGCCGGTCACCGCGTGCACGACGATCAGGTCAGACAGGTCCGGCTCAAGTCCGTGCGCCACTGGGTCGGCGAGGAACTTGAGGATGATCGCCGTACTGTCCGCACCGAGTCCGTACGACAGGACGGTGCGCGGCTTGCCGGCCGTCACGGGGGCGGCCGTCTGTGCAGGCGGTTCGGGCAGGGTGAACAGAGTGGTCTGGATGAGGGCATGCATGGGGGCTTTCCATTCGGGTCTTCCGGCGGTTGCTCTCCGCCGGGGAAGGCCGGGGTGCGGCAGCGGTCCCGCACCCCGGTAGGCCGGTCAGTGGGCGGGGCGGGTGCAGTAGTTGGCTATGGCTTCGGCCGCAGCAGCGGAGTCGGCGACGCAGTCCACCAGACCGCCGTTGCCGCTGATGAACACCGGGTCGCCGACCGGCTCTCCGTTCTCGTCGTGCGCCCACACCGTCCAGCCGGTGTGCACGGCCGGGACGTGCTCCACCGACGGGTTGCGGTCGCCCACGGACAGGTGCAGGTGGTTGCGGACGTCCTCAGCCGGGGTGGCGGGGTCCATGGGTACGGCATAGGACATGCCGAGCCCGTCGGTGTGCGCGGTGATGTTCCACTGCGCGAGCGCCGTGCGGAGCACGTCACCGGCGGTGCGTCGCGCCGGGGCGAGCCACTGGGAGATGGCCAGCGCTCCCCAAGGAGCGAGGTAGGCGATGGGGTCCCCGGCAAGGGCCTCGAACACGGTGGCTTCCTCTACGAAGTGCTGTTCCGCGTTCACCGACCACCCCTTGGCGGTGAGGCCCCCGGACGGCTTGGAGTCGGCCCCGTCGAACCCGTACAGGTCGATGGTGATGTGCTCGCTCTCCATCGCCTTGTCCCGGGAGACGGCGGCCGGGTGGGCAATCAGCAGCTCGTCGGCAGGGTCGTAGAAGGCCGGAATTCCGTGCATGTCGAGGGCGGCCATGATCGTGGGCACGGAGGCGGGCAGCGTGAACATGATGGGTGCTCCTGTTTCGGGTCTGTCGGCGGTCGCTCTCCGCCGGAGGTAGCGGCCGGGGCGCCGCACTGGGGGCGCCCCGGCCCGTCGTTTCACTGGTTGTTGGGCTCCGACTCGGCATCCGTGCCGGAGCCGTTGAGGACGGCGAGGGCGCGTCTCTGGACGTCCTGCGCCAGGTTGCGGATGTACCGGATGCCGACGTGGCGGTACAGGTCCCGGATCTGCTCCTCGCTGAACACCGCGAGCTCCGGCCACTTCGCGAGCGAGGCGGCGTACTCCTCGTCGGTGAGGACGGGGAAGCGCCAGGCATCGGGGCGGTTCCATCCGTGGCTGGCCGTCATCTCGGCATCCAACGCCTGCCACGCCGGGACCAGGACTTCCGCCTCGTCATCGCGCTTGTCCATGTGGTCGACCGTCCAGCCTATGGACTGGTGGAGATTGACGCCGAATGCGGCGCGGCACTCGGCGGCGTCCGCCTCCCACGCGTCAGCCTTCTCGCGGGTCAGGGCGTGTACCGCGTTGATGTCGGTGGGGATCTTCTGCTGCATGGTGGGTCTCCAGTCGGTGAGGGGGCCGCGCTACCGGTGAGGGTCGGCGCGGCCCCCTGGTGGGATTAGGCGGCGCGCTGAGCCTGCGGGAAGCCCGTGATCAGGCGGCGGCCGAGTTCGGTGATGTACGGGGCGTAGAGCGGCCCTCGGACGCCGTCGTCGCCGTCGGTGGGGTGCACGGTGCCGTTGGCGTCGCGGAACTCGGCCAGGCCGTCACGGTGCAGGGCCTTCGCGGTCGGCCACGGGGTGCCTTCCGGCAGGCGTCCGTCCGTTCCGGCGTTGCGGAGGGCGGTGTTCCCGGCGTCGGTGAGCAGTGCGCTGCGCCCTCGGCTGCTGATGGACAGGAACGTGGGGCCGTCGTACCCGGCCCAGCGGGCGCTGGCGGCGGCGCGGCCGGTGTTGGTCACCTCGGTCACCCAGCGGGCGAGCGAGATGGCGTCCAGGACTCGGGTGTTGGTGTGTGCGGGGACGCGGCCCTTGTCGTCGGCGAGTGCAGCGAGCAGTGCGCGGCGGTGAGCGGGGGTCGGCGTCTTGCGGGCGGTGGCCATGGTGGTGGTCCTTCTGTGCGGGAGGGATGGGGCGCAGGTCGGTGCTCGTCCTGCGCCCCGTTGCAGAGGGATGGTCAGAAGACGTCGGTGGTGTCGTAGAAGGTGGCCATGCCGCCGGTGAACCGCATTCGGCCGACGGGCAGGGAGGGCGCGGCGAACTCGGCGCGGACCTGCCGGTCGTACTCGGTGTCGGAGACCAGGCGCACGCCGTGGTCGACGGTGCGGTACCCGACGACGCTCCACTTCTCGACGCCGTACCGCGTGGTGTGGGTGACAGGGTCGCTGTATTCGACGAGACGGATGATCAGGACCGGACCGGCGTCGCCCTTGATGACGGACTCGCGCAGCGTCTTGCCGCCCAGGATTTCGAAGGAGTACACCTCGTTGTGCTCGGCGGGGATGTCGACGGGGCCGGAGTCGGCGAGGACGGTGCGCAGCGGTCCGCATAGTTCGGTCAGGTCGTTCACGCTGGGCAGGGTGAAGGCCAAGGACATGGCGGTTCCCTTTCAGTTCGGGTCGTGTCGGCGGTTGCTCTCCGCCAACACTTCAAATAGTACAGCACGCGTCGCCTTGCTGGTAGTGGCCCCTTGAAAAACAACACCCGGTCCTCCTCCGGCGCCGCTCCCTGTACCGTCCGGCGGACCTAGTTGGTCAGCATGTTGGTCAAGTGCGGCCCGACGTAGCCCACGACCAGACGGCCGGCACTCTCGCCCCGCGTGTTCTTCACGTCGTCCAGGAAGTACGCCCGCGGTGCGATCCGGCCGCCTCCGGCGAGCTTCAGGTGTGCCTGCATCTCCGCGCGCCCGCCTCCGGGGACCGGGAACAGCCGCTCGTGCCCGTACTTCTCCATGGTCGGCCCGCTCTCCGTCATGGCGACCTGCTTGATGGGGTACGGCTTCGCACCCAACGGCGGCGTCATGCAGAACTGGTAGAAGCCGCCGTTGAAGCCGCCCTTTGCCGCCGCCGCATACGAATCGAGCGACGCCAACGCCGTCCACCCCTTGGCCGCCCACGTACGCGCCATCGAGTGCTCGTCGAGCCCGAACGCAACTCGCCGGTCGGCCGTCACCGTCAGGTGTTCCAGTTCCCCCAGCCGCTCCCACAGTTCCTCGAACGACGACGGGATGCCCGGCAGGCCCTCGGCGGCCTCGGCCACTTCCTCGGAACGCCCCTGCCGGAGCAGCAGAAGCCGGAGCCGGTCAGCTTCGGCCCGTGCCTGCTGCAACGCGTCCAGCGTCGTCAGGTGGTCCTCGACCTCACCGTCCCGCTCGGTGAGGACCGCCCGGAGCTGTTCCTGTACGGAGGTGTGCGCCCGCTCCGCGAGGTCGACGGTCCGCCCGAGTTCGGAGAGTTCCTTGTCTGCCTGCTCCAGCAGCCCGTTCAGCAACGCCACTTCGGTGCGCAAGCCCTCGTCCGGCTGGTCCGTTTGCGGGGGCAGCGCCGTCAGCAGTCGCGCCTTGTCCATGGAGTCCCTGCGCTCCTGCCGGTGCTGCTCGGCCACCCGGTCCGGGAATGTCACGGCGGTGAGCGAGGCGGGCAACGGGCGCTCCAGGGCGAGGATGTGTACGCGGCGGCCGACTCCGTGCCATGCGCTGTCCGACGGGTCGGTCCACCGTGCGGGGCCGAGTACCCGGTGCCGTGCTGCGTCCGGCGCCCAAGCGGGGTCGACCTGGGGCATGAAGGTGCGTACGGCTCCCGGGCTGATGCGGTGGCGGTGGCCGATTGCCTCTCGGAAGGCGTCGACGGTGACTAGGTCCCACAGCAGGTACGCGGACGCGTCCCCTGCGAGCTGCTGCATGGTGGTGGAGACGCGCTTCGACCACAGCGGATCGGCCTGGAGCGGCCGGGCCGCGACGACGGCGGGCATTTGCCGCTCGGGGTCGCACAGAACGTCGACGAGGCGGTTCACGCCTTCCCGGGTGACGCGCAGTGCGTTGACGCTCAGGCGTGACATGCCGTCGCGCGGCTCCAGTTCGCCCACCAGGTCGCGAACAAGGCGGGGCTTGCTGGGGCGTAGGACGTGCCCGGGGTGGGGGAAGCATTCCAGGTCGACACACACCGTGCCGGTTCCTGTGGTGGAGCGGACGGCCGTGACGGTGGTGCGCCAGGTTGCTTCCGGCCTGTCCTCGCGGAGCTGAAGGCGGGCGGCGTACTCGGTGCCGGCATTGTCGTACGCGGCCTGCGACAGGAGATGCGCCGACTCGTCGAGCGCGTGCTGCCCGGTGCCGAGCTCTACGGGTGTGCGCGGGAACTTCGCCTTCAGCCACGCCCCGGAGACCAAGCGGACGGTGTCCAGCAGTGCTTCCGCATCGGGTATGGCGAACACGGAGCGGTGGGTGAGGGTGCTGTCAGATGGGTTCACGGGAGCCTCTCGGAGGAACGGGCCTGGTCCGGGACCTGGCCGAAGGGGATGGGAAGATCCCGCGCGCGGACCGGGAGCCTATGGAGGGCCGATGGCCGCGCGCGGGAAGACTGGGAAACCGACCCGGCGACGGGGGCTCGTGTGGCAGGACCCGACCGTTGCGTTCGGGGCTCAGGAGCCGAAGTGGCTGCGCCCGTCGTGGTTGAGGTGCAGGCCGTGCACGTGGAGGTGCTTGGTCGCCTGGTAGTCGGCCCACGAACGCGTGCTCTCGTTCCAGCCGGAGACGCCGACGACCGTCCCGTAGAAGTAGGCGGTTCCCCAACGGTGGTACTGGGTGAGGCCCGCTTCGTCGGGGTGTGCAGCAACAACCGCTTCGATGATCGTCCGAATCGCGCGGGTCTCGAACGTGTCGGCGTCGAAGCGCACCGATTCGAAGTGGCAGTAGCCGTAGTCCTTCACCCCCTTCTTCGCGGAGAGGGACAGGCGGGCGGCCATGTCGTCGGGGAGCAGCACCATCGGCCGGTCCCAGGAGTCGAGCGTGAGGGCGATCTGTGCCGTGGTCAGGTCGGGCGCGGAGGTGGGAGCAGTCATGAGAACGGGACCTTCCAGAGGGTGAGGCAGACGAACTTTTGAGCGTTTTGAGCGGTCTCTACGCGCGCGCACGCGTAAGACGACGCTCTTGTGCGTTACTTCGCGTTGTTGGGGCTGGTGTGACTGGTGTGGCCCGGGGGCCGTACCGCCCGCCGTGCAGGGCGGGCGGTACCTACCGGTCAGGGCTGGAGGAGTTCGCCGTTTTCCCTCATGACCTCTTCGAGGGCGAAGCGCTTGATGGGGAGGTAGCCGCAGGATTCGAAGTCGAAGCTGTGCCAGTGGGCACGGCCGTTGGGGGTCAGTGAGCGGGCCCAGATGCGGCAGTCGCGGTAGATGGTGCGTGCGATGTCCTCAGTGGAATCCAGCTTCTCCGCGCAGTCCGCGATGGCCCTTTCGCGCTGCCTGCTGGCGACGGCGGTCATGTGGGCGGCGTAGCGGTCGATGGCCTCTACGTCGTGGACTTCGAGGCAGTTGCCGTAGGCGTATGCGTCGAGTTCGGAGTGGGTGTTGGTGGCGGGCGTCGGGAGGACGGCCGTGACGGTGCCTTCGTCGGATATGAGGACGGTGAAGGCGCGGGGGGTCTTGTCGAGCGTGACGGACATGGGTGTCCCTTTCGGTTTGGGTCTTGCCCGGTTGCTCTCCGGGCGGTTTACGGGGAGTTCCCCGCCAACACCTCGAACAGTACAGCACGCGTCACCGAATGCAAAGTGAGACCCCCAGCCGCCTACCTACGTAGGGAGAACATGGAAACAACGAAGGGATCTCGACTCACGCTGTACTTATCTGTCGAGTGTGTGTAGCGTTCGAATCGCACCACCGGCCCGGAGAGCAACCGGGCCAGAGACCCGAATCGAAAGGTGACTCCCATGTCCACGTCTCGCCGCACCCGTTCCTTCCTCGCTGCTTTCGCCGCCGGATTCGCGGCCACCGCCGTCCTCGTGGCCGCCGGACCGCTGACTACCGCCGACCGTCCGCACGAGCGGCAGGAGGTCACGGTCGTCCCCCTCTCCGGGGACGACAACGGTGACGGCCGGATCGACGAGGACGAGTCCGGGTGGGACTGCACCCGCATGGGCAACCGCGTTTGCGGTCCGAACACGCAGCTCGCCCGCTACTAACCGCCCCTCCGCCGGGGGCGCACCGCCCCGACGCGCCCCCGGCTCCCCCGCCAGAGAAGGACGTCCTATGCCCAACTGCCCGGTCTGCTGCGCCCAGTGCGACGACCACGGCTACATCCGTGACGCCGTGTTCGACGAGGACACGAACCGTCTTGTCCCCGTCGACTACCGCTGCGACTGCCGGGGCCCGAGGGCGCGCCCCTGCTTCGACTGCGAGCTCGCGTACTACGGCATCTGAGACCCCGGGCCGGGGGCGACAAACCGCGTCCCCGGTCCCGCCTTGAAAGGACTGCCCCATGCCCCGTCCCGTGTTCTTCGATCTCGACCCGACCATTCGCCCGGTGCTGCTGGAAGCGCGCCCCGACGATGCCCACCCGTACGACTTCGATCCGGCCACGGTGCGCATCGTGCGCGGCGACCAGGTGCAGCGTGGGGACGTTGTCCTGGGGGACGTGTTCGGCGTCGACGGGAATCGTCTGGCCCAGGTGTCGTACCTCCCGTACGGCTGCATCCCCTACCGGGCCGCACCGCGCCCCATGGACCGGACGTGCCCGTGCGAACTGTGCTTCTACCGCACCGATCCGTACGGCCGCCTCACCCAGCCGATCGCGCTCACCGTGTGGCAGCGCCGCGCACTCGACCCGGTGTGCGAGCTGGTGAACGCCGACGAACTCATGGCGATCATCCCCGCCGCATGGGCGCCGACCCACGCGCCCATCTCCCTGACCACCCCCTGAGAGGCCCCCATGTACTCCCTGGCGCTCGATGACATGTCCCTTGGCCTCACCGATCGGCCGATCGACGACGAGGACTTCGTACAGCTCCCGTTCGGGCTCACGCTGGGCGCGGTCGTTGCGGTCCGCGCCCATGAGGTGAGGGCCGGAGACTTGGTGGTTGCCGAGTTCCCCGCCGAGTTCGGCGTCCGCACGGTGGAGCACGTCCCTGACCCGTACGTCGCCGCCCCCGTCTCCACCCGGGAGTGCCCGTGTGAGAGATGCGAGGAGTGCGACGCCCTGAACGCGTGGATTGCCGACGACCACAGGCGCATTGCGGACCTCGCGTTGCGGTACGTGTGCCTGGCGCCGTCCGAGGGCGACGAGCCGTGCGCGCTTACCCTGCGGCACCGCCCGGTGGCCGTGATCCCCGCCGCCACCGTGGCGTCGGCTAAGGCCGCCGACGAGAGGACGCCGGTGCTCACGACGTACAGCGTGGTGTGGCGGGCAGGCTTCGAGGCGGCCAGTCCGAAGGAAGCCGCGCTCCTCGCGTACGAACAGCTCAAGACGTACGGCACAGACGCCTGGCCCCCCGAGCTGGAGGTCACCGGTGCAAGCGGGGACACCGTCACGTTCGACCTTTACACCGAGGGAGCGGGCCAGTGACCGAACAGGACTGGTCGCGGATGTGGCGCGGCGACTTCGACGAGTCCGCGCCGCTCGCCCTTGTTGAAGTCGCCGTTGCGAGGGCTGCGGTCCCCGTGCCGGCCGTCCCGGACGCGTGCGGCACGACGGCGCTGTTCGGTGAGGAGCCGCCCTCCCGCCCGGTTGCCGTGCGCCGTCGGGTGCAGGCCGAGCCGCCCCAGCCTGACGCCTTGTTCTAGGTCTCATCTAGTACAGCGTGCGTCGCTCTTGAGTGATCAGTCCGGGCGAAGCCGGGGCCCACCTAGCTTCCGGGCCTTGCCGTTGGGGTTTTCGATCTTCCTCCGGTTTCCAACTGGACCCACGGCGACGCGCGCTGTACTATTTGAAGTGTTGGTGGAGAGCAACCACCGACAAGACCCGAACCGAAGGTGAATCCCATGGCTTCCGCCAACTCCCGCCGTGCCGCCGTCCGCCTCCGCAACCGGACCCGCGCCAACCGGGAAGCCGCTCGCACACGTCGCGCCGCCGCCACCGCCGCCCGCCGCGTCCGCACCGGCCCCCGCTCACTGGTCACCCACATCATCGCGACCGGCGCACCGCTCGACGTGGTGAAGGGCGCGGCGGACGCCCTGCGCACTCAGGCCCGCAAGGCGGGCATCCGGGGCCGCGCCTCCCGCATCCGCCGCACCCTCAACGGCCGCGCCCGCCGCGTCGTCACCGTGTACCGCTACACCGCCGAGCAGGTCGCGCAGATCGCCGCGAACTACAAGCCGCGCAAGCCGGAGTACAAGGTCATCCGCGCCGCGCTCGCCGCCGCCTGACGACACAACCCCCCGCCGGGGCGCATCCTTCGCGCCCCGGCCCCACACCCCTGGAGTCACGCCCTCATGAGCAACGTCCCGCCCTCCCCTGAGCCCATCCCCGGTGCGGCAGAGAAGTCCATCGACCTCACCGGCCTCACCCCCTACACCGTGGGCATCATCCGTCTCGCGGAGGCCAAGGGGCTGCGCCCCACCTGGGCGCCGCCGTACGGCAACGCCCGCCGCATCATCCTCAACGCCGAAGGACCGCACGGCACGTTCGGCTCCATCACCGTCGGCCGGAAGAGCGGCAAGGTGCTCCGCACCGAACTGATCAGGGGCAACGACGGACGGCCCTACGGGGCCAAGGGCACCAACAACGTCCGCCATCTGATCAACGGGGTTCCCGTCTCCGCCTGCCAGCCCGGATGCGACGCCTTTTCCACGGCTGACTGCCGCGCCTGAACCACCCCACGGGGCTCTCCGCCCCTGTGCGATCTCACACCGGCCGGAGAGCAACCGGCCCAGACCCGAACGGAAAGCCCCATGACCACCACCCCGCCCCCGATGCAGACCGCCATATCCACGCGCGCCCGCACCGCCGCCAACGTCGCCCGCGACCGCTTCGCCGCCCCGGAGACCATGCGTGCGCTCCAGTTCATCGCTGCGCACTTCGATGCCGCTGCCGCCGCGTGTGACGCCTACGACGGCACCTCGAACGCCCCCGCCCTTGAGATGTGGCGTTGCCTGTCCGACGCCCGCGAGCTGATCACCCTGCACCCCGACAGCCGTCTCCCGGTCACGGTGATCGACTACATCACCGCGCCGGGCACCGGCGCCCCCCTGCCGAAGCTCCCCCGTCTCCTTCCCGTGAGCGAGCGGCACGCCACCGAGGAGACAGCCCTGCGCGCTGAACTCGCCCGGCTCCACAACGACACAGCAGCAGCCGACACCGACACCGAGCGTTGGTTTCGAGCGGTGCTCGCCATCCTCGCGAAGTGGAAGCGGCTCGAAGGCGTGGTCAGGGTCGACAACGCCCGCCCCTGCAACCGGGTGCGTGCCGCCGAGCTGCACGTGAAGTGCACCAGGTGCGGCAGCCCGGCCATCCGCTTCCTTGCCCGCGAGTGGGCCGTGTGCGAGTGCGGCAAGGGCCAGACCTGGGGCGACACCAGGGTCTGCGACTGCTGGGGCTACGAGTGCCCCGCCTTCCAGGGCTCCACCGACGGCTGACCTTCCCTCCCCGGGGCGCACCGTCGGGTGCGCCCCGCTTCCCTCCGGGCCGGAGAGCAACCGGCCTCACGCGACCATAAGAGAGCCCCACCGTGACCACCCTGATGTTTCGATTGCCCGACGTTCTTGCCGTCGCCCGCCACACCCTGTCTGCCCCCGTGGACACGCTCCGCCCCGACTACGTCCAAGCGGAGACCGGGGAGGACGTCGTACCGGCGCTGTGGTGGGTGAAGGACCTGGGCACGTACCTGACCGGCAACTCGACCCACCCGGGCGCGCCCCGCCCTGCGTACGCCATCGGGTACGGGCCCGCCGAGGAGGACCCGAGCACCCTCCTGGGGGGTGACTGCCGCGTGATCGACGTCATCCCGCTGCGCACCACGGGAGGCGACAGGAACTTGTACGTCGCCCTGCTGAAGTCCCTCATGGAGGGGCACAACACCGTGGTCCTCACCTGGCGTGACAGCGTCGCGGAGCTGCGCACCAAGTACGTGCCCCCCGCGAACGGAGAGCCGTTCGCAGTCCTTGGGTACACGCGCCGCATCCTCGATGCAGCACGGGCCAAGGGACTGCACGCCACGTGGACGACGGGCAAGCGCATTGATGTCGTCGACCTGGCCGCGCCCGGACCGCACGGTGCGCGGGGGCGTCTGGAGGTAGGGGCGCGATCCGGGCGGGTGCTGCGCGGGTCGGTCACGTACCTGACGGAGAACGGTGTGGTGCAGCCGACGGCGGAGGGTGCTGACGCTGCCTTGGAGCTGATGAAGGACCTTCCCGGCCCGATGTGCACACAGGACTGCACCGCCCCCGGTGCTCTCCTGCGCCTTGTTCGCCAGCGTCCGCACTGTCTTCGCGGACCTGTAGCCCAATCCGGGCAGGGGGCGACGCAAGCCGTCCCCTGCCCGTCCACTCCCGGCGGAGAGCAACCGCCGGACAGACCCGAACCGAAGGAACCGCGCACCATGAGCACAGCTACGTTCACCCGTGACCAGGTCCTGACTGCCGTCTCCGAGGGCTTCGAGCTGGCTGCCGACGAGGCTGAACTCGACGTCTCGGACGACGAGTTCACGTGGCCGCGCGTCGCGACCCTGGCCTACCTCACCGCTCCGTCCGCTGTCTGGGCCGACGTGGCCTGCCAGCACGCCGCCTACCAGGAGAGCGACGAGGAGGGGGAAGCCTCGCCGTTCCTCGTTGAGGACGGCCGGACGTTCACCCGCGACGAGGTATCGGCCGCCGTGAACAGGGCCGTCGACGACGCCGCCGAGCACACCCGGGGACGAATGGCCGATGACATCGACTGCCTTGCCGTGAACGCCGTGCTCACCCTCCTGGACACCCCCGAAGCCAGCTTCGACGACGTGGCGAGCGAGTGCTACGGCGAAGACCCCGAAGAGATCCGGAAGTGGCTCGCCGACGCCCAGTGACCGCCGGTTCCCGGGGCCGCGCCGCCCCGGGCCGGCACTGGGGCGGCGCGACGCCGCACAGCGCTTCACCCGTTCCCCTCCCCAGCGGTCCCGCACCACTCCCTCGTACCGGCGGGTCGCACCCGCCAGGACTGCCCCGCCCAACTGGCCGGAGAATACCGGCTCCCGATGAACGGACCCACCCCGTGAACGCCACAGTCGCCCCCGACCCGTACGACCCCTCGCCCGGAACCGAGTACGCCTACCCCCTCTCCGACTACGCCCGCGCCGCACGGCGCTTCCTGGGGAGTGATTGGGGTGCGGAAAGCGGATGGCACGGAGCGTCCGGCCTGCTCTTCACTCGGGACGCCCGGGTGTCGCTGCGCCTGGCGGTCGACCACGAAGACGACTTGCACCTGGACGGATTCGACGCCAGCGGGCCTCGGACGATCTACATCATGGCCGAGCAGCGACCCGAGGGGCCGCCGTCCGACGCTGAGGACATGGCCGAGTGGGGACGGGCGATAGCTGCCGTCGTCACCGCCACGGTCACCCGCATCCCGTAACCCGCGCCCCTGGGGCCGCGCCGGGCGCGCGGCCCCGCACCACTCTGAGAAAGGCACCTTCATGTCTGTGCTGCTGATCGGCTACTGGGACGCCGAGACCTTGATGGTCACGGAGTCCCACATCTTCAGGGACGGCGACCAGGAGGCGATCGACGAAGAGCTTGACCGGCCCGACCTCGACGCGTTGTGGGCGTACGAATTCCTCGTCGACACGCACCCCGAAGCCGTCCAGATGGCCTACGACCAGGAGATCGGCCCCGGCATCGAGGGGGACCTCGTGGATGAGGCCCAAGGCTACGAGCCCACCCGCTGACCTACGAGGCAGCGCGACGTAAGCCCCCACCGCATGACCACATACCGGCGGAGAGCAACCGCCGAAAGACCCGAAGGAATCCGCTGATGTCCACTGTCACCGCCCCGCTGACCTCCGCTGGGCCGGCACTCGCCGACCGTGTTGCGGCTCTGCTCCCGCCCCGCGAGGGACACGGCTGGGAGGCTGCCCCGTGCACGGTGTGGTGGACGACCCGCCCCACCTTCCGCCTCACCCAGGCCGGACGGCCCGGCGCGCTCATCCTCGTACGGGCCCCTTGGCGTACGGAGATCGCGTGGCAGCTCGACAACCGGGAGCCGTACGCCCCGGACCTCACCCTTGACCGGCTGGCTCCGGAGCCGGTGGTGCGCGAGATCCTGCGCCTGATCCTGCCGCGTCTGGACGACGCGACCGCCGCTGCGAAGGCCCACCAGCGTCCCGAAGCCGCCCGGCAGCGGTCGCAGCACCTCGACGTCATCGGTGCTGCGGTGCGCGCCCACGGGGTGACGGCGTACCGCGTCGACGACGTCCAGCCGAACAGCGACGCCGTGGTGTGGGGCAGCGGGGGCGTGCGGTACGCGGCGGCCCTTGTCGGTTCGAACCCGGCGTGCAACTTGTCCGTCACCGGGCCCGTGACCACTGTGGAGCGGGTGCTGCCGTACTTCCTGCGGGAGCCCGCCGAGCAGACCCCCCGGTTCCCCGTGCGGGGTGTACGGACGCGCCTGGGCCGTCGACTGGCCGCGCACCTCGCGCAGTTCACGGCTGTCGACCAGCTCGACGACGGCGGCCTCAGCTTCGGCGGGAGCACCGGCCCGTTCGGCTACATCGCTGCGCCCGCCGATCCGGTCGCCCGTGTCCGGGACACCGCGCCGGTGGCCGCCGAGCTGCACGGCGTCGGCATCGACCACCTGGTCCACCTCGCCCCGCTCCTCACCAACTGACCATGGCGCGCCCGGCGCCGGGCGCTCCCCCTCGATCTCGTACGTATGAACTGGAGACCTGACCATGACCTTCACGAAGAATGACTTCGGCACGGACACCATGCGGGAGGCGCTGCGCCCGCCGCTCGCCGCCCTGGAGCCGCAGATGCTGACCGTGATCCGGAACGCCGTTGCCGACGTGGAGGAGGCAGCGTGGAGGCGCGTGGCGGCCCGCCGTATCCGCGCCGTCGCGCCGGGCCCGTACGCGGTCGCGGTGTTCACCGCAGCGGAAGTATGGCCCCACGAGTACGACAGCTACAGCGCAAAGGGTGTGGAGCTGTACACCGAAGCTCTGGCCGTGGCGCTCGGGGACCCCAGTGAGCACGTCGACTTGGACGACGCCGAGCTGACCTGTGCGCTGGAAGGTTTGTCGGCGTTGCGGCATCCGACCGAGGGGTCGACGATGGCGATCTCCCTGGACGGGGAGGACGTCGGCCGCTGACGGTCACTGCTCCGTTTGCCGGGCCCGTCGCTTCCCTCCGGAGCGCCGGGCCCGTTCTCTCTTGAGAACAGCTCACAGCATGTTCAAGCATCTGAGCTGCGCTAATAGACCACTCATAACGCATGCTGTACTCTTTTGGTGTTGGTGGAGAGCAACCGCTGACCAGGCCCGAAGTGAAAGAGAACAGCAGATGCCCGAGCTGACCGCAGCTGAACAGAGCGTCGTCACCACCGCCCTCGCCCACAAGGCGATCGGCGCCCCGGTCCCCGCCCACGTCATGGCCGAACTCGACGAGATCGCCGCGCCATGGCCGGGCCGCTGGCTCCTACCCTGGGTCGAAGGAGAGCCGGAGCGCGTAATCGAGCTTTGTGCAGGCCCGGGGGGCTGGGGCGAAGGGTTCAAGACTGTCCTCGGCGTCACCCGCTTCGACGTCGTCGGCGTCGACATCGACCCGGACGCATGCGAGACCGCCCGCGCCGCCGGTCACGTCCGCATCTGCGCCGACATCACCACCCTCGACCCCGAGAACCCCGCACTGCGCAGCACGCGGGGCGTCATCATCAGCCCCCCATGCCCCGCCTTCTCGCCGTCGGGCAAGCTCGCCGGTCTACTGGAAGCCAACCTGGACATCCTGTGCGAGACGATCGCCTACGTCGGTGAGGCCGCCGGATTCATCCGCCTCGATGAGGTCTGCTGCGACGAGCTGTACCCCGATCTCGACGACTGCCCGATGTGCGAGGAGTTCGGCTACCACAGCGGCTACGCCCCTCGCTCCGGAGCGAGTTGGGCGGATGTGCGCACCTCGCTCGACGGACTCACTGACGAGCGCATCGGCCTGATGGCCGAAGTCGTCATCTGGCCGCTCGGTCTCCAGGCTGCGGGCGCACCGATCGCGTGGATGGCCATGGAGCAGTCCAGCAACCTGCCGGAGCGGGTGCTGGAAGACCTCTCGATCGAGTTCGGGTGTGCCGATTGGTTCCGTACTTCCTGGGCCGTCCTGGAGGCCGCAGACCTCGGCGTCGCCTCGCGCCGGAAGCGGACGTTCATGATCGCGACCCGGGACAAGTGGGTCGACATCGCACCGCCCGCCGCACCCATGCCGGTGGCGACGATGGCGGACGCACTTGGCTGGGACGAGGGCGAGCGGATGAACACAAGGGGCAACCGGCCCGTCGACCCGGCGACCGGCCGCGCCAAGGGCGGCAACTGCTTCTCCGCCGACAAGCCGTCGTGGTGCCTCACTGGCAAGACCCGCACATGGGCCCGCGAACGTGACGGGCTGCGCCTCACCCCCGCAGAGGCCGGAACCCTCGTGTCCTTCCGGGCCAGCTACCCATGGCAGGGCTCCCGCTCTTCGCAGTTCCAGCAGGCCGGAGACGTCGTCTGCCCCGTCGTCGCCGCGTTCGTCCTGGCCGCGATCCACGGAATCGACTGGGAGCCCCTGGTACGGGACTACCTCACCAGCCTGTACCGGTACGACGATCTGTGGGCAGAGGCATACGACCTTGCGGTCTGACAGTGTCTCAGCGGTCCCGCTCATCAGCTGGGGACGGCTTGCGGTGTCGCCCCCGGCCCTTGGCCGGGCGGTCCCACTCTGCGGGCCTCTCCGCCACCGGCCGGGGCGGGTAGAGAAGGGCCTTCGCGGCAGCCAGGTCGTCAACCATGCCGACCGTCACCCATTCCGTTCCGATCCGCTCCTGGATCACTCTGGGTGCGGTCGGCTCCACGTGCTGCGCTCGGTTCGGGCCCTGCGTGAGCGGCACCGCCCGCAGCTCCCCATTCCGTGCGTTCAGGCGCTCCTCGCGCCGCCGCGCCCACTCGTCCAGCGGTTCTTCGTGCATCGCGTCATCGTGGCGCAGACGAGTCCCACCGCGCCACCCCGAGCGGGCTTCAGCCCCGGACCTCAAACACGCGTTCGTGCATCAGGGGAGTTCTGGGGGTGCGCCTCGCTCGCCTCATGCCAGGTCTGCGGGGGCGAGGTCCATGCGGAGGCGCAGGAACCGAACGGGGTGGCGATGTCTGCCGTCGTCGACTGCCGTGTCGGTGCGGAACTCGGCAATGGTGTCCGGCTGCACGGGCTCGAAAGCGAGTTCGCCGCGAGTGCCCCACCCTGAGCTGAAGTGGCTTCCACGCCAGGGATGCTCCGGGCCAGCGGGGGTGATCTGCGCGGCGATCTCGCGCCGGTCTGCGGCCGTCAAAGGGGTGGTGCGGGCAATGAGGCGCAGGCGGCCGTCTGAGGCGTAGCGCCCGAGGAGAAGCGTGGTGGGTGCGTGCAGCGGCCCTGTGACGCCTCCGATGACGGCTTCAGCAGTCTCGTAGGTGCGGACCTTGATCAGCTCGCGCTCTCCAGGCCGGTAGGGGCGTTTCCCGGACCGCAGGACGACACCTTCGATTCCGACTCGTCCCCAGTCCGGGTCCATCCACCCTTGGGCCACAGTCCGCTCGGACGTCGACGCGACAAGCTCCCATGGTGAAGAGAGGACCCCACGGGCGAACAGGTTCTCCAACGCATCCAGACGTTCGCGGCAGGGGAGCGTGAGCATTTCCCGGCCCGCGTGCTCCAGCAAGTCGAACGCCATCAAGTGGGCCGGCGCCCGCTGTGCCGCCGTGATCGCTCGGGCCCTGGTGAGTCGGGCGCGCTGTTGCAGCGCGGAGAAGTCGAGACGCCCGTTCTGGAAGACCACCAGTTCCCCGTCGAGGACCAGGTCCTCCTCCACCTGAGCAGCAGCCGTCACAAGGTCCGGGAAGGAGGGAGTAAGGTCCGCCCCGCGCCTGGACTGGAGATGCAAGGTGCCCGAGCGGATGTACGCGATGGTGCGGTAGCCGTCCACTTTCTGCTGCCAGATCGGGTCCTGGACGCTTCCCGCCGGGGGCAGGGTTGGGCTGGAGCGAGCCAGCATGGGCTCGATCGGCGGTGTCAGCACATCCGACACTTTCCCCTGTAGCCGCCGGTGGCCTGGGCGTACACGCCGACTACGCACTGCCCGTTTCGTCGAGCGGAGACACGACCTGCCGCGCCTAGTGGGTGTCCGCCTGCGGGGGTTTCCAGGTGAGGGTTTTGAACGAGAGGGCCGTGTACCGGACTCGGGCCCATCCGAGATCGTCGGCGTGGGGCTTACGCGCCTGGGCGCTTCGCGCCGGGGGAGTTGCGAGGTAGGCGTCGACCTTCGGCACGGGCCAGCGCAGACGACCTTGCCGGAGACGCTTCTCGTAGCGGCCCAGGTCCGTGTTGCAGGGCCTGCACAGAAGGCCGCGCACGCAACGCGGGCACCCCGTGCAGCAGGCATGATCATGGTCGACCTGCCACCAGATGGGCCCGTCCGCCGCACTGTCCCCGGGGCCGTCATCGCAGAGGGGGCAGTAGTCGTTCTGGACTCTCAGAATCGCGTTGACGCGCGCTACGGACAGCCCGAAGCGCCGCGCCTGCAAGAAGGGCGGCCAACATTTGAGGCACAGGTCCCGGCGAGGGGGCCGGTCGTCTTCGTAGACCAACTTCTCGCATACCCGGCACTCTCCCGGCTCATGAACCCAACCCCGCCTGCTCGTCACGGCGTTGACCCTAGGCCCCGCCACTGACAGTCAGCGCGCCGCGGCCAAACCCGCACGTCGCAGGTCCCCAAGCACGCAGCGGCAGGGCCCGGCACACGGCACGACCACCTCTCGCGGGGCAGCGAACGCCGCATCGAAGCGTGATGTGCCTGCTGAGGTTTTCGCGCCCGGTACGGTCCCTGGTGAAGCGCTCTCTGGATGCGTCCGAGCCGGGCTGGGGGCACGGTGGGAACATGTCCGGATCACCGATCACCGTGCACGCGGTCCGCGGCGTCGGTGGCCGAAGGGTCACCGCGGCCGGGGTGATCCTCGGCGTGGCCTATTCGGACGGCGACGTAGCGGAGCTGCTCCGTCTCGCCGGCGTGGAGGACGCCGAAGACGTCGTCGCTGCGGACGGACCGTGGATCGAGTGGCGGGGCGCAGCGGCGCACGATTACGGGTGGGGTGTCGGTGAACGCGGTGTCAGGCCCCCGCCGAGCTAGCCGTCTGCCCCAAGGACCTCGTGAGCAGTTCGCGGGTGCGGTCCGATGTGATGCTCCTGCGCTCCGCCTTTGGAGCGGACGCAAGCCTTCCGGGTGCAGCACTGTGCTGGCTCGCCCGCGCCGCGCCCCTTTTCGTGGCCCCTCCCCTGGCGGCCCCGTGCCGCGGGCGGAAGGGAGCACCGCACCCATGCAGCCACCTGTCACCCGGGCCCTCCACGACTGGCGTACCGCTTGGTCCGTCCACGAGCGTGCCGCCCAGGAGGCGTTCACTGCGGCGTTCCCTGCGCTCGATCCCACCAACACGCGGTGCCAGTGCTTCGGCCCCACCCTCCGCTGGGAAACCCCGGGAGAAGGATCGGGGAAGGTCTGCCTGGACGACCACGGGCGTGCGACGGCGGACTTCGACGGCGTGCCCAAGGCTGCCCTGGGGGCGGCGCTGAACGAGTGCTTCGGGCCGGACTGGTTCGACGAGGGCAACGGAGGGTTCGCAGCGGCGGTACCCGGCGCCTACCACTACGAGGACGAGCTGACGTACGCGGAGTACGAGATCGACATCGGCACCGACAACACCGCGAGCTTCAGCCTCGCGTACCTGAAGGTCGACGACCTCGTGGCCATCCTCGACGGCATCGAACGCGCGCTCGCCGAAGAACGCACTCCCGCCTGACCGGCGGTGCCCCACCAGGGCCAGCGGACAGATCCAGGAGAGGACGTTAAGCACGTCCGCCGTTCACTCTGCCCGTCACTCGCCCCGCCGCTCCCCTTCACGTCCGCACTCGCGGCCGGGCGGCGGGGCAGGACGGAGTTGCGATCGTGGTCCGACGACGACGCACCGGCCCCACGGACACGGTCCGCGAGATCGTCTACCAGCGCGACGGCGGGCGCTGCGCTCGCTGCGACTCCGTGCACGGGTTGACGATCCACCACCGGATCAACCGTGGCATGGGGGGCGCCAGGGAGCCGTGGATCAACCAGGCGAACAACCTGCTGCTCGTCTGCACCGTGTGCAACGGCTGGTTCGAGGACAACCCCAGGGAGAGCTACCGCAGCGGGTGGAAGGTGCGCCGCCCGCAGCTCCCCGACGAGGTCGAGGTCCGCTACGCCGACGGGCGCTCGTACCGGCTCACCGCGGACGGTGCGCGCACCATGTCGGCAGGGGCTGCCCGATGAAGCGCACTGCTGACGGGTTCGTCGACTTCGGGCGGTGGACGGCCGGCACCTGGACCACGGCGACGCCCGGCATCTGGTTCGCGATCGGCTACACCTACAGCAGCAGTGTGGGGCGACCGCACCGCATCGGCGGTCCCGCCCTCACGCTCGGTCGTCGCACCTGGGCGGTGTTCAGCCTGTGTTCCCGCGCCGAGTACAAGGCCCGCAAGGTCGACCCGTGGGAGAAGGCGAGCGAGGACTTTCAGCCGCTCCCGCGGCGCCGCTGGTGGCCGTGGTGACGCGGCTGGTCGGGCTCGGCGTGCTGCGCCGCACCGTGGTCCCGGGCACTGCGGTCGGCCGGATTGCTCTGACCGGTTGTCCGGGCCGCGATCCAGGTGCCGAGGGCGACGTCGAGGGCCGTGTCGTCCTGCTCGGACGGTTCGGGTTTGCCCTGGTCAGAAGGGGTGCGCGGCGTTCACCATGACACGCCACGCCCCGCGCTGTACTATTTCGGGGTTCGCTCGGCCTGGGGTTGCCCCAGCCTTCGCCCGGCACCCGTACGGTGTGCCGCCACCCGCCGGAGGCCAGCATGCCCGCTGTGCATCACCACCTCGACACCCCCGACCACCAGCAGATCCGCAAGGAGGCGCGGCGCCAGGTCAAGGATGAGCTCGGCGCCATCGCCCGGCCCGACGACCGGTTCAAGCGGGCCTGCGAGATCGTGCAGCAGGCCGACCTCGAAATCGCTGCGCACGCCGAGGAGCGCAACCAGGCCGCCATGTCCTTGTGGTTCTACGACGGTGTCCGCGGCCTGGCGAACGTCCTGGGCATCACCGCCAACGCGTACGTCGAGATGCGGCGCGCGGCCCTGCACGGGGACAAGAAGAAGGCTTCCCTCACCACCGAGGACGACGAGCGCATGACCGGGGAGGAGCGCCGCAAGGCTGCGGAGAAGGCCGGTGTCCCGCAGCTCGCCGACGCCGCCGACCGGCTGCCGTCCCTCTCGGCCACGGTGTCGGAGGCGACGGAACGTAGGAAGGCCGCGATGCCGTTCCTGCAGACCTCCGCGCTCGCGTTGAGGGAGGAGCCGTACGAGTGGACGACCGAGCGCATCGGTGAGCTGGGCGACGTCACCGCGAAGTACGCGCGCGATGTCGCGAACGCAGCCAAGCGCCGCCGCGGCCACTGACCCACCGCACGCATCCGCCGGCCCCGGCTCACCGGGGCCGGTTTTTCAGGCGCCGGTATACGCGACCGTCCGGGGCCTGAGAATCCGGTGCCGGTGAATCCGGCTTCCGGTAGGCCGGGTTCCGGCGGACCGGGTCCCGGCAGATCAGGCCCCTTTAGTAAGAACATCAAGTCAGATCATTAAGTAGTTACGGTGCCCTCGCTATCGCTCAGGCACCGTCGGGGTCCTTGCCAAGGGCCCCTGGTGGCATCGAGGGATGCCGGTTCGTGATCATGGATGGCTAGGCTGCGCCCATGTCTCGTGTACGCATCGCCATTGCCGCCGCCCTTGTTGGGATGCTCTCGCTCGCCGCCTGCTCCTCCGGCAGTAACCAGTCCAGTCCCGTCTCCGGAGAGTCGGGCGGCGACAAGCCGGTTGCCGCCCCCGCCGCGAAGCCGATCACGCAGGATCTTCCCCAGGCGGATCTCACCAAGGCGCTCCTGGGCGACGGCGAAGTGCTTCCCGGGTGGACCCTCCACGATGACAAGTCGATCGTGAAGGAGGGCACCTACTGCAACTCCAGCGAGAACGACTCCTCGCCGAAGGGGTGGGTTCGGGGCGGTGACGCCGATTACGAATACAACGGGTCCACGAAGCACATGGCTTCCGTGCACATCTGCCTCTTCGACACAGTCGAGAACGCCCACAACGCGTACACGGAGTGGAAGGGCACCGAGACGAGCAAGGAGCAGCCCACGAAGCCGCCAGTGGGTGACGAGGGCACGATCGTCCTCAATCCCGGGGTCAGCGAGGACTACGTCCACGCGTTCAGCCGCTCGGGCCGGGCCAACATCCGGATCAAGCTCGATGGCGTCACCGGAGCCGACCCGGCGGGAGCGCAGGCCATGCTGTCCGCAACGCTGAAGCGTCTGCAGCAGCTCCAGGACGGGAAGCCTGCCACCGTCACGGCCGCAGACGAGCAGGCCGCCGCCGGGAAGTAGCTGTTGACGGCCAGGGCGCAGCGCATGGTCCTGTCACAGATTCCGGCGGGCGGCGTTCTTCCCAGCATGATGACCATGCCCCCCGTCGTGGCCCTGGCCCGCCACTTCTACGAGACCCGCCGCGAGATCCTGGTCGAGGGCGGTACCGAAGCCACGCCCTGGTACCGGCTCACCGAGGACTCGCGCGCCATCGCCGTTGCCGAGGCGCACATCGTCCTCGAAGCGGTACGCCGCGCGAACGACGAGCAGAAGGCGCTCCTCACGGTTGCCGCCCTTCGCCTCCACGAGTCCAAGCCACCCTCCGCCGTGGTGTAACAAATTCGGCGCCCTGACGTACCTATAGGTGCCAAGGTCCTGCGGTCCCCCTCCCCCCAAGCCGCGGGACCTTGCGCAAGTCTTCCGGCGCACGCGGTACTCGTGCAGGTCAAGCCTGACCGCGCTGCGCCGGAACCCGCGGTCTGGCCGGGTGTCTGGGCATGGGCCCCCGGTCAGACCGCGACACAAAGCACGTCAGCACGGCACCGTCCCGCCCATGCCCCGCACGCAGCCTGACCAGCCGACACGCACCCGCGTGGCACCACCGGCATCCACGCTGCAGCACGCCCGTCCGGGCGTCATCTCCCGCGATGCGGCCAACGTCGCCGACCTCCTGTTGCGGCTTCCTCCCACCGAGCGCCGCAACGCCTTCAAGGACCACTTCGCGGCCCGCGAGCGAGCCGTGATCATGACGGAGGTCGAACGGGCCACTGGCTCCCTGTACGGGCTGTGGAGGGACAGCCCCAGCGGCTTCGTGGAAGACGTCCTGGGAGAGTCGCTGTGGAGCAAGCAGCGCGCCGTCCTGGACGCGATCGTTGATCACACGAGAACGGTCGTCCCCGCTGGATTCGGTGTCGGCAAGACGCACTTGGCGGCGCGCGCCGCGGTGTGGTTCACCAACGTGCACCCGGTCGGCACCGCCCTGTGCATCACCACCGCAACGCGATTCCGGCAGGTGCAGCGGCAGCTCTGGCCCCATATCCGCAAGGTCGTGCCGCGCGCCGGCCTGCCGGGGTACTGCGACACCGTCCAGTACAAGATGCCCACGCCGCAGGGGCACGAGTTCGTCGCGGCGTACGGCTTCTCGGCGCCCGCCAACGACGAAGCCGCGATGCAGGGCATCCACATGGCCCACATCCTGCTCATCGTCGACGAAGCGGGCGGTATCGCCCCGACGATCGGCGCGGGCACGAACAACCTGCTGACCGGCGGCCACGCGGCGATGCTCGCCATCGGCAACCCGGCGATGGACGACCCGGCCTCGTGGTTCGAGGAGTTGTGCATCGAGGGCGACGACCCGAGCGAGCCGACGACCGTCACCATCCCGATCTCCTCGCTGGACTCCCCGGCGATCACGGGCGAGCGCGTGCCGTACTGCACGGACTGTCCCGAGACCACCGGCGATATCCACACCCTTGCCCGTCACATGCCGGACCAGGACTGGGTGGACCGCACCATCAGGTCGTACGGGCCGGATCACCCGTACGTCGTGGCCAAGGTGTTCGCGAAGTTCCCGAAGGGCGGCGGCGGCGTGGTCGTACCGCCGAGCTGGGTCGAGGCCGCGATGGCGTACGAGGACCCCACGGGGGACGGCTGGCACCGGTTGTGCGATCTGGGCCTGGACGGCGAGACGGCGGAGCACACCGTCCGTGAAGGGGCCTGGGTCCGACTCGGCGTGGACGTTGCCGCGGACGGTGGCGACGAATTCACGGTCGTCCGCTCCGTCGGTGACGCGGTCGAGTTCCGGCACGGCTCCTCTGGCTCCGCCAACGACAACCAGGTCACGGTCGCGGAGACGGTTCTGGAGGAGATCCACGCCGCGCAACGACTCGCCGACGCCCTCAACTCCCCGCATCCGGTACGGGTCAAGGTCGACCAGAACGGCATCGGCCACGGTGTGGTGTCCATGCTGCAGCGCTGGGCCGAGACCGGCCGGCACCGCGCCCAGATCGTCGGCGTCATGGTGTCGGAGTCCCCGGGCCAGGACGATCCCGGCGCGATCATGCGGCCGTGGCGCAAGCGCGACGAGATGTGGCTGGCGACCCGTAGCCTCCTCCAGCCGGACCCCTCCACCGGACGGGGGCGCCTGCGCTTCCACGTCGACAAGAAGACTGCCGCGCAGCTCTCGACACCCAAACTCCTCTCAACGACCAGCGGTTACACCCAGATCGAATCGAAGAAGTCGATGAAGGCGCGCGGGATGAAAAGCCCCGACCGGGCGGAGGCACTGCTCCTCGCCCTGTACGAGCCGGAACCCCTGCACCAGCCGCGCCGCCGTGGTCTCCTCAACTGACGCCCCAGAGGCGTAGATTCGGCGAGGTTACGAACGGCGTCGGCGAAGAAGGGACTGCTCTCGTGGGCATCGAGCCGATTCAGGGCGAGGACTGCAACGGATTCTCCGAGCGTGTACAGGAGTATTCGGAGCCGGACTCCGAGCCGCTGTGCTGGGACCACCACAGCAACGTGTGCGGCTGTGAGGAACGTGCTCCCCTGACCGACGCCGCACCGACGGCAGGCGGCCCGTCCCCCTTCTCCACGGAACCGCCGTTCCCGCACGGTCACGCGATCCCGCTGTCGGACATCCCGGACCACATGCCTTACTGACGTGCGCATCGGGCTGATTTCGAGTCCTCCGTCGCGCCCGTCGCGCTACCCTCCGTCCATGACGGACATGTTCCTCGCAGCCCTTGAGCAGGCCACCCGAACCGTCGTCGCGCGCGTCCGCGGCGAACTCCCAGCTGCCGAAACTTCCGCTACGGCGCCCCGGGTGAACGAGGGGATCGTCCACGATTACTGCTGCACACCGGACTGGGCCCTGTGCGGGCTTGATCTCAAGGGCCGCCGTTCTGCCAGCGGAGGCGAGCAGGACTGCGTGGTCTGTGCCGACTTGGCCAGCAGCGGAGTGGGTTGCGCCGCCTGCGCCAGCGGCCAGAGCGCATCCTGAAGCCGCTGCATAGCGGCGCGGCAGCGACTTCAGGAGAGGGTGCCCTCAGCGTGAGGGCACCTACTGGATGGGGTGTTCACTGAGCCAATCGGACAGGTCGTGCGCCGATCCGAGAACGTCGGGCCGGTTGGTGATCTTGTCCGATCCGACGGCCATCCCCTTCTCCATCTTGTCGAGGAGCACGTACGCCTGCGTCCAGAACTCCGGACCGACTGCCTTGTCGACGTTCATCGCTTTCCGGAGCGTCCGCGCGGGGTCGGCGACGGCCTGCATCTTGTCCCAGCACTCGCCCGCTGCCCGTGGACACCCGTCAGTGACATCGAAGTTGGTGACGGCATCCTGAAACGTCTTCGTCGCCGCTGTGACGCTTGGTGCGGCTGGTGTCGTCGGCGCCGTCTTCCGCGCCTCCGCCTCGCCTCCGCAAGCGCTCGTCCCCATCACCGCTGCCGTGAGCAGTATGCCTGCCGCAACCCGTCTCCACCTGGTTCTCCCCATGGGAGTGGATCATGCCACGGCAGCCGACGAGGAGTCAGCTCTGTCCGTGCTGCTCACCGGGTACAAGAGGCCGACTGCGTGAGGGCGGCGTCGCCGATGCCGCGCCTCATCAGACCGGCAACGACGGAGGGGCCCCTCCCAGGGCCCCTCCGTCTACTTCTTTCCCCCGTTGCCGAACAAGCCCTTCAAGGCCCGCGCTGCGACCGCTATACACAAGGCGCACGCTCCTGCGGCAATCAGCGCCACCACCAGGCCGACGAGGAGCATCACCGCGGTCGTGGCCGCGGCGAACCCGATCGCCAGGTAGCGGCCCCACCGGTCCGCTTCCTTCACGACGATCTGCTGCACGGGCTGGCTGGGGCTGTGCCCGCACTGGCAGTTCGCCGACAAAGCGCCGTGGTACTGCTCGGCGGGCAGGTGCTGTGCCATCTGCTCATACGGGTAGACGTTCGTCGGGTAGACGGGCTTACCGGGCAACGGCGTTCTCCTTCGTCATGGACGGCACGGTGGCCGAGGGGGTGTGCTCGGAGGCGGTGAGGACGTAGACCTTCGCGCGGTCCCGGGTGCCGGAGTCGTCGACCCAGCCCTTCGTGACCCACTGCGAGAACGGGCCCTGAACAGAGGTGCGGTGCCCTGCCAGGCCCTGGGCGACGGCTTCCGGGAGCGTCAGGCCCTTCGGCCCGGCTTTCTGCAGGGCCTCCCAGAACCCCAGACGGTTGTCCGGGATACGGCTGCCGTCGGGGAAGGTCGGTACGGCTCGGAGGTGCGGCCGTCCCCCGCCGGGAATACCGCCGTCGGGAGGGGTCGGTTCGTGCTCGGGCTCGGGTTCGTCGGCCGTCTCGGGTACCGGCTCGTCGGCGGTCGCGTGCCGCATGGACGTCGCGACGATCTGCGCGTCGCTGACCCAATAACACCGGCCCTCGTTCGGTTCCTTGTACCGCTTCGACGCGACCATGACCTTGCCCGGCAGGTCAAGCCAGTCCAGCCGCCAGCCGGCACCGTACGCCCCAGCCCCGTAGATCATGTTGATGGGAGTCGACTCGAAAACCGGCAGGCCGATGCGGGTGCTGTACTGCTGCCGGGCGTCCGTGCCCTGTCCCCCGAACGCTTTCTCCGAGGGGGACTGCGTTGCCGCGATGACGCGGATGCCCATGGCGCGGGCGACCTGGTTGATGGTCACCAGTTCCGCAGCGACGTCGGGGGCCTGCCGCAGCAGTTCGGCCAGCTCGTCGATGATGAGCACCCAGTACGGGCCGTGCTCGCTGGTCCACTTCCGTACGGGCTCACCGTTCGGGCCGCGGAGCGTCGACAAGAACTTGCCGCGGCGGATCATCTCCGCCTTCACCATCATCAGGACCTGCCGGGCAAGGTCCGGGTCGTCGGCGAGTGCCAGCATGTTCCGCCGCCACGGCCCCAGTTCGAGGGCGCCCGGCTTCATGTCGATGCCGAGGATCTGGGCGTCCGCGCAGGCGGCGAGGTTGCCGATGATCACGTTGACGGCACCGGACTTACCCATGTCGGTACCGCCCGCGAGGAGGACGTGCCCGGCCACCAGGTCGAGCAGGATCTCCGACCCGTCGGGGTAGACGCCGAGGGGCATCGGCTGCTCGATGGACGTGATCCCCGGGCCCGGCCACACGACGGGCCGCTCCAGCGGGTCGTTCGTCTGCATGCGGACGATGAGCTGGTTGGCCTGCGGGCCGACAGCAAGGCGCAGCTTGCCGGGGAGGGCAAGGTTCGCTTCAAGCTGCTGCCGCTTGGCTATGACTGCCTCGGCGGACGTCTGCTTGCCCGCCGGGAGCGACACCATCGCGTGCCATCCCGTGTCGGTGAACACGATCTTGGAGACGTCCATGGCGGGCACGCCGAGCGCGACCAGGGCGCGCCGCAGTCCGGTCTCCTCCTCGGTGTCGCCGGTGACGCCGGGCGCGCCGATGTTGATACCCATGGAGTCCGGCAGGAGGCCGTTCTTCGCGGCCTTGACCTGAAGGTTCATGCGGTCGTGCCGAGCCTTCACGAGCCACGGCACGTACATCAGGTAGGCGCCGATGGTCGTGGCGCCGGTCGCGATCAAGGAGGGTACGGAGGGGCCGAGCGCGGCGCCGATCCAGGCGTCAGCGGACATCACGGCGCCGCCGAGCCCGACGGCTGCGGCCTTCGTGTTCTTGTGTTCCAGGCCCTTGGCGCACAGCAGGCCCGTGGCCGCAGCCGCCATGCCGTAGCCGGTGTGTTCGGTCCACCCGAGTCCGGTGGCGTGGTGCCACCACGACATCGCGGTCAGGCTGAACGTCGCCGCGGTCGGCGCCAGTTCGTAGCGGAGACGCCCGCAGAAGCGGCACACGGCGAGGGACGCGTGCGCCACCGTGGCGGCGGCGCGACGCAGTCGCATGTCTTTCATCGAGGGGCCTTCCGCGGAGGTGACGTGACGAGGTGAAGCGAATCCCCTGGTCGGGGCACGTCACGTCACCTGCGGAAGGCGACAAGGAGGGTACGCGAGAACATCGCGGTGGCCTTTCGGTTCGGGTCTTCGGCGGTTGCTCTCCGCCAAGGAGGTGGGCCCTGGGCCCGTATTCAGTTAGATGATCACTGTAGCGCGAGGGGCTGATTCATGTGGTGCTGAGCCGTGCTGATGCCGCCTCGTACCCTCGGTCCCACGCTTCCTTCAGCTCCCGCTTCGGGGCGGCCACCAGCCACGGCACCAAGACCTCGGCGAGGTGCTGGTACGCGGCGGCCTTCGCCGGGTACTCGCGCTCCGTCTCCTCGATGCCGGCGCCCAGCTCCATGGTGCGGCTGATGTAGTCGGCGAGCGCTTCCACCCGCTCGTCCGCACATCCGAGCCCTTCGGGCGGGGGAATCGACACGAGGACCTGCGCCAAGTCGGGGTGCCGCTCGGAGGGACCGACCCCGTCAAGATGACAGTGGAGTTCGATGCTGAGCCAGCCTTCCAGCGGCAGAAGCTCCCCCATGAAGCGGGTTCGCAACGACTGCGGACCGATCTCACCCTTCATGCGGTACACGGCGTCTCCATCGTCTCGTCGATGATCGTCCTGGCTTTGTGACGGCAGTCCTGACACGTGCTGTGCTGAGCACCGCAGATGGCTGCCGCGAGGGCGTTCAAGGCGCCCGTGGAGGCGATACGCAGCAGGGCCGGAGCCTTGCTGGCGCACGCCCCACACGAGTGCGCCTTGTTCTCGCGTCGGCCGCACGCGATCAGTGCGATCTGCTTCAGCAGCTTCGCGGACGGCTCGGTGCTGGTGCTCATGTACGGGCTCCCTGCGGGGATTTGGGCTTGAAGTGTGCGATCAGCGCCAGGTCGGCCGATCCTCGCTGCTCGTACACGCGCATCTCCTGGCAGTACGAGCAGCGGTAGGCGACGAACCAGCGCAGCGGGTTGTCCTTCGCCAGCGGGTTGCCCTGACGACCGCCCATCATCACGTACGGCCCGGCGTCCCCGCACCAGTCGCATGCTGACGGGTGGTGTGAGAGCTTCGGCGCTTCCACCCACTCCGACCATCGAATCGGGCGCCCGCCGTACTCGGCCGGCAGATTCGGCACGGTGTACGTGGGAGGGGCCGGGACAGCCCAGAGGCGGCGTCCGCCCTGTTCTGCGGGCGGCTCCGGCGCCGCCCCGGCCGCACTGCCGGGCAGCGGCCGGAGGGGGGCGGGCTCGCCGCGCAACACCCGCAGACAAGCCGTGCACAGCCGTTCCTCGTCGACCGGGCCGTTCCAGGGCCGGACGCCCGGCGCCGACTCGACGGCCGGCCGGCACTCCAGCGGGATGGTGAACATCGTCGCGGCAGGCGCGGCGACGTCCTCGACTGCGACGTGCAGCGCCAGACGGCCCGCGGCGCGCACGATCAGCCGCCCGGCCCACACGGGGCCCGTAGTCTCGATCGCCAGCGCGGTCACGCCTCGTTTTCCTTCCGCAAGATCGGCAGCGGCGGCGCCATCACGAAGACGTGCCTTCTCCGGCATCCGGCCCCGGCGAGCAGCACACGCCTCTCCACGCGCCAGGTCCGCGCGATGCTCCCTTGGCCGCAGGCCGGGCAGGGCACCTCGGTGCGGACCTTGACCGCGGTATCCGGCAGCGGCGGCGGGTAGATCGGGAACCCGGCCGCGAGTGCCAGGTCCTCGGCGGCCTTGGGCTGGAGGCGGATGTAGACCGGCTCCTCGTACGGGGCGACGGCGGCTTCGGCTGCCCAGTCGGCGAACGTGGTGAACATCAGCTTTCCTCCACGGCCGGCACGGTGATGGACGGGCGGGCGCCCTCCGGCGGAGCCTGGTCGTCAGTTCTCAGACGGAACGGCCACCGGCCCTCGGAGTCCGGGGCGTAGCCGCGCTTGTACCGGACAGAGCCGAGAGCCGATGCGCTGTCGCCCCACGCGATGGGCAGCGGGAGGAAGGCGGGCGGCCCAGCGATCCATCCGTCAGCGAGGTGCCCAAGGGGATCGTCTGCACTCGGGTACGCCTCCGCGGGCCCGTCGAACGTCATCTCCACACCCCGGTACGGGCCGTCCGCGAAGTACACGGGGTACTGCGCCTTTGGGCCCCGTACGGCGTCCGCGTAGACGGTGCGCTGCCGGTCCTGCCAGTCCATCACCTCCCGCCCGGTGGGCGTGGGGGTGAACCCAAGGACCGCGCGTAGCGCCGCCACGGTGGACAGCAGCTCGTGGTACGCGGCGAGCGGGAAGTCCTGACGGAAGCGGTCGCGCAAGAGGGAGCAGGACGCCTTGTCAGCGACTTCGACCAGGTGGATGTCCAAGACTTCAGGGTCGATGTGATCGCCGCCGCGGGCGAATGCGGCGACGGCTGGGAGCACGGCCGCGGGCATGGCGAAGGTGGTACTCACGGAGGGGCATCTCCTTGGTAGGTGGCAGAGGGCCAAGCCCTCACGACCCCTTACGTCGGATCGCGAAATCTGTTACACCTCGCGCGGCCTGCCTGCGGTGCCCCGCCGCCAGGCCGCCGCCCGCAGCACACGGCGGCCCGCGCTCGGCCAGGGAGGTTACGGCCGACGATCTCGACTTTCCGCTCGGTGAGCTTCGTACGGTGGCAGACTCACCGCTTCAGTGAGAGGCACAGCGGGAGGGCGAGATGGACGTTTGGAACGTAGTCATAGCGTCGGGAACAGCAGCCGTGGCGTGCTGGTTGTGGCACGTGGCTAGGGGAATCCGTCAGGAGCAACAGGAGTCCACACGTCGGGATTTGATGGCGCTCCCGGGCGTCAAGATATCCGTGGAGGCGTTTGGTCGATCTCTCGAAGGCGTGCAGGTGCGAGCCTTCGCGCCGCCGAGAACCCCTGAAAGAGAGTCACCGATCGGCTGGTTGTGGTGGCGGGTGGACACCGACGAAGAGGGTGAACTCGCCTACGAAAGCGGCTGGGCGCTGACGTACCGGAGCGCCCGCCGGAAGGCCGGCGCACCGTTGAAGAGCGAAGCCGTGGAAGTCGTCCTCCGTCAGAAGCACGGTTCGTCCGTGCCGCCTGGCCCTGATCAGTACAGGTCGCCCTCCAGCGACTCCAAGGACGAGGCAGCACGATTCCCGGAAGCATCGCCGACTAAGCCCTGAATACGCGCGGCGCCGAAGAGCGGTTAGCTCTTCTCAGCCCAGTAATCCATCAGCATCTCGCCGGGCCACGCAGGCTCGTGGACGGCGCCGCGTGGCCCCATCTCCTCGAAGTACGGCGAGAGGTCGTAGATTTTCGTGCCGACCACGGCATCCAGGTCGAGCACGTGCAGCTGGAGGCCGTCAACCTTGAGCAGTCGCGGGAAGCTCTGCGCGAGCTGGTTGGGCCGCCGGTGGTTTCGGTGCGCGAAGGTGCCCGTCTCCGGCCACTGAGAATTCCCCCGCGGGCTCCGGGCGTGGTACTCGACGTCCGAGGGTGAAGCCTGGTTGAAGTGCCAGAGGACTACCAGGTGGGAGAAGTCCTCCAGCCCCTGCACGGAGTCGGCGGGGAACTCCTTCGCATCGAGGCTGATCACTGACTCGATGCCGCCCCAGTAGTCATCGGCGACCTCGGTTCGCCCCAGGATGACTTCCCCGATCGGCTTGATCTCCAGAGCCATGTCCGAACCCTTCCAGTTGTCCTCAACAGCGCGGGTGATCAATCTACTTGTGACAGGTAGGAGGCTGCGCGTGCGTCGAGGGAACCGACGGCGGGAATGCCGCGTCTGCGGTAGGGCGACAGCAGGCCCCTCATGTCCACGACCGCCTGCCGGGCTCGACCGGAGTAGATTCCGCCCTCCATCGCGTCCAGGAGGTCGCCCCACGTCGCGCACGCTTCCTCTACGCCGCCTTGGGCGATCTGGGTGGCACCCCAATATCCGAGGGTGACCGCGTGCGTACGGCGAAAGGCAGCCCCTCGCGTTCGTACGGAACGCCGGAACTCCTTGACCGCCCGCTGATGATCACCGAGGTCCCGCAAAGTGCATGCGGTCTCGTGTGCCAGGGACGCCTCGCCGAAGAAGAACGTTCGGTCCGGCTCCCTGATCCCGTCGTGTGCCTTCGACAGGTCGTCCTCGGCGCGGACCAGGGCCCGTGCGGCATCGTGCTTATGGTCGTTCGCGGCGAGGGCGCGTGCGTGCACCACGCCGAGGAGCGCTTGTTCCCGGGGGGTGGCGGCTGTGTACCGTTCGCCGTGAATCGACGCCTTCGCGATCTGGAGGGCTTCGCGGCGGAAGCCCATATCGAGCGCTTGGTGCGCCATGGCACGCAGGATGTGTCCGCTCAGGGGAGCGTCACCGGATCGGGCGGCCAGCTTCACCGCGGTGTTGAAGCGCTGGAGCGCGACCGCGTGCTCGCCGGAGTCGAAAGCCATCCAGCCGGATACGTAGGCGAGTTCGGCGGTGGCGGAAAACATCTCGCGCCGGATGTTGTCGTTGGTGAACCGGCCGCGGAGGAAGTCGTGAGCTTCGTGTCTCAGATACACGTCGACGGCTCGTCGGCCGTGGCCGCCTCCGCGCCGCTGGTCCATGCGTGAGAACGCCTGGGTCAGTTCCCGTACGGTCTCGACGTCTCCACGGCCAACGCGTTTACCTGCGGGCGGCTCGTCGGCCGGCGGCCGGGCCATCCTTTCCCACCAGGACTCGTCCGGCAGAATCAAGGCCCCTGCCGAGTACACCCCGCCCACCAGCAGCCGACGTCGGTCCGTGTCCACGCCACTCCCCAGATCGTTCAGCGCGATCAACGGGTCGACGCGCCAGTCCAGCGCTCCCTGCGCCGGTGAGGTGGAAGCTGCGAACCCGATTTCTTGTGGCGTGATCTCACGCTTCAGACGACGGGACAGCGCCTGACACAAGATAACTGGCGCGATTCCCGACGGCTGGACTCCTCCGACCCACATGCTCACGTGGGAGCGGCCGACCCTGGAGTTCTCTCGTACCTCGCCGTTCAGCGTCTCGACGGCGACTCGGTTGTACGCGGCGGCTGCTTGCGCCCGTGACCAGCCAGCTTCCAGGAGGAGCGCCGCTAACTGCTCGTTTCTCTCGCGCGCCATGTTGCGCCCCCGCCATTGAAAATGATCTTTGACCACGTTGACCGGGCCCGTCCCTGGAAGCAGCTCGGGGACGGGCACAGATCCAACGTAGGGCGCAACCACCCTCCGACGTAAAGGAGATGGCGGATTTTCACCCTGGCCGGGTCAGCCATCAACGCTTATGGGTGCAGGTCTTTGACCATCACTGCGTATACCGGAGAGTCGGCGAAGGGCTGCTGTTCGCCGGCCTTCCGTGGCGTAGGTCAATCTGCCTCGTGACGCTTGGGCCCATGCCTCCTCCGATCGCTGGTGTCGATTAGGTCAGCTGGTCGGGCGAATCATCACCGTGAGACGCGGAGAAGCCGGTGAGGGCTGGCTGTGTCCAAGATTCGTGTACCCCCATGATCGGTACAAGGCATGCACCTTCCCGTCACCGACCGCCTCGTTGACCATGAGCGTCACGTACGGCTCATCGCGACCGGCGAGGAGCCCGTCGTGAATGCGACGCGCAATTCCCGTGCCTCGCCAGTTGGGGCGCACCCCGATCTCCTTGAGCGCCAACGTCGGCTGCGCTGTGTACTTCTCGCTGGGCGTCGGGCTGGTGCGCTGCCAGTAGCGGTCTCCGTCTTCGATCTTGTTTCCGTAGGCGTAGCCCACGGGATGGTTTCCTTCGTAGGCGAGGACCGCCTGGAAGCCTGGTTCACAGCCGTGACGGTCCAGGCGCTCTCCGAATGAGGTGATCGCGTAGTTCGCGAGGTGCAGTAGCGGTGCGCGCACTTCGGCGTAGACGTCGAGTAGGTCGCCGCGGGCGGCATCCAGGTCGGTGAACGATCGGAGTTCGATGGTGGGTGCCGAGGTCATGCTTTTGTCCTCCAGGCGGCGGTGTGCTCGGTCCAGGTGCGTGCGCTGACGCTGCCCGGTGCGGTGGCACGCAGGGCGGCGCCGAATTCCTGAAGCATGCGCGATACGCGGGCATGTTGGGTAGCCGCCTCTGGCGAAACTTCCATCGCGGTCTGAGTCGCGGTGTCGACGTCTCTCTGCGCGAGTTGGGCTTGGGCGAGTCGGCTGGTAGCAATCGCGCGTGAGCGGAGCATGTGCGGCTTGAGCGCGGCGAGGCACTGGTGGGCGTGGTATTCGGCGGTGGACCAGTCGCCAGCCGAGAGGTGGGCCGTGAGGGCGAGCGAATGCAGTTCCGCTTCGTCGTAGAAGGCCAGAAGCCAGACGGGGCGGAAGGCGTCTGGGTCAGCTCGGACCATGGCCTCTCGCGCCTGGTCGAAGGTTCGAGGCAAGCCGTTGCGCTCGTGCGCGATGCCCTGGATGGCCATCTGGCGCGCCATGCCGAGAGAGGCGAACATCGGGTCACGGCGGGTGATGTGCAGGTTGCGTGCGACGTCGTTCGCGGCGCGGGCATCGGCCGGGCGACCCAGGTGCCGGTAGAGGCTCCCCGCGTGAGACCAGATGCGGAACTTGATTGCTTGGTCACCCGAGAGTTCAGCCAGAGTCTGGGCTTCACGCATGTGTGCGATGGCGTCCTGGAAGCGGCGGCCGTCGATGGCAGCCCACATGGCCGAGGATCTGAAGCTGGCTGCAGTGGCGTAGAGGTGACTGCGTACGCGTTGAGAGGCGCTGCCGGCGTTCTGGAGGTTGAGGGCCTTGTCGGCGAGGACTGCCGCACGGTTCTCAATGTCAGGCTGGCCGCCGCGCTTGTGGTCGCTGGCGACCACGGCGGCGAACTTTTCGTGCAACCGCTCGACGTCGGCCATGCCGATCTTGCGTGTTGACGAGGCGCCTGGGGCGGCGGCAGCCACGACCGTCGAGATCGAGCCGGCGACGAGGGTGCGGCGAAGCATGGGGTCCTCCTGCGGTGAGGCTGCCGTGGGCGAAGTCCTGCCCCGTGGCACGAACCCTAAGTCGGTGGCAGACCGCCCTGAGAGGTGCTCCAGGACCGTTCGCGTTGCCGCGTTGGGCCATCGGACCCGTCCGGAGCGCCACTCCCTGACCTGACGTCCGTCGTAGGTGCCAGGCTTCCCGGTGAGGTGCTCCAGGGCTGTATTTGCTTCTTTGGCAAGGCCGTTGGCGCTGTACTGGTGCTCGTCCATCCACGCTTCAAGGGCCATATTGCGCGCGGCGTTCATGACCGCAGAGTAGACCGATGACCACGCATGGTGAGGTAAAGGAATTGCCAAAAGCCCCTAGGTGGTCCATCGCGGCAACGAACGGCAACCCCTAACCAGCCCGTCCGCAAGCGGAGTTACCTAGTTCGTGCGGCGCCGGATGGCGTGCGGTGTCCGCAGGGCGACGCCAGTCGGATACCTACACTGCGGCGCCGTCCGGGAGGACTTGACCGATCCCCGCACACGATCTTTGACCACCTTGACCACCCCCGAGTCCTTGACCCCATTCCGGGCACTGCGGATTGGCGGTTCGCTCTTGTAGGCCAGACACTCGACGAGCGGGAGCCCCCCAATGAACGCCTCCTCTGGCACAACAAGCTCCATGAGAACCGTGCGGCCGACCAGCGTCGACCAGCAGCAGAGGTCCTGTGTTCTGCCGGGGAAGGCGGCGATGCCGCTCCCCCTCGCCGACGAACTGACGGAGTTCCTGGACAGAGCGGCATTTCTGTTCCAGTGCCCGCTGTACCCGCCGCCGCAGACCCTGGCCCCCGTCCCGGCCCCATCCCAGCAGAGCACCACGCTCGACTGGATGGACGTCGAGCGGCGATCCGCCGAGCGGTGGAACCCGCAGAAGGTCCGTATCGCACCTGACCATCTCGTAAGGACCGGGATCGAGCGCCGCGAAGTCCTGAGCCGGCGTCTCGCACAGCTCGAAGCCCGCGGCCGTACCCCGCGCGTGTGCCTGTACTCGGTCAGCCAGGGCCGACCGGCTCCTTCCTTCGCAGCGTCCCGTACGTACGCCACTGACCAAGAGTGGCGGACAGGGCCCGAGCGCTGCATCACGGACCGTCTCAGCACGGTGTCCCCCCTGCACCGCCCCGGCTGGCGCTGGGTGCTGCACCTGATCCGGGCCGGGCACGCCGACGGAGTCGTCGCGCTGGCCCACACAGCCATCAGCCAGCACGTGGCTGAGTATCGGCACAGTCTCCGCATGGTCGAGCAGCACGGTGGGTTCGTCGCCCTGGTCACACCGGAATCCATGAGGCCCGAGACGGTCACGCTCCCGTCTGCAGCCTTCCACACGCGCCGAACGCCCTGCCGCATCCCCGACCCGGGAGGCTCCCGATGACCCCCGCCACAGCCGTAGCTCCGTCCGATGCCCGGACGCCGCCCCAGACCGCGCGCGCATTCGGAACGTCCTTCACCCTGAGCAACCCGAAGGTTCCGGACGCCGTCCGCGTCGGGCAGATGCGCAAGATCACGCGTGCACACCTGCGGATGTGGAAGGTGGCCGAACCGCAGGCAGGCGACATCGTGCTCGTCGTATCCGAGTTGATCACCAACGCAGTCGAGCACGGCGCAGACGGCCGAGCCATCGGCCTCCGGGTGGGGTACATCGGCGGGCAGCTACGTGTGGAGGTCACGGATGAGAACCCGTCGCCGGCCGTTCTGCGCTGCGCCGATGACGACGAGGACTCGGGGCGGGGCGTGTTTCTCATCGCGGCCTTCGCGGAGGACTGGGGTGTCAGCGAGGACGGCAAGACCACGTGGTGCGAGTTCACCATGCCTGCCGGGAGGCCGTGATGGTCGCTGTCGACAACGCCACCGCGGCTGAGTTGTTGGGTCAGCCGGTCTCGGACCACGAGACGGCCATGCGGAGAATCGTCTTCTCCCTCTCTCGCGCTCTCGCGCGCGAAGCCGTCAGTGAGGAGCTGGTCGACCTCCTCGACACAGTCCTCATGGACCCGCCCTTCCCCGGGCCCGCAGCCTCGGGCCGTCACCGAGGCGACGGCTTCCTGACCCGTTGCGGCTTCCCGCGTTTGCGACGGCCGCAGCACACGGCACCCCCACCCCTGACCGGCGACGAAGCAGCACGGATTGCTGCCCGGTTCCGTGCGGCCACGGCCCAGTTCATCCAAGCTGCCCCACACCGCATCGCCTGGTACCCCACCGAGGAATTACGTCTCCTCAGCGCCCTGCGCGATGAACGCCCCGCTCCCGACCAGTTCCTGCCGTACCTGCGCCGGTACGCACTCGCCCTGCTCGCGGTCCTTGACCTGATGGGGGACGACACGTGACCCACACTCCCCCGGCAGGAACCACCGCATCCCGCAGCCGTCGACAGTTCTACTGGCACAACCTGCGCGTCCCCTTCATCGCCCCCTGGAGCACCGAGAAGGTATACCCGGGCCGGGTCGTCAAGAGGTCGTGGCGGCACGGCCTGCGTATCGGGTACGCCGACGAGTCCTCAGTCGACCGGCGCCACGGCACCTTGTGGGTCAGGCACTCGGCAGTGCGCGGCGCGGGTACGCCTGACATGGCGGCTGTGCACCCGCTCCGCCAACGGCAGGCGATGTCGCATCTGCTGTGCCAGGTCTGCGGAGAGTCGACCTTCGACGTCGACTTCGAGCGGTGGGGCGAGCGGTTTCTGTTCCTCGTCCGGGCCGGGCAGGGGCGCCAACTCGGCGAAGGCGAGCTGACCGCCACTCCCCCCGTCCACGCGGCGTGCGCTCTTGAGTCCGTCCGGGACTGCCCGCATCTGCGCACGGGCCACCTCGCCGCGCTGGTGAAGCGGGTGCAGCCCTGGGGAGTGTCGGGGTTCGTCCATGATCCGAAGTCTCTGCGCCCCCTCTACTCCAAGGCCAAGGACGGACTCACCTCGGTGGCCTACGAGAACCCGTCGATCCACTGGACTCTCGCAACGCGCGATATATCCACCCTCCACGGATGCACCCCCGTTGGTCTCCATGACCTCGCTGCCCGCTCCGCGACCTAGACCCCGTCCGGCCGGCCGGTTGCCCCGAGCCTGGCCCGCCGGACGGACAAATCCCCGCACGCCGCCCCACGACGCTCCGAAGGTTGATGACCTTGCCTGACTTCGAATACCCGGGCCCCCGCCCTGACGCCGAGCAGCACCCCTTGGGGACCTTCACCTTCGCCGGGGAATCGCAGCAACCTGCCCGTCTGTCGATCCTGACCGTCTCCTTCCTGGGGTTCCGGGCGCAGGCGGAAGGCCGGACGGGATTCGCTGCACTGCAGGCGATGCGCCGGCAAGACAACCCGGCGCTGGTGCGCAACCTCTGCCTCTACCTCGGCGCGATGTGGTTGGCCGTCGCCGTCGTAATCACGCTCTACCTGACCTAGACCTCGTCCTGCTCACCCCGAGCAAATCCCACCGTCAAGGAGAAAAGATGACGACGACCGTAGCGAGAATTGAGCTGACCTCCAGAGAACGGGACGTCCTCCAGGGCTTGGCCGACGGCAGCACGATCGCCGCGGTTGCCCTCAACCTGAAACTGCGAGAGAGCACCGCCTCGGGGTACCTGCAGCTCGCCCGGCGCAAGCTGTACGGCGCGAGCGAGACCGCGGAAGCACTCGCCGCGGCCTATGCCAGCGAAGCCATTGAGCGGCCGGAACCGCTCGACCCCGAAGGTCTCTTCCTGCCACGCGAACAGCGCGACCTCGTGCCGTTGATCGGACAGGGGATGGCTGCGGCTCAGATGGCGACCACGCTGAAGCGGCCGGTCGAGATCGTCCGCCGCGACGGTCGCGACCTCCTGCGGAACCTGCGCGCCCGAAACCGTGCACATGTCATCACCCGCGCGTGGGCGTACCAGGTCCTGACCACGGAGCAGGTGCTGGCATGGCTGCGCTGACTCCTGTTGTCCCGGACAAGGTTGAGGTCCTGGCCCTCGTTGAAGAAGTACTCGCATGGGACCTGCAAGGCCCCGAGCTCCCGGAACCTGCGTCGTCCTTGGTTCTGGTCGAACAGTTCACCACGTACGGCAAGGTCCTGGCCGACGACCTGGGCACCCTGTGTCTCAACATCCGCGCCAGCTCTCAGGCCGGGAATGGCGCACAGGCCACCCTCAACGAGGCCAGCCGGCGACTCCACCTCTCGCCTCCACCCCCCGGCCCGCTGGCAGCCGCACACCGTGCGCAGAACCTCGCCCGCCTCACCCAAGCTCTGCTCCGCTCCATCGACCAGGTCAACGACGAACACGCGCGCGTCACACAGCACGCGCACCGTCACGTCACCACGAAGGGCGCTTCGAAATGAAACCCGCTCACGCTCTTTTCGTCCTCGCCGCGCTCGGAGCCGCTCAACTCCTACTCAGTGAGAGGCAGCACCGGCAGCGCCTCGCACTCGATGCCGCGGGAATCCACCAGCAGTGGATCTCCGACACCGCTTCCGATTCGCAGACGCTTGCCCAGTGGGCTGCCGACGGCGAGGAGTTGGGCAGCGAGGAGTTCAGGCAGTCGATCCACACCAACCGCCTCCTCGCTTTCCTCTCCGCGAAGTATCAAGCCGGCCTGCTCGACAAGAAGGCGTTGCGGGTCCAGGCGAACTGGGTGATGCGGCGCCCGTGCGTCCGCGCTTACTGGGCGAGGTACGGAATCACCCTCCGTGAGGAGGAGGCGGTGAACACCAAGGACCGCTCCTTCAACGCGATCTTCAACGACGAGTACGGCGCCGCCGACGAGAAGGCCAAATCCGCCACATGACCTGCCTCCACCCCAGGCAAGCGGCCCCCTCCCGCGCGCCCCCGCCCCGCACCGGACGGCTCGGGAATGCCGTTGGGCGGGGGAACGCACAGACCTAGCGCAGTGCCCCCAGAATCCCCTGAGCCGCCATCTTCACGGCTTCGCGTACACGCACCACTAGGAGACCAGCACATGACCAAACTGCCCGACGAGAACCGCGCGGCCGAGCTGCGCAACAAGGTCGTCGACACGTTGAAGGAGCGCGGCACAATCGTGTCGGCCGGAGTCGAGGCCGCCATGCGTAAGGTGCCCCGGCACCTGGCCGTGCCGGAAGCGTCGCTCGATGACGCGTACAACACGTTCAACGCGGTGGTCACTCAGAAGGACGAGCACGGCAACGACACCAGCTCGGTATCGGCCCCGCAGATCCAGGCGATGCAGATGGAGCAAGCCGGCATCCGGCCGGGCGACAACGTGCTGGAGATCGGCACCAACGGGCCGAACGCGGCCTACCTCGCCGAACTGGTCGGCCCCACGGGTCAGGTCACAACGCTCGACATTGACCCCAAGGCGGCGGCTCGCGCCGAGCAGTTCCTGACCGAGGCCGGATACCCGAACGTGAACGTCGTCGTCGCTGACGCCGAAGACGGGTATCCCAAGCACGCTCCGTACGACGCGATCGAGGTGACCGTCGGCGCCTGGGACATCCCTGCCGCCTGGGTCGACCAGCTCAAGGCGGACGGCAAGCTCGTCGTACCGCTCCGCATCAACGGGCTGACCCGCACGTACGGGTTCGTCCGGGAGGACGATCACCTCGTCTCCACCAGCGCACACGCGTGCGGCTTCGTGGCGGTACAGGGTGCCGGTGAACACCTCCAGCAGAGGATGCAGCTGCCGGGCGACAAGGGCGTCACCCTGGTCTTCGACGAGGGCCTGCCCGCCGACCCGTCGCTGCTGACGGGGGTACTGGACACCCCCCGTGTCGAGAAGTGGACAGACGTGGTGGTCGCCAGCGGCGAGCCTATCGGCACGCTTCAGATGTACCTGGCGACGCACGTCCCGACGTACTGCGGCATGTCCATCGACGCCGAACTCGCCACCGGCGCTATCGGCCCGACCGACCTCCCCTTCTCGATGGTCGCCATCGACGGCCCGAACTTTGGCTACCTCGTGGTGCGCCGCGACGAGAAGGCGAAGACCGCGGAATTCGGCGTCCACACCTTCGGCCCCGACGGAGAGGGCTTCGCCGAGCGCCTGACCACCGCCCTCCGCACCTGGGGCAAGGACTACCGGGACGCCCCTGACCCGCACATCGCGATCTACCCGGCGGGCACTCACGATGACCGAATCTCCGGCGGCCGGATCATCGACAAGAAGCACAGCCGGATCTCAGTCTCCTGGCCGACCGTCTAGTACACGACCGCTGGCCAGGTAGTCCTGCACCATTCCATCTCACAGGGAACGTGATCACATGACGACCTCCATACTCGACCGCCCCACCGGCCTGGTTGAACTGCCGGGAGGGGACCTCTCCGACGAGGACTTCCAGCTCGACGTCCAGATCGTGATCTCCGAGAGCCCGGTCTACGCCTTCAACTGCCCCACCAGCGACGGCTGCGGTGACACCTGCGCCAACGGGGCCAGCGCCTGCGTGTCCTCCATCGAGGACGCCGCCTGACGCACCCCCGCGTCCGCCGGGGTGGCAGCCCGTTCTGGCTGCCACCCCGGCAGTACCCCGTCCGAGCTTCCTCTACGAGAAGGGGCACCAGTGGCACACGGATCGCCCATCACCTACCGGTGGCAGCCTGGCGTTCTGCTCCGCGCCTCCACCGCCGCCCAGCACCGCCCCATGCCTGACCTGGACCTGCACGGCGACGATGTTCACATACGGGGCCGTCAGTGGTTGGCCGAAGTATGGGGTGACCCGGTCCCCGAAGCGGTGTCCGCCGCCAGTCCCGCCCTGTGCCAGCGCGTCACCAAGATCCTGAACGGCACCGTCACCGACGCCCGCCCGATCCGCCGGGCCGTCCAGTCCGTCGCGGCCTACCTCCTGCGATGGAACCACCGGCCCACCCCGTTCGGTGTCTTCGCCGGTGTTGCCCCCGTCCTGCCGGCCCGCACGGCATGGGTGGCGTGGGGAGAGGGCTACCGGACGATCCTGCGTGCCGACTCCGACTGGCTGACGGACGTCATCACCCGCCTGGAGGCCAGCCCCGCGCTGCTCGCCCGTCTGACGGTCATGGTGAACAACACCGGCCGCTCTCGCGGGAACCGGCACGTCGTGGAGGGGGAACCGTCCGGCCCGGAGGCCCGTGGGTTCGCCCCGGTGGAGGTATCGGTTCGCAATACCCGACCCGTGGCGGCCGTCCTCGCCGCCGCCCGCTCCCCGATTGCGTACGGCGTGCTGTTGAACAACCTGGCCGAGCAGTTCCCCAGCGCGCACCACGACCAACTCAACCGGCTTTTAACGAACTTACTGAGCGAGCATGTACTGCTCAGCAGCCTGTGGCCCCCGATGGTGACGGTCGACACGCTCGCCCACGTCTGCCTCCAGCTCGACAAGGCCGACGCCGCCCACATCCCCGACATCGCGGACCTGGCAACCCAGCTCACGGACCTCCACGCCCGGATGGACCACCCCACCGGACCGACCCCCTGGGCGCCCGGCTCGGCGCTCGTCCAGGACATGCAGCGCCTCAGCACCGCCGGCCGGGTTCCGCTCCTGATCGACACCGCACTCGACTGCACCCTCGACGTTCCCGAGTCCTTGCTGGACGACGCCGCCGAAGCGGCACAGGTCATGCACCACCTCTCGCCCCACCCGTACGGATATCCGCAATGGCGCGACTACCACCAGCGGTTCCTCGACCGGTACGGCGCCGGTGCCGAGGTGCCGGTGACGGAACTGGTCGCCGACAGCGGCCTCGGGATGCCCTCCGGCTTCCTGGGCTCCGAGCGCACCCGCGCCCCGTACCAGGCCACCGGCCGGGACGAGAAGATCCTGCGCCTGCTCCAGGAGGCGATGCTCGACGGCAGCCGTGAGCTTGTCCTCACCCGCGCGAGGATCGCGGACCTGACCGCCGATCTGGCGGAGCCACCGTTGCCCGTGCCCCGGGCGGAGATCGCCGTGGAAGTCCACGCGCCCACCCTGGAGGCTGTCCAACGTGGCGACTACCGGCTGTGGGTCACCGGAGCGCCGCGCCCCGGCAGCAGCATGCTCGGCCGCTTCGCCCATCTCCTCGCACCGGCCGAGCAGTCCGCGCTCACCTCCTCGTACGCGACCACCAGCCCCGGCGCCCTCCCGGCGCAGTTGTCTTTCACCCCCCGGCGGCGCCGCAACGAGAACGTCTCACGCACCGCGCAGATCCTGCCGCACACCATTCCCCTCGGTGAGCACCACGAGCCCGGCCCGGACGTGATCGAGGTCGACGACCTGGCGGTGACCGCGGACGAGCGCCGGTTCTTCCTGGTGCGCCTGTCGACCGGGCAGCACATCGAGCCCCGCGTCGCCCACGCGCTGGAGGCATCCGTCCACACCCCACCGCTCGCCCGGTTCCTCGCGGAGGTCGCCACCGCACGCAGTGCCGCCTACAAGTCCTTCACGTTCGGCGTGGCCGCCACCCTGCCGTACCTGCCGCGCGTCCGGTACAAGCGGACGATCCTCGCCCCAGCCCGCTGGCTGCTCTCCGCCGACGAGCTGCCCACCCCCTCCGCGCCCATGGCCGACTGGGACACGGTCCTGGACCGGTGGCGTGAACGCCTGCGCGTGCCGGACCGCGTTGCCCTGGTCGAGAACGACCAGCAACTCCATATCGACTTCGGACGGCACATACCCCGGGCGTTGCTGCGCTCCTGCCTGGACCGCACCGGCCTCGTCGAGCTGCGCGAAGCAGGCACCGAGCAGGACAGGGCCTGGATCGGCCGCCCCCACCAGCTCCTGATCCCTCTGGCGAACGCCGCTCCCCCCGCCACGTCCCCCCGCTCGGTCATTCCCACCCTGGTCATACGGCCGACACCAGACCAGCCGTCCGTTCTGTGCGCCCGCCTGTACACACATCCTCAGCGTCACGACGAGATCCTGACCGCTCATCTGCCCCACCTGCTGGGCCAGTTCGAGGACCTGCCCCGCTGGTGGTTCAGCCGCTATCGCAATGCCTTCCGGCCCGACGGGGACCAGCACCTCGTGCTGTACCTGTCCTTGCCAGCGGGTGGGTTCGGCGAGGCCAGTGAACGCGTGGACGGATGGGCCGCTTCCCTGCACCACCAGCGTCTGATCGCCCGCCTCGAAACGGCCAGCTACCAGCCACAGACCGGTCTGTACGGACACGGCCCGGCCCTGGAGGCGGCGCACGCTGTATTCGCCGCCGACGCCGTCGCCGCCGTCTCCCAGATCCGCGCCACCGGTGAGGACAGCATCACGCGGCAGGCCCTTGCCGCGGCAAGCATGGTGGACCTGGCAGTGCAGTTCTTCCACGACCGCGACCGCGCGGCCGACTGGCTGACCCGCACGCTGCCCCGCGAACACGGCCGCCTGGCCCGCGAGTTGAGCCGTCCTGCACTCGCACTGGCCGACCCCGCCCAAGGCGCCCTCCGAGCACTCCCTGGCGGTCCGGAGATCACGGCGGCATGGGAGCACCGTTCTCTCGCCCTCCGCGACTACCGCAACGCCCTGGCGGAGCAAGGCAATCCGAGCCCCGTGCCACGGTCACTGCTTCACCAACACCACCTTCGGGCTCTCCCCGCCGACCCGGACCGCGAACGCACCACCTACCGTCTCGCGCGCAACTGCGCCCTGCACCACCAGGAGCGCCGCCCGTGACCACGACCGCGAGCCCGGCGTTCGCCGTCGATGCCTTCGCTGAGCACCTGGCAGTCCCCGCGCCCCCGCCCGCCGACCGTCCCTGGGAGGCGCAGTCCCTGGCAGCCGGAGCGGCCGGTACCGCTCTGTTGCACATCGAGCGTGCCCGCACAGGGCAGGGGACCTGGAAGCAGGCGCACGCCTGGATTAAGAGCACGGTCGCCACCAGCGTCAGCGCCACCGACACCAGCGGCCTCTACCTCGGTGCGCCCGCCGTCGCCTTCATGTTCCACTGTGCCGTCACCGCCGAGTCCGACCGCTACCACCAGGTGCTGGCCGACCTCGACCGGCACGTCACCGCACTCGCCCATCGCCGTGTCGACGCCGCCGACAGCCGCAGGGATGACGGCCGTCTTCCCACCTTTCATGAGTACGACCTCTTCCACGGGCTGACCGGCATCGGCGCGTACCTTCTGCACCGCGCGCCCGCCAGCCACGCGATGGAACGCGTCCTGAAGTACCTGGTGACGCTCACAGATCCCGCGCTCGATCAGGAACTCGGTGAACTGCCCGGCTGGTGGGTCGGCCACGATCCGCACCTCACGCAGTCTCCGCATTTCCCCGGCGGGCACGCCAATTTCGGCGCCGCCCACGGGATCACAGGACCGCTGCTGCTCCTCGCTCGCGCCCTGCGCCAAGGCGTGACCGTAGCCGGACACGAAGCCGCCATCGACACCATCCTCTACTGGCTGGACGCCTGGCGGCAGGACTACTCCACCGGCCCCTGGTGGCCCGAACACCTCCACCTAGGCGACCTCCACGCGGGCATGCCCCACCGGCCGGGCCCGACCCGGCCCAGTTGGTGCTACGGCACCCCGGGCATCGCCCGCGCGGGACAGCTCGCTGCCCTCGCCCGCCACGACACCGCGCAACAGCACCTGTACGAGAACGCCCTTCTCCGCTGCCTGACCGACCCCGGCCAACTGGCCAGGATCACCGACACGGGTCTGTGCCACGGCTGGGCAGGGGTGTACCAGACGGCGTGGCGCGCAGCCCACGACGCAGCATCTCCCGCCCTTCGGGACGCGCTTCCCGCCTTAGGCGACGCATTGGCCCGCCACGCTCAACCCGGCTCCGACACCAGCTTCCTCCTGGGCGACGCGGGCACTGCCCTCGCGCTGAACACCGCAGTCCACAACGCCGCACCGACCTCGGGATGGGACGCATGCCTGCTGATCGACTGAACCCGGCCACCCCCGTGGAAACCACCCTGCACGCTGTGCTGGAGGTCCTGGCCGGCACGAGCGTCGACACCGCCGCGGCCCACGCCGGACTCGAACCCACCGACCTGAACGCCGCCGTCGCCGTCTACCAGCAGGCCGGGCAGGACGCACTCATCCAGCAGGCCGGCCTCCCAGTCTGGCGGCAGCTGTACGTCCGGTTCACCGACTGGGACAGCGCCGAGCAAGTCGCTGCCGACCACCTGGCCCCCGTCCTGGACTTGGCCGTGGAGGACAAGGTGATCACGGGCTGGTGGTTCATCCGCAAGCACCCGTGCTGGCGGATACGCCTGCTGCCTTCCCTCGGAACGCAGCTCCCTACGGCACTGGTCGACACGCTGATCGAGCTCACCACCGCGGGTCGCATCGACGGCTGGTGGCCGGGCATCTACGAACCCGAGACCGCCGCGTTCGGCGGCGACACCAGCATGAGCATCGCCCATACGCTCTTCCACGCCGACAGCCACGCCGTTCTCACCACCCCCCACGGCGATCTGGGCCGCCGAGAGGTATCGGTGCTGCTGTGCGCCACGCTGATGCGTGCCGCCGGGCTGGAGTGGTACGAGCAGGGCGACGTCTGGCACCGCGTCGCCCGGGAACGTCCGCTCCCCCAGGACGTACCGGTCGAGAAGGTCCGCGCCATGGGCGAGAACCTGCGGCACCTGCTCCTCGCCGACACCAGTGACAACGGCCTCATGCTCCAGTCCGACCGCACCCTGAAGCACGCCGCCGACTGGGTGCGCGCCTTCCGGCACGCGGGCGAAGAGATAGGCGACAGCGCCCGGCACGCCAACCTCGATCGCGGCCTGCGCGAAGTCCTCGCCTACCACGTGATCTTCCACTGGAACCGGATCGGCCTGCACTCCGGCACCCAAAGCCTCCTCGCTCACGCAGCCCGCACCACCACCCTCCACGGTGTGGACTCCACGGAAAGGCCCCAGCCGTGACCACTCCTCTCCCACAGGTACGACTCGACCAGTTCGCCCGCCGCATTCCTCTCATTCCGCGCTCCCACCTCGTCTACCCCACCTTCACCGCCCGTATCGACGAGGTGGCCAACTGCGCGGAGAAGTCCACCCAGGACCGGCCGCTCCCGGAACGGATCAACCTCGCGTGCGCCGCCTGGAACCTCTCCGCACTCGTCGCGTCCGACTGCGGACTGCCCGACCTGGCACGCGACCTGTGCCTGCGCCAACTCCGCATCTTCCAGACCGCCCTGCCGCTCACCGGAGACACCGCCATCGCCGGCCTCCAGCCGATCATCAACCTCGTACGCCTCACCGCACGAGCAGAAGACCCCCAGACCGCCTACCACCAGTTGATGAGCGTGCGTCGCGCACTGCACCAGGGCGGTTCGTTCACCATCCACGGCCACCCCTTCCACTCCGCAGGGTTCGCCACCGAAGCAACCCTGGAGCACATCCAGCCCTGGCTGCACTCCCTCCTCCTCGACGACGGCACACGGCTACTGGCCGCCTCCGGCCAATGGAACAGGGCGGCGCAGCACGCAACCGTCTACGACGAGGCTCCGGCACGGCTGCACACCAGCAGGCAAGCGGCCGTCATCGCGAACCTGCACACCACCGGGGACCCGGTCACGGTTCACTCCCTGCTCGACCGGGCCACGATCACCGAACCATGGGAGCGAGCCGTCGAAAAGATCCTCCGCCACTACGCCGACCATCGGACGAACCGCGCCACCCCTGAAGGGTTCGCGACGGCCGCACGCGCCGTACAGGACGCCTTGGAACCAGGACCCCCGAATCTACGCATGTTCCGGGTAAGGCTGGCACTCGCCGCCATCTCCCTCATGCCGAAGGACCACGAAGCCTGGGGCCAGCCCCTGTACAACGCGATCGTGAGCGACACCGTAGGCAGCGGCGACGCGCACGCCGCACGCGAGATCCTGCGCCAACCCGTTGACCTGGCCAGCAAGTGGTCAGACCGAGAGCTAAGGGCAACCGTCCGCTCCGGACACCTCGGTCAAGGCGCTCTACCGGAACCGGTTCTGTCGACATTGGAGCAGGCCGCCCGAACGGCAGGCGCAAGCCTCATCCACTGCCTCTCCCAGAAAGGGGCGACCTCGCCCCCTTTGCGCCAAGCAAGGGTCAACTGAAGCAACTGGGCACTCTGCACAGTCTGTTCAATCGGGATGCGCAACTAGATCGGCCATGGGCGCTCGCTGCGCACGGTCGTTCTCGTGGCGAGAAACCTCATCCGTCACAGGCGCTTCAGACGTCGGCGATTCGGCCAACCCTGCGCGACCGGGTTCGCCTTCACCGCAACGCCCGCACCTCCGCCTCCTTGCGCGGCAAGGTCCCTCACGCGTCCGAAATCGAGCACGTTCGATTCTGACGCTGCGTCGTTATGCCGAACACCGCCGAGCCATCCGGGTGCGGCACCAACCCCAGGGAGGGGATGCAGGGTGACTGACGCCTCGACTGCACGTACGGAGACGCCACCTCCTCCACCTCCGGCCCACCTCTCCTTCGAGGGTAAGCACGCCAAGAACCCGCTGGCAGAAGCCAGTTTCGCGAAGATGTGCGGACGCCTTCCTTCGGTCCTGCGACACACTGCACGCATGGCCTGGGGCGTCGACAGGTCGGCCGTGGTGCTGCTGCTCGTCTGCCAGGTACTCACCGGGGCTGCAGCCGCCCTCGTACTCGCGTTCACCGCGAAGGCCATGACGCACGTCCTCGGAACCGGCCAGGTGTCCGAACGCTTGCAGGCCGCGCTGCCCGCCCTCGCCGTCGTTACGGCCGCTGCGGGGCTGGGCCGGGTCAGCAGCGCCCTGGCCTCGTATGCCGACGGCCGGATCACCCCTCTGTTGATGACGGAGGCCGACGTCGCTCTCGTGTCCGCGGTATGCCGCGTCGAAGCCGCCACGTACGGAGAGGACGGCTTCTCCGACCGGCAGGAGGCCGCCGAAGTCGGCGTCACCCGCACCCGGATGATGGTCCAGGATGCCCAACGGTTCATGGCCTCACTGGTCCGCATGATCGCAGCGGGCGGGGTCATCACCGCCTTGCAATGGATGATGCTTCCGCTTCTCCTGCTCGCTGTGATCCCGGCCGGCCTGGGGGCCGTGCTGTCCGCACGTGTCGACTACGAGACCCACTACGCCAACGTCGGTGACCGCAACGTACGCGGCACGATGCGCTGGTGGGCCACGTACTCACGCTACGGCGACGAAGTCCGCGCCAACGGCATGACCGGGTACGTCATCTACTGGTACCGCGCCCTGTCCGAGCGTATCGACAAGCGCACCCTGACCGCCGCGCCGCGCATGCTGCGCATCGTCCTGGCCACCAGCGCGCTGGGCGGAGTCTTCCTCCTCGGAACCTGGGCCACCCTGGCGTGGCTGGCCACCACCGGACGCGTCGCCCTCCCGATCGCGGCCACCGCAGTGATCGCCGTCCAGACGACGCTGGGCGCGCTGTCCCAGTTCGTCATCTACGGCGCCGCGCTGTTCCACACCTCGCTCTACCTTGCCGACATGCAGTCCTTTCTCGATACCGCCGCCGACCGGGCTCCCCAGCGGGGCGAGCTGAGCATCGCCGAGCAGGTCGATGAGATCCGCCTCGACGAGGTCGTCTACCAGTACCCAGGCAAGGACGAGCCCGCCGTCGCCGGCGTCTCACTCGCCCTGCGCCGCGGGGAGATCCTGGCCATCGTGGGAGAGAACGGCTCGGGCAAGTCCACCCTCGCCAAGCTGATCACCGGCATCCTGCTCGCAGACAAAGGCCACGTCAGGTGGGACGGCACCGATCTTGCCGACGCCGACCCTGAATCCGTATGGTCACGCACCTCGCTCGTCCCGCAGAACTTCGCCTGCTGGCCTCTGCGCGCTCGCGAGAACATCACCCTCGGGCAGCCCAAGGCCTTTGATGACAGTTTGGCCTGGGAAGCCGTCGACGCCGTCGGAATGCGCGAGGCGATCGAGAAGCTGCCCAAACAGCTCGACACCCTGCTCGCCCGGGAACTCTTCGGCGGAGCAGAGCTGTCCGGAGGTCAGTGGCAGCGAATCGCTTGTGCGAGGGCCCTGTACCGCAGAACCCCGTTGCTGATCCTGGACGAGCCGACCTCTCAGATGGACCCCCGAGGAGAGCACGCCATTTTCATGGAGATCAAGCGGATCGCAGCCGAGCGCATGACGATCGTCGTCACACACCAACTCCAGAACACGCGTCTGGCAGACCGAATCCTGGTCATGGACAAGGGCCGCGTCATCGAACACGGCACGTACGAAGACTTGGCGCACGCTGGAGGGCTGTTCGCAGACCTCGTCGCCCTGACAAAGGATCGGTGACGTCCATGCTCGACCCGGAGCACGACGAACGGCACCACAGAGAGTGGGACGCGGAGTTGAACAGGGAGAGCTGGGTCCGATACGGACAGATGCAACTGGACCGGGGATACCTACCGCCGGTGCCGGAGCAGATGAGGTGGGGGTTCTGGGACGGCGTCGGTCCGGGTACCGAAGCTCTCGGGCCGCTCCACGGGAGGCGGGTGCTGGCCTTCGGTTCAGGGCCGGGGCATCAGGCCGTGCACCTGGCGCGTGACCACGGTGCCCTTGTGGACGCGGTGGAACTGTCACCCACCCAACACCATCGCGCTGTTGCGCAGTTCGGCGACGTTCCTGGCGTTCGGTTCGTGAACGCTGACGTTGTCGAGCACCTTCGTACCGCTGAGCCGTACGACGTGGCGTACGCAATCGGGACCCTCGCATGCAACGACCCTCACTACCTCCTGCCTGCGCTCAGCCACGGGCTCCGAGCCGACGGCAGTCTGGTCTTCGCCGCGCTGCACACCAACCTTCACGGCCAAGGTCCTTCCTCTGTGGTCATGCCCCGCGACGAGATGATCCGGATCAACGGCCAGGAGCCGATCCCACTACAGATGTGGGTTCTGACGCCGCAGCTCTGGGAAGACCTGCTGGTCGACCACGGATTCCGTGTCGACAGCGGCGAACTACTGCGCGCCCCCGAGGCGGACAACCCCGTGGTTGTGCAGCTCATTCGCGCCCGCCGTGTCTCGAACCACGGGCGCATCACGAGCCGTCCACGCACTTCGCGTCCGCCTACTCCCCACGCCGCAGTCGGCGTCGGCGCAATCGTCGTCGGCGAACAAGGGCTCCTGTTGGGACGCCACCGCCGCGGAACGATCGAGCTGCCAGGCGGGACGGTGGAGATCCACGACGGCGGCAGCCTGCAGAAGGCAGTGGCCCGGGAACTCCGTGAAGAGACCGGCCTCGTAGCGCAACCCGAAGACATCATCCTGCTCGGCACGCTCCTCGACCACGTCGGTGAGGTCGTACGCATGACCGTCGGCGCCGTCGTAACCGCCTGGCAGGGCGAGCCCTCCACGCAGCCCGACGAGAGCGTGGGCGAATGGGCCTGGTGGCCCCTGGACCAACTACCGCAAGACGACCTGTTCGAATGCAGCGCCCAAATCCTCACCGCCTGGCGCCCTGATTTGCCCATCGACCACACCCCCGCCCAGTTCGTCCCCTACGCCCGCGAAATCAACAGCCTGACCGCCACGGAGGGGATACGCCGCAATGTCCGCACTCACTAGACCTGCTCAACCATGGTCAGCACGACACCAGCCGCAGCCGACCGCTAGGTGGCAGCCGGTGTAACAGATCACGGCAGTCTGACGTTCGTCGCTGTGAATGGGGTTGGCCTTATGTCAACCCCGCCACGGAAACGGCGCGGAGGACCGAGTGATTACTGCTACAGCTCCCCTCTCACCAGCAGCGGGCCGGGCGTTCTGGCAGGAATCCTTGTTCCCATCGAAGGCCGCGCCGGCACCGCGGCCTTCGACACCCCGCCCCCCGGCGAAGAAGCGGGAGCCAGAGGCGACGCAGCCCACGCTCGGGGATGGACACCCCGAGCCCGCCCTCGACCTCTCGCACATATGGGTTGTCGCTGCCGAGATTCAGGTGGAGCCGCGCGTCGCGAGCATCGCCGACTTCCGCGGCAGCTTCAAGACGAATGCCGGGCAGCGGGTAGACGCTCTGGAGGTGTACTGCAAGGGCTGCCGCCGCCCGTACGACGAGGTGAAGGGCAGAGACTGCGCGGAAAGGCTCGACAACCGGCACCTGGTTGGCGGAGACCAGACGAAGAGGAAGAAGCGCAAGCTCCCACCGCCGCCCAAGGGCACCAAGGTCATACCCGGAACGCAGGTCCAACGACGCGGCATCAACGCGTACATGGCCGGAGTTAGCCGACCCCGCTGACCTCCGCGGTCAAACGGTTAAACGGTCAGGCATTCCTCGGGTAAGGACGCGACACTAACCAGCCCGCGTATCCATCGTGCGCGCTGTGAGTAAAACGTCTGAGACATCCTCGCTACGAAGCATCTTCGCCGAAGTCGCCGGACTCGTCTTCACTGCCGCGGGAACCCTTGTCGCGCTCCTGGCGCTGGGGGCCATTCACCCCTTGCTGAGCTCCGCCGCGGCCGTCGTAGGGTCGGCCGTCCTTTACGGGTATCTGGTGCCGCCGAGAACCCGGCTTGCGCGTGTTCTTGCCAGCATCCAGTTCGCCATCGTGACAGGCGCCGCATTGGGCTGCGCCTTCGCGTACTTCCCTCCGCTCGGTTGGCTCGAAGTCGGGGCGATCCTTGCGTCTGCGGGCGTGTGGCTGGCCAGTGAGGGCGCCTGATGTCACGCCAGTTCTTGCCCGGCCTCCGCCGACTATTCGTCCCGCGCACACCCGTTTCGCCTTCCCTGGAGCAGAAGTCCGCCGGGCCGGTGGGCAGCAGCTACGTCTCCATGACGTACGCGGGAACCACGACCATGTGGGGAACCGAGGGGCGCGCCGCCGGATGGGATCTCGACCGGGTCATTACCGAGGGCTACGAGCGGTCCATCTGGGCGTTCAAGTCCGTCGAGGCGATCTCCAAGCACCCCAGTGCATTGACCCTTGAGATCGGCAAAGGCGGGGACGAGCGGCAGTTCGCGGAAACCCTCACCGATCATCCGCTCTTGCGTGTGCTGAACGTGCAGGCAAACCCGTTGGAACGGGCGACCGTCTTCAAGAAGCGTCTTTCCGCGCAGCTCCTCTTGTCGAAGAAGGGCGCGTTCGTCGAGATCACCCGCTCCCGCGCGGGCACGATCACCCGCCTTGACCTGATGCCGCCGAACAGAGTCGAGCCGATACCAGATCCCCTCGGGGACTACGTGAGCCACTACGAGTTCACAACGTACGACGGGCGAGTCCGCGAGCTGGAGCCCAGCCGGGTCGTGTGGTTGCGCGATCCGCACCCGACGGACCCGTACTGCGGAGTTACCCCGCTGGAAGCCGCGGGCCTGTCCATCGACTTGGACACGAAGGCGCGGATCTACAACATCTCCTTCATCGACAACGACTCTCGGCCGTCGGGAATCATCGGTATCGACGTCGATGGCCTCGACCAGCGCGAGATCGACCGGATTCAGCAACGCCTTGCCCCCGGCGCGCAGAGCGCGGGCGAGACCGTTGTCGTGGGAAGTGGGCCCGGCGGTCTGAACTATGTCGACACGAGCACGCGGCCACGCGACATGAACTACGAAGCGCTGTCGAAGACTGCGAAGGACGAGATCCTGAGCGCGTTCGGGGTTCCCGAGTCGATCGTCGGGAACGCGTCGGAGCGCACGTACGCCAATGCCGACCGCGAGGAGTGGAATTTCTGGCAGCACACTGAACTGCCCCACCTCAGCTTGATCGCGTCGGCCTTCGAACTGGATCTGGACGACGGATGGTCGCTGCGCTTCAACACATCGCCGGTGGAAGCCCTGGAGTACCCGCGTCGCCTTCGCCGGGAGGAAGCCCGCTCTGAATGGACCGCGGGATTGATCACGGTGGACGAGTACCGAGAGATCGCCGGCCGTCGCCCGTTCAACGTCGCTCACACCCGTGCCCTGTGGATCAGCCCGCAGAAGGCGCCCGTGCCTGCGAACGAGCAGGACGCCGCCGCACTCGGCGTCGCCCAGGACCCTGCTCTCGGCGCGCTGCCCGGCGCCCCGGCAGGAAGCGGGACGCCACCGGCGCTCGCTCCGCCCGGGGCTGCGGGCGACACGGCCGCCGCCGCTGTGGCCGAGGCTCGCGGGCAGGACCCCGGCGGCGCCGCCGCGGCCGATGTCGCCGCAGCCCTCAGCACGTCGGACAACGCGGAGACCAACTCGGCGGCATCCGCTGTAGAGCTGGCGCGTCAGGGCATTCCGCTCGCCCTGCCCGGCGCTGCCGTAGACGACGTCATGGCCGCCCGGTCCTCCACCGCTGCTTCGCCACTGGCCGGGGCTGCTGCCGATGATGTCGCCGCTGCTCGAACTCGCACTGAACAGAAGGCCCTGCCCAACGCCGCTTCCCTCGGGTACGAGGTCACCGACGCCGACTTCGACACGGTGGCCGCTGCCGTCACAGCCGCCCTCACAGCCCTTCTCGCTCGACAGGAGGGAGTCATCACCGCCCGCCTCCACGCACCCAAGTCCCGTAAGAACACCCGCTACTGGAAGCCCGAGGGCGAGACGGATCTACGTCACGGGGATGCTCCGATCGACGGTGCGCGCGTCGTCCTCGCAGCACGGTGGGACGAAGAGACCACCGCTACGTTGACGCCGATCCTCCAGCAGTCCGCGACAGCCACAGCAGCAGCTATCAGCCGGAACCTCGCCGGGAACGCGACCGTGCCGCCTGGTGCGGTCACGGCCGCGCTTACGGTCGCCGTCATGGCCGGACGTGCCGTCGCTGCGCTGCTCACTGAACTCGCGGATGTCCTCGATGCGGCACAGAGCGAGCCGGGCACACTCGACGATCTCACCGCCGCGGTCACCTCGTTCTACCGTGAACGTGCCGGCAAGTTCGTGGCACATCTCGCGGAGTCCTGCGCTGTTGCCACGGTCAACGGAGCCGCCGACGCCGCCGCTGAGAGCACCGGGCCCGCCGTACTGCGTGTGTGGACCACCCGGGGTGACACCCGCGTACGGGCCGCACACCAGGCACTCAACGGCACTACCCTCCCCGCCGGCACCCCGTATACCGTCGATGGAGCCCGTCTGCGCTACCCCGGCGACCCGTTCGCGCCGACCGCCCTCACAATCAACTGCCGCTGCCGACTGCACTACTTCGCTGGGGCAGGTGAGCGGCCTTGAACGTCTACCCAGCCCGGCTCGTCCGGGTCATCGACGCCGACACCCTCGACGTGGAAATCGACCTGGGGTTCAGCATCCACATCCGGCAACGGGTCCGTCTCCAGGGCCTGAACGCCCCGGAGAGGAACACCGCCGACGGCAAGGCCGCAATCGACTGGGTACTGGCATGGTTCACGGGCCGTGACCGCTTCACAGTCGAGACTCACCAGCAGGAGAAATACGGACGCTGGCTCGCGACCATCACCGACCCGGACGGCATGAACCTCAACGCGGCTCTCCTCGCCGAGGGTTATGCCGCCTCCTACGACGGCGTTGGTCCTCGTCCCCTTCCTGCGCCCAAGGAGCGCTGACAGCGGGCCGGGGCCCAGTCAGCGAGCACGACCACAGGAACGCTTGATCGGGGACGAGCCGACTGGCAGCGGGCGACGTTAGGAACGCGCGCCGTGCATGGTCCGCGCATGCTGAACCGCACCGCTACCTGGGCTGACCTGAGTCGCACCCTTGAGGCCAAGGCCGTACGACGGCCGTGGAACCCTTCCCTGCACCCCAGGGACAGCAAGGGCAGGTTTGTCGAGACCGGTGGCATCGCACGGTTGTGGTCGGGCAAGCTCGCCCGCGTCGTCCGTGCATTGCCCCGTGACCGGGTCCTCGTCCAGGACCGTGTGGCTGACGGCACGTACACCGGGCGGCGGCACAGCACCAGCGCCCGGTGGATCACCATGGTGGCGCGCCCCGACGGCAGCGCCCCGACCAAGAACCAGCAGAAGGTCGAGTTCGAGGACGCCCGCCGGGACTCCGACGACCGGCGCGGCCTGGGCCTGTCTCGCGATGACCAAGGCGACCCTGACACCCCGGACGAACCGCACGGTGCCGATGACGACGGCAACGACATCGGCAGCGACGACGGCGACGGCCCGGACGACGGCGACGACCAGGACGAGCCCGAGGACGGCCACGAGGTCGACGCCGAGGCTCTGCCGAACCGGAAGGCGAAGAACGGTGCCCGATTCGAGGACACCGCCGCGGTACGACGGCACTTCCTCAGCCTGGCTCAGCAGCCCGGCGCGAACGCATCAGCGCTCCGGCGTCTGGCCGGGGACGAGGACCTACAGATCACCCCGTCCGGTGGTCTCGTCACCAGCCGCGACGACGCCAACAGCCGCTGGTACCTGACCTCCACCGGTACCGGCGGATACCTCGATGTGGGCGACTTCGCGACTCGTGGGGAAGCCGAGGCGGCGGCTCAGTACATCGACGACAACGTCCGCAGCGGCCACATCCTGCCGGACGAGTTCAACAAGCCGCTCGACTTCTCCGATCCCAACATCGGCTCCTGGTTCCTGTCCTGGCGCTCCACCAAGGCAGAGGACGCCGAACAGGCGATCCGCCGGGCCGTACGGGACTTCCACGCCGCCCGCAAGGGCAAGGACACTCCGAAGGCCACCGCGCCGAAGCCGCAGCGCGTCCAGTCCAGTGCACGGTTCACGACGCTCCAGCAGGTCCGCGACAACTGGACGCAACGGGCTGAAACCCTCCGTGCCTCCGGCAGCGAAACCGACCGTCGTACCGCCCGGAACCTGGAAGCGCTCGCGAAGGAACAGCGCCTCAAGCTCGTCGGCGGTGGCCAGTTCGTCGCCCGCCGCAACGAAGGCGACTGGTACCTGCACGCCACGGGCAGCGGCCAGCAGATGTCGTGGTGGTTCGACCGGCAGGCCGATGCCAAGGCGTTCGCCGAGCACATCGTCGGCTCGCTGAAGGACAAGGACGGCAACGCCCTCGACTTCTCCGACCCCAAGTTCCCCGAGTACCGGACGAAATGGCGTTCCGCGAAGGGCCGCGACTATGACCAGGAGTGGACGGCCGCGCGTGCCCTGTGGGACCAGGAGCACCCGCCGAAGTTCAGCATTGCCACCGGTCGCCTCGCCGAGACGCTGCGCCGCCGCCCCTTCGGCGACGACGAGGCCCCGGCTCCGAAGGCCGAGGCACCCGAGCAACCGGTTCCCATGCCCGCCAACGAGCCCGCCATCCCGGACGACGCGCAGGCGAGCAACCAGGAGGGCGAGCAGGAGCAGAGCGCGCCGGACAAGCAGTCGGAACCGGCCCCGGAGCCCACCACAGCTCCGCAGCCGGAGGAGGCTCCGGCTGCCGAGACCGACGGGCGACCGACAGGCGTACCAGCGGATGCCGAACCGGTCGACGGCGTCCCCGGATACTGGGCGACCTCCTGGAATCCCGGGCCCATCACCGTGTATGGCCCGGACGGCACCCGCATCGCTTCCGTCCTCGGCGGTTACAGCGACCGGCACGCCACGATCGACGGCGTCTACGTGCCCATCGGCAGCAACGCGAACATCGCCGATCAGATCATCGCCCGCCATCACCTGGCCACCACCAATCCGGACCAGGCCGACCATGTGCACCTGGCGTGGACCACGCACAAGGGCAAGCGAGTCCTGGCCGTGCGCGGCACCCTCAAGAACGACGCCCGCGACGACCGGGCCGTCGGCGCCGCTGGAAAGCTCGCCTGGTCCCCCGTTCAGAAGGCGCGGATCACCGGCACCACGTGGAAGCCGGAAACCCGGGACCGTAAGGCCGCCGACATCCTGGCCGCGTTCATTCGGCAGGGCCGCAATGTGCGTGTCACCGACGAGGATCGCGGAACCACCAGTAACTCCGCTGAGCCTCAGCAACTCGACGAGGACACCAAGAAGCTCCGTGCGATGTCCGAGGCGGACCTGCGCGGGCACCGCGACAACCTCGCTATTCACGTCCGGATCGCCGAAACCCCGGCCCGTAAGCAACGAGCGCGCGCCACCCTGCAGAAGGTCGAAGCCGAACTCGACCGGCGCCGTATCGCTCGGGACAACGAAACCGAGCAGGCCGAGCCGGGGAACAGGCCGAGCCCGCAAGACCGCACTACGGCGATGACCGACGACGACCTCGCGACGGCGATCAGCAGATCCGAAGACGACCGCAGCACCTACGGCTCCCGCCGCGGCGACGTCCTCACCGAGGACGAACAGGCCCTCTACACAGACCGTCGCCGCCGTACGACCGAACGTCTCGCTCCGTTCGGCGCACCGGCAGACATGGCCGACGACGAACTTGCTGCGTACATGAAGGAACTGTCCGTCCGGCAGAAGCTCCACCGGCTGACAACCGGCAACCTCCGGGACGACGACGTCACCCCGGAACGCGATCTCCACAACGACCTGGCCGACCGACTGAAGGCCGCCGAGACCGAACAGCAGACACGTCAGATCCGGGAGATCGAGCAGCGCCCACCGGTCCAGGACCTCGACGACGACGCCTTGGAAAAGGAGCGCCTGAATCTTCCCGCCAGCCTGAGCCGTCTGACCTCGGAACAGACCGCAGTTCTGGCGGATCGGCGGCGCGCTGTCCGTGACGAGCAGGACAACCGTAAGGCGAATGCCTACCGCAACGCCCCTGACCCCAACGGGCTGGACGACTGGAACCTGACCAAGGAATTCCAGAAGCTCCACAAGAACCGCAGCCGTGCCACGGGCAAGGAGCGGGAGGCCCTGGAAGAGCGTCTGCAGGCACTCTTCGAAGAGCAGAACCGGCGCGGCGCCACCGGCCGTGAGGAGACAGTCCGGCGCGCCGACACCCGAGAAGACCCCATCCGAAGGGGCTCGTCCGGCAGCTCAGTCGATGTCGACGGTCACCGCTACGGTCAGGTCACCTACCACGACAGCGACTCACCGTACGGGTACGGCCACAAGGAGGGCTGGAACGCCCAAATCGGCACCAACGGGAGGAGGCTCGGGGCCTTCCCCACAATGACCGAGGCGCTGGCCGCCCTCGTCGACAGCTACGACACCAACCCGGACACCGAGCCGGTGCGCCTGTACGGCTCCACGCGGTACCTGTGGGTGCCGAAGATGTTCTTCGAGCTGTACCAGTCCTCCCGCCGCGCCGATGGCTTCAAGTCCGCGTCCAAGGAACGCCAGACGCTCTACGGACTGTTCAAGGGGCACGGCTACAGCTGGTCCGACGGCACGAACCCGATCACAGGGAAGATCGGTAAGGGCGCCCGGCTGGATGTGCCCGAGGGGCTACTCGCCGAGTTCCAGCGTGTCGCCGAGGAACTGTCCCGCGAGAAGATGTTGCAGGCCAGCAACCGGGAGCTGGACTCCTCGGACAGGTCGCAGGCCCGCAACCGGCTGGCCTCCATCAACGCTGCGCTGCACGCGATCGACGAGCAGCGCACGGCAGTACGCAAGGATGGCGGTGACGACGACCGCAAGGTAATCGCCCGCGAGGACATCGAGGCGCAGCAGGCAGCCCTGCGCGCGGCTCTTGGAACGGATGACGAAGGGGCTGATGGTGAGCATCTACAGCCAGGTGGCCAGGGATCACTGGACACGGTTCCGCCCGCGGGAGATGGCGGAGATGGACGATCCGGAGAGGTTCTTCCTGAACAAGGGCCGCGAGATCGAGACGGCGATTCTGGTGGCCGAGGAGGCGCTGGAGCAGAGCGTGCCGGCCGCGACGGAGTACGAGGCTCGGGCGGGTCAGATCCGGCAGATCAGGGCGGACGCGACCGCGATGGTCATGCGGGATCTGCTGCCGGAACCGGAGGAGCAGGTGGAGGAGCCGCAGGCGCTCAGCCCGGAGATGCGGGATCTGCTGGCGCTGAAGGACTCGGTGTACGACATGTAGCACCGCGTTTCCGCCCGAACCCGGCCGACGCCGCCACCAAGGGCCCGATACAGCGGGCCGCGGCGAACGTCGAAGCGATCCGGGTCGTGAAGCGGCTGGAGCGTGAGAAGCGCCCGGCCACCGAGAAGGAGAAGGTCACCCTCGCCCGCTGGACCGGGTGGGGCTCGGTTCCGATCATGTTCGCGTCGGAGCCGAACGAGAAGGAGCCCCGCTACCAGCAGGCTGGCGGCCGGTACGGCAAGTTCGAGCAGGACCACGCCCGTTGGGCGGAGTACCGCGACCTGCGCCAGATGCTGTCGAACGAGCTGACACCGCTGGAGTGGCAGCGGGCCAGCCACGGCACGCTGTCGATGCACTACACGCCGCAGCCCATCGCCGAGGCAATGTGGGACGGCTTGAAGGCGTTCGGCTTCGAGCGCGGCGACGTTCTGGAGGCCGGGTCCGGCAGCGGCACGTTCTTCGGGGTGGCACCGGAGGGCGCCCGCCTCACGGGCATCGAGCTGGACCCGACCACGGCACGGATCGCGCAGACGATCTACCCCGACGCCAACGTCCTCAACGAGAACTACGCCGAGACCGACGCTGCGCCCGGCACGTTCGACGTGAGCATCGGCAACGTCCCGTTCGCCAGCGTGCCGTTCGGCGACAAGCGCTACCCCTCGGAGTCCCTGCACAACGGGTTCGTGGCCAAATCCCTCGCGCTGACGCGGCCGGGCGGCATCACCCTGCTCATCACCTCCCGCCACACCCTTGACTCCAAGGGCGACAAGGCCCGGAAGCGGATCGCCCAGTACGGCGACCTGGTCGGCGCCGTACGTCTGCCTTCCGGGGTCTTCAGCGACGCCGGCACTGGCGTCGTCACCGACGTCCTGGTACTGCGGCGGCGCGCTGACGGTGACGAGCCGGGTGACACCTCGTGGCTCAACGCTCCTGAGCGGAAGGTCGGGAGCATTCACGAGCACGTCAACGCGTACTTCACCCAGCACCCGGAGCACGTCCTGGGCGAGTTGACGAGCGAGTCCTCCCAGTACGGGCCGCGCCTGACGGTCAAGGGCAACCCGGCCAAGGCGGCTGACCAGCTCCGTGACGTGCTGAAGGAGATCGCCACGCAGGCGAAGTCCGACGGGCGTGCCTACGAGCCGCACCCCGATGGTGACGACCGGCCGCCCGTGATCCTGCAGACCGCGCGGGAGAAGCACGCCAACGACTGGACCGGCCGCCTCTACGAGGGCGACGACGGCAACCTTTACCAGCACGTCAACGGCGGCAACCCCGTCGCGGTAGAGCCGTCCGACGGCCGAGGAGACCAGCTCCGCGCCCTGATACAGCTCCGGGACGTTGCCGCCGAGCTGCGCACGCTGGACCGCAAGAACGCGGAGGACAAGCGCGCCGAGAAGCTGCGGGCCCAGCTTCGTGACCTGCACACCGCGTACGTCGAGCAGTACGGGCCGCTGTCCAAGCCCGGCCAGTTCCGCAGCAGGAAGACCGGCGTCCTCGACGACGGGACGGAGGAGCGCACCCCGACCGCCTACGGGTACTTCCGTTCCGACCCGGACGCCGGTTCGGTGCTCGCCCTGGAGCGGTGGGATGCGGACAAGCAGGAACCCGTCCTGAGCCGCGTCTTCGAAGAACGCGCCGCCGCCCGCCGCCAGCCGCTGGACCGCACCGACGACCCGAAGACTGCCCTGTCCGCCGTCGTCGCGGCCACCGGCGAGATAGACCTCGGCGAGATCGCCCGCCTCCTGGACGTGACCCCGGCGGAGGCCGTGCGGGCGCTGGGCAGCGAGGTCTTCACCGACCCGCGCACCGGCCGCCTGGACCTGGCCGGCGCCTACCTGTCCGGCCCCGTCCGCGACAAGCTCGCCGAGGCCCGCCGTGCCGCCGAGAAGGACCCGGCGTTCGCCGTCAATGTCTCCGCGCTCGAAGCGGTCCAGCCCAAGGACCGCACCATCGGCGAGTTCACCCCGGAAATGGGGGCGCACTGGACTCCGCCCGAGCTGCTTCAGGGGTTCCTGCGCGACTACCTGGGCGACAAGACGCTGCGCGTTGCGCACGACGACCGCTACGGCTGGATGCTCTACACCGGCCAGGTCCCCAAGGCCAACAACATCCTGCACGGCGTCGAAGCCGACGCCGACAAGGGCACCAAGGGCAAGAGCGCGGTCGACATCGCCCGCTCCCTCCTTGGCCACGGCTCGCTGACGATCTACCGCGACGACAAGCGTCGTGACGTCGATGAGGAAACGTCACGTCTGGTTCGGCAGAAGGCCGACCAGATGCGGTCGGAGTTCGCTAGGTACGCGACGGCAAACGCGGACCGGCTCACGCGGCTGACCGACTCCTACAACCAGATCATGAACGGGCACGTCGTCCGTTCGTACGACGGCATGAGCCCGTCCCTGGACGGCTTCACCCCCGACCGCACCCCGCACCCCTGGCAGTTGAGCGGGGCCGCGCGGATGCAGTTCGAGCGGTCGGTGGTCCTCGCCCACGAAGTCGGACTCGGCAAGACCTCGACGCTCGTCATGGGCACCCAGGCCCTCAAGTCGTCCGGGCAGATCGAGAAGCCGTACGCCGTCGTCCCCGACCACCTCGCACAGCAGTGGTACGACGAAGCCCGGTTCCTGTACCCCAACGCTGAAGTCCACCTGATCACCAGCGGGGACCTTGCCGACGGGCGGCGCGACAGCACCCTGGAGTGGCTGCGCGCCAACAAGCCGGACCTCGTGATCTTCACCGAGCCCGCGTACGGCTCGATCAAGATGTCCCCGGAGGCGCAGGAGGCTTACGAGTTCCTGGAGCTGCAGGCTCTGCGGGAACAGCTCGACCGGCAGTACGAGAACGCGGAGAACCCCGACCACCCGTTCATCGTCGCCAAGATCGAGCAGCGCATTGCGACGGTCCAGAACAAGATCAGCAAGAACGCGGCGCCGATGCGGACGCCCGGCCAGACGTACTGGGACGACCTCGGATTCGATTACGCCGTCATCGACGAGGCCCACCGGTACAAGGGTGTGGGCTTCCGCTCCCGCGAAGGCGGCGGCGACCCCGCCTCCATCCGCGGCGTCGACCTGCACCAGAAGCTCACCGACCTGCACCAGCGCCGCGAAGGCCGTGCCACGGTCACCCTGGCCACCGGCACCCCCCTGTCGAACAGCATCACCGAGCAGTTCACCATGCTCGCCCTGGCCGCCCCCTGGGTCCTGAACTCCTACAAGGCCGGCGCCCCCGACCTGTGGGCTGCCACCTTCGGTCGCAAGACCCTCCGCGTCGAGAACGCGCCGGACGGCTCGGGCCTGCGGATCGTCGAGCGGTTCTCCGAGTTCCACAACCGCCGTGCCATGAAGACGATGTGGGGCCTCGTCGCCGACACGAAGCGCGCCGATGACGTCGGCATCCCTCGCCCGAAGATCGCGAACGGCGGCCCCAACCTGGTCATGGTCGACCCGACCAAGGACCAGACGGCCCGGCTGAAGAGGCTCGTTGCCCGCGGCCGTGCGATCCACAACGGCGACGTCGACCGGTCCCAGGACAACATGCTCGCCGTCTCCAACGAGGGCACGAGCGTCGCTTTGGACCCGCGGCTTGTCGACCGGAGCGCCCAGGCCGGAAACAAGCTGCGCGCCGTCGCCACCAAGCACGTCGAGCGCTACCACCGCCACAAGGACCGCGTCTACAAGACGCACTACGGCAGCACAGAAGACCATCCGACCCCGGGCGCCCTCCAGATGATCTTCCTCAACGAGGGAGTGCCCGGCGGCAACAACAGAGGCGACTTCGACGCCTACGCCGAACTGCGCGACCTCATGGTCAAGGGAGGAATCCCCGCCGAGAAGATCGCGTTCGTCCAGGACCACAAGAAGACGGGCAAACCCGAGGCCCTGGCGGAGCTGTTCCGCCGCGCTCGCGACGGCGAGATATCCGTCCTGATCGGCAGCAGCGGCACGGCCGGCACCGGCATGAACGTCCAGAACCGCATGGTGTCGCTGACCCACGTGGATCTCGACTGGGGTGCCGCACAGATGGAGCAGCGCAACGGGCGCGGCCTGCGCTACGGCAACCAGAACGCCGAAATCGACATCGACGTCTTCGCCACCAAGGGCAGCCTCGACGGCTGGAAGGCGGGCTTCGTCGCCTCCAAGGCGGAGGGCCTGGTCGACATCCAGCGCCCGGACATGGCCGACAGCGACACCCGCGACACCGTCACCGAACTCGACGTCGACTACCCCGACTACGAGACGATGGAAGCCGAGATCGGCGGCAACCCCTACATGAGCCAGCTCATGAAGGCCCGCCGCACCCTGCGCGACCTGGAGATCGACCAGCACAACGAGGCCGCCGAACGCGTCCGACGCCAGGACGCGCTGGCAGACCTCAAGCAGGAACTCACCGACACCCGCGACGGCATCGCCCGCCGGGAGGTGGCCCTGCCTCGTATCCGCGACGTACGCGGTGACTCCTTCGCCATGCGTCTCGGTGGCCTGTCCTACGCCGAGCGCTCCGACGCCGGGGCGGCCCTGCACCGGCAGGTCACCACCCAGCTCCTGGAACACAACCACGACGGCATGGGCCCGTGGAAGGTACTGGGCCAGCTCGGTGGTCTCGACGTCGGCGTGCGCGCCGAACGCCGGACGGACGGCAAGCTCGTCGCACACGTCGGATTCCCCGACCTCGCGCGCTCGTCCTTCGCACGCAGCCCGGAGGACCTGAAGAAGAAGGGCGCCGGGTCGGGCATGCTCACCCGGCTCAGCAACGCCCTCGAAAAGGCGCCCGCGCTCCAGCAGGCGGACCGGGCGCGAATGCCTGAACTCGACGAGCAGATAGCACTCTTGCAGTCCGCCCAGGCTGCCGCGGACTTCACGCCGCAGATCGAACACGCTCGATCCCGCGCGAACCTGCTGGACGACATCGTTGGCAAGGTCGCCGACCTCGACAAGCTGCCCGAGATCGACGACGACGAACTCGACAAGAAGCTGACCAAGGCCCAGCGCCAGAAGACCGTCAACGAGCGCCGCCAGGCCCGCATCCCGCTCCAAGACGCCGTGGGCGCCGCAGTGCTCAAGCTCGACGAGTTCGATCAGGAGCACCCGGAGCCCGAGCGTGCGGAGAAGGTGGAGGAGCCGCAAGAGCCTGTTCGACTCTCCGAAGAGGAAGTCGCCCAGACCCTCGATAACCTCCGCACGAGCCAGACCTCCCCCGCCCCCGCCAGCACCCCAGAGATTTCAGCAAACGCAGACAGCGGCAGCGGCAGCGGCAGCGGCAGCGGCAGCGGCAGCGGCAACGTGCCTCCACCGCCCACGGCATCCGGCGTGAGCGACCCGGACGACGAAGACGCCTTGCAGCCGACACCTGCGCAGGATGCCAATCTCATTGGGGGCCGCTTCCAGTTCGACGAGCCCGTGACCGACCCCGATGGTCAGGGCTGGTACGTCTCCAGCGAGAACCCCGACGGCTCGATCAACGTCGGGGACGGCCCCAGCCGTGCCACCTTCCAGCCGGACGAACTGACCAGCGCACGTGACGGCGCCCAGCGCCCCCCTGCCGATCGCGAGCCGAGCGCCCAAGGGCTGGACGACACGGTCACCCTCAGCCGTGACGAAGTTGCCCAACAGCTCGACGAGATCCGCCCCGAGAGCATCAAGGCGCCGTCGGCCATGAGCGATCAGGAGATCGCAGACGAGATCGTCGCCCTGGTGGAGCGGGAGATGACCGACGGCGAACTCGCGGGTACCGATCGCACCCGCATGGGCGTGCTGGAGGCAGAGAAGGACCGGCGTGCAGGGCGTACTCCGAAGCCCGAGCCCAAGCCGGCGGCCACCGAGCCCGATGGCGGGCTCTTCGACGTCACCGAGCCCGAGACGCAGGCTCCTGTGGTCCCGGACCCGGACAACCCGCTCGACCGGCCCGACGATGCGTTCGGCACCCCCGACATGTTCGCCGACGCCGAGCAGCGCGACACCAGCCGCCTGCGTCCGGTGCGCATGAGTCGCCCCGCGGACCTGGAGGAAGGCGACCGCTACACCGACGCGGAGGGCCGTACGCACACGGTCGCCGAGCCGCCGAAGCTCACCGGCCGAGGCCGGGTCCGCATCGTCACCGGCGACGGCATGGAACGCTTCTACAACCGGGACGTCGAACTGCGACAGCGATACCCGGACGAGGAGATCGACGACGAGCGAGACCAGCAGGCGGCAGACCCGAGCAACGAGGACGATCCTGACGACACAGCGGACGACGGCGATCGTGGCGACGCCCCGGCGCCCCGGGGGGAAGCGCCCGAGCGTACGGGCACACCCGAGATCGAGCCGGAGAGCGGCGAGCAGCAGGACGACGAATCCCGTCGGCAGAGTGAAGAGGACGAGCACGACAACGAGCGCACCGACCGCGACCGTGACACCGACGCTGCAGCTCCCGACGAGGCGCCCGAGGCCGCCGATGGCGGTCCGCAGATGCCCGGCACTCCCAGCACTGATGGGACCGATGGCAGTGCGGACTCCGCCGGGGCTACCCCGGACAAGAACGACCGCGACGATGACCGGAACCGACGCCGGCCCCGCAAGCGCGATTCCGGCAAGGAAGGCCCCAGTACGCCTGGCGGCCCCGGCCTGCCGCGGCCCCGTCTCCCGCACCTGCCAAACGTCCCGGCGGGCACCGGCGGGGGCACCACGAGTCCCACTGAAGGAACGCGCGACCGCAAGCCGCCTCGCACCGTGGCTGACCTGCATGACGCGTGGCGGCGCGGCGACCGGCTGACAGCCGAGGAGAACACCCCGGAGAGGCGCGCGTTCCTTGTCCAGCTCGCCGACAATCCGACGCTCACCCTGTCCTCCGGCGGCGGGCTCGTCACGTGGACCGACGACAACGGCCACGAGGGGGAACGGCAGTGGCGGTTCGCCCAGGCCCGCAACGGCGCACGCCTGGGGAAGATCAGCGTGACCGCGCGGAACGCGGAGGAGGCCCGCGAACTGGCCGACCACTTCGAGGACATCACGGACGGAAACCGGATGCCCATCGACTGGCACCAGCCGTTCACCCCGGGGGTGATCGCGCAGTGGCGAGACAGCGAAGGACGTCCGCTGCCCGAAGCCCTGCGCGCGGTGCGGGACACCTTCACGCAGAGCCGCAAGCGTGGCGGAGCTGAGACACCGCAGGAGCGGCCGGAGCCCGTGGTCGTTCAGGAGGAAATACCGCACGTATCTCTCCCTGATGACCTCACCCCCCTGTCCGACGACGACCTCGCCGACGCGTGGGGTACCGGCCGGTTGTCCGAAGCCGACCAGATGCGCCTCATAGAGGAGACGGATCGCCGAGACAACGCCGACGAGCGTGTCCGTGCTGCTGTGCCCAACACCCCGCCCCAGAATGCCGAGGAGATCCGGAAGCGCGGCGAAGCGATGGATGCCGCGCTCGGCTTTGCGGGCAACGACATCGTTCGGCCGCAGCCGACCCGCGAAGAGAAGCTGCGCGCCGAGTTCGACGCACTCGACGAGACCCGGTTCCAGGCCGCGATGGCCGCCACGGGCGGGCGCCTCGTCAGGGAAGGACAGGACCACGAGGTCGATGCCCGGGAGCTGTTCTCTGGCAGCAAGATGTCAGCCGCCCGCTGGAAGGATCTTGCCCATCCCGCGCTCAAGGACTGGTACACCGCGAACGGCGGACGGCTCACCTACAAGAAGTTCCAGGACCGTGAGCGCGAGCGACACCTGATCGCCGAGTTCAACGATGTCGATCAAGCCCGCTACCTGGCCGCTCTCGACGCGACGAACGGCTACTTCTTCCGGCGGGAGTTCGCGGATAGCGACCTGGACGAACGCGAGCTGTTCTCCGGCGGCAGCATGTCGGCGTTCGGCCGCTGGGAGAAGTACGCCAGCGAAGAGCTTCGGGAGTGGTACGACGCCAACGGTGGACGCCTCACCTTCAACGCCTTCAAGGAGCAGCGTCGTTCCAACGAGCGCCGCAACCGCGACGAGGAAGAGCAGCGGCTCGCTGCGGCTTCCGATAGCGCTGCCGTGCCTCTCGACAGCATCGAGCTGCCGTCGTTCACTCTGGCGCCGGAAAGCGAAGAGGACGCGGCCGACCGCTTCGGTGGGCCGGAGCGGATGCACGCCTTCGCGGAGCGGGCCGAACTTCGGCCGCTCGCTGACAACTCCGCCTTCGACGTGTGGCTGGACGGCCGCCGGATCGGCACCATCCGCAGCATCTCCGGGGGTTCTGACCGCGAATCCGCCTGGGACGCTACGCCACTCCTCACCATCAGTCACGACCACAACAGCCGCTCCAGCAGCCCGGAAACGGCCGTCGCCAACCTGGTCGTCCGTGCCTTGCAGGACCCGATCGACCCCTCTGACCCGAACCAGGACGCGTGGGACGCGGTGACAGCCAAGCTCGCCGGCCGCCATCCGGAGATGCCGGAGCTTCCCAACAACCTCAGCAAGGACCCAGCGGCTAAGGAGCGGTACGACCGTCTCGTGCAGCTCGTGGCGTCGTTCCGCGCGCAGCAGACCACGAGCGGGAATCTCGCAAACGACCTGGAAAGCGCGCGCGACGAGTTCCTGTGGCTGGGCGACGCCCTGGCCGCCGCCCAGGGCAAGCGGCAGGACCGCGACATGCTCCAAGACCTCAAGAACCGGTCCTTCTGGGCGTCGTACCTCCGCGACGGACTGCCCTCACGTAGTGAAGAGAGCAGTCCCCCGTCCGCCCCCGGCAACGATGCCCCTGCCCCGGCAGCACGCCCGACTCGCGAGCCTCGCTCTGCTGCAAAGCCGACGCGGACGCCGAGCACCACTGCCCCGGGTACCACCGAGCCGGAACACCGCCCCGAGCCCGAGCCCGTCGGCGGACAGCCCGCCCACTGGGCCAGCGTTGATCAGCTCCAGCCCGGCGACATGGCGCGGATCGACGGCGCAACGCCCGGCGGTCGTGCCGTGACGCGTGCCGGATACGTACTCGACGCCCCCGAGCGCGTCACCGTGACCCGCCGCGGCCGTACCGAGGACATGTGGCGCACGACGATCGGCGAGAACCCCGACGGCCGCACAGGCAACCGCGGCATCGTCTACACCCCCCTCAACGCCAGCGCCGCCCGCGCCCAGGCGCCGGACAACCCGGCATCCGGGGCCCCCGCCAGCGGAGCCCAGGGCGACGTCATGAACGGCAACCTGCCCGACAGCATCGCCACCGACACCACCGGCCGGGGCCTCTTCCCCGGAAGCCGCGTCACCGGCCACGACGACCGCGAAGGCACCATCGTCGGCGTCACCGACACCACCGCCTCCGTCCGATGGGCCGACGGCGACACCGACACAGGCGTCACTCCCAGCTCCCTCACCGTGAACGACCCCGACGACCAGCGGCCCGCAGGCTGGACCACGACCGGACAGCGAGTTCGCCAGGGCCACGTGGTCGCCGACAAGAACGGGGCGCTCCTCGGTCCCGTCGACGAAGCCGCCGGGGACCGCATCACCGTCACCACCGCCGACGGCCCCCTCACCCGGGACGCAGCAGACCTGCGCGTCGTAGGCGAAGTCCGCGACGACAACCCGGCAACCGCCCCCATCACCGGCCTGGCCACGCCGACCGCCGACGACACCGCCAAGGGCGACGTCATCGTGCTCGACCTCGACGGCCGCCCGACCACGGCGGAAGTCTTGGACACGAACCGCGACGGAGACCGTGTCTCCATCGACTACGTCGACACCACGACGGGCGAGTTGGGCACCATCGACATGGACGCCACGGCCGTCGTCCACAAGGCTGAAGGCCCGAACGGCACCCCCGAACTCGGCCCCGACGACGCCCCCGACCGGGCCGACGAGCTGACCGTCCACGAACCGCTTCCCGCCATCGACCCCGTCACCGGCCCGACGGTCGACCCGGACCTCGCCCCGGCCGACCGGGACGCCATCACCGCTCAGGGCAACAGTCCCGAAGACGACCCCGACGCCCAGCAGGCCGCAGCCCGCCTCGGCGCCGACCTCCCCGTCACCCCGGCACAAGCAACCGCGCTCGCCTCGCAGCTCAGAGCCTCCGCCGACCCCTCGACCGCAGAGGGGCGCGCCGCACTCCGTGCCGCCGACCACCTCGACCAGGCCGCAGGCCGCCCTGTTCCGGAAGGGCTCGACCGACCCCGCCCGTCCAACGCCGGGCAGATCAGCGAAGGCGACATCATCGCGATGCCCGATGAACGCCGTGGCGACGAGGTCCACGTCTACCGCGTCATCGACGTGGAGGAAGGCCCCGGCGGTGTGCGCAGCCTTCTCCTGGAGGACGAAAACCGGCAGTGGCGGCGCCGGACCGTACACGGCGCAATGCCGGTGTGGCAGCTCCCCGAGCCTCGTCCGGACGTCTTGCCGCTTCCCGATGAAGGCGACACCGGCCCCGACAGCTCCATACCTGCCCCGAACCCGTCGGCCCCGGCCACCCCCACTTCGCCCCTCGGTCTGATCCGGCCCGGAAGCCTTCGTGTCGGAGACGTCGTGGATGCCCCCGTCAACCGTGGAGCCGGTCAGCTCAACGGGCACCGTCGCCTCACGATCATCGCGCCGCCCCGTCGACAGGGCTGGTGGATGGCACTGACCGGGATCGACGACAACGGCGCTGTGCATGACTTCCTGCTGCACAACGGGCGCGAAGTTGCTGTGTACGAGCGGGACCGGGCCACCCCGGCCCTCCCCTCCCCGGGCGCGCCCCGCGACCCCAACCGGGCACCCGAGACCGCGGCCGACCAGATCGTTGCCGACCACGCCCGCGCGGTCGCCGCGCACATCATCAGCGAAGCCGTCCTCGGAACCCAGGAGCCCGGCGACATTCACGCCCTGCGTGAGCAGATCGCCCAGCGCCTCACCGCGGAGAACCTGCGGGAGGCCCGTCAGGCGGCACGGCAGGAGGCGAACGCAGCCCTCGACGCGGCGGGGATCACCGGACGCGACCGGGCCGCAGTCCAGCAAGCCCTCAAGGCGGCACGAAAGGACGCTCATACCGCGACGGTGCGGGCGGCACTGCGCACGATCAACGACCTTGAGCCGCTTCCCGGTGAGAGCAACGAAGAGCTTGCCCAGCGAGCAGCCGACCTCCTGCGCCTTATCCCCTCCCGGGTCGGAAATCCGACCCGCCCCACGGGGGACCCGGACGCGGACAACAACATCGTGCGCACCGTCGCGGGACACGCCGATGACGCCGTGGACGCCCTTCTGCAGCAGCTCCAGTCCGCCGGTCTCAATGCCGGTGACGCTGACCAGGTGGCACGCCTTCTGGCCCGGAACCTCAGCGATTCCCGGCAGGCCACTGCCCGCCGGATCGCCGACCGGGTCGCGTCCACCTCTCCGGCCGCGGGGCGACAGCCCGGCCTGATTGCTCGGATCATCGCGCTTCTTGTCCGTATCGCGAAGCGCCTTAGCGCACTGGTCCAGGCTGCGGTACGGAAGATCGCCGAGATGTGGCGTGACGGCCGCGAGCGTCTGAGCCGCCTCCGGGCCTTCCTGCGACGGCTCATGACTCGGGTCCGTCAGTGGCCGGAGACCCGGCGCCTGGCCCGACTTCAGGCAGCCGTCAGTCTGCCCATGGCCGAGGGCGAGTCCCTGGCCGACAACATCTCCCACTGGGCTGGTCTCCTTCCCGAGGCCGGGCGGCTCGGGCAGACCACACGCCGGGTGACCTGGTGGCGACCGACCTCGTGGGCACAGCTCGCCGCGGGCCGGCTTCCGGGCCGTACGGACCGGGTGCAGTGGGCTCCGGACCGTGCTGCCGACGGGGGCCCCGGCCTCACGGGCCTGCGGCACATGGCAGTGCTCCGGGCAGCCGGCGCCGACGTCGACCGGGAAGTGATCCGGCGTCTGGCTGCCGATCTCGGCGAAGACTTCGGCGACGACCCGCACGGCACGCTACGCCACGCGGACGAGTACGTGGCCGTGGCCGAACGACGCCTGGTCAACCTCCAGGCGGCCCGCACGGGCAACACGATCCAGGACCTGGACGTCGAGGTGGAGATCGCTGCCGCCCGCGCGGAGGCTGCGGCTGCACGGCGCGACTGGGCGGACCTTCGGGCCCGCTACGCCGCCGCCGTACCCGACGCCGTGGTGGCGGCTCTGGGCGAGGTCCGAGACCTCGGCCCCCAGGGCAACGCCGCGATCGTCTTCGGCCCGGACACCACCCCGGATGCCGAACGGGCCGTACGGGAGATCCAGCGCGTCCTCCCGCGGGACTGGCTTGCCACACCGGCGGGACGCAGGCTCACCGCCGTCGACGGTGTCGAAGGCCGCTACGAGTCCGGCACGAGCCGCGCCACGATCACCGACCTCGGTGACGGCGGCCGGGGTACGGCCGCACACGCACTCGCCCAGCACTTCGCCGGGCACATCCAGGACCTGGACGCAGCGCAGCGGGCTTGGTGGTTCACGCGGACGCACTCCGGCCGTCCCGGCGCGCGTACAGCCGATCTCACGGCGCTGGGTCGGCTCCTGGCGCAGCAGCAGACGCAGACGGAAACGGGTGACAGCCTCGCCCGGTCACTGCAAGCGATGTTCACCGGCGATTGGTACGAGGACGACGATCTTCGCGCCTTCCTCCTCGGACTGCTCGCCACACGATGAAGGAGATGATGATGCTCACCGTCACAGGCACGTTCGATGACGGGTCTGCTTACCAGGTCGTGCTGACGGGTGACACGGACCGGCCTGTGGTCGGTTCCCGCCGTGCGGCGGCGCTCGTCGAACTGCACACCGGGTCGGCGGTGCTGCTGACTCCCACTGGACCGCAGCGCACGGTGGCCGGGGACGACGAGGAAGCAGTCCTTGCCGCTCTACGCCGGTACAGCAACGTTCTGGAGAGCCGCCGGACGCAATGAGGCAGGCGCTGCGGGGAGAGACGGGACTCGTGGCGCCGCCAGGGCAGGACACAAGGCGGCGGTCTCTCCCATCCTGCGCGCCGTGACCAGATACGGATTCGCCATCAAGGCGCTCCCCAAGGGCAAGCCGCCGTTCGGGGACGACGAGGACCAGGACGACAGCGCAGCCCCCGCCGAGGAAAGTCCTGATGCCGGAGCACCGCCGGACGCCATTGCTCCGGACATGGACCCCAGCACCGCGGACGCCGCAGCAGCCCCGGACACGGATGTTGAGGCCGTAGACGACCCTGAGCAGGTGCCCCCGACGGACGACGGCGCAAGACCCGAGGGCGGGGATGCGGACGGCCCGCCTCCTGCGCCGAAGGACGACGCGCGACCGTGGTCGGGCGACATGTACGACGAAGGCGACGAGACCGACCCCACCGCCGCGTTCGCCTCGTACAAGGGGGCCAGCGGAGAAGAGGCTTGGCTTGATCAGGCCCCGGACGGCACACTGACCGGATGGGTCCGGGACGCTACCGGCCAGGTGTGGCGGTACAGCGATCCCGACGTCTGGGCCATCGACGTCGACGACGCCCAGATGACCCGCGCTCACAGCCAGGCCACCGACGGTGGGGACGCTCCGGCTGACCACGGTGGGCAGGACTCCCTGTTCGCACCAAAGCAGAGTGAGGAGACGTGACCGTGGAGTTGAACCGCCAGAGGTACTTGGCCCTGCTCAACGAAGGCAAGGCCGCGTTCGCGGCCGGAGACCCTTCCGACGCCTGTCCCTACAACCAGTACAGCGGCGACCAGGAGCAGCAGTTCGGCGCCCGCTACTGGACCAAGGGGTGGGTGGCAGCGCGCACCGGCGCGGAGTCGAAGAATCCCCAGGCAGAGGCAAGCGCAGGACAGTAACCCTGCACGCACGGCACGGTCCCCGGCGGCCCATTGTCCCGCCGCCGGAGGTTCTGCACCGTGCCGTCTGCCCCCACGTTCCGAGCCCCCGCACCCCGTAAGGGGATCTGCAGGGCGATCGTTGCCGTCACTGGCGTCGTCGATGAAGTCTCGGACCTGATCCTTCCCGGAGCGTTCGCCCAGACTTTGGCGTCCAGGCCGGTGAAGACCGTCTGGCATCACGAGTGGCGAGAGCCTATCGGGGTGGTCCTGGAGATCACCGAATGGCAGCCGGGCGACCCCCGCTTCGCGAGCGTCCCGAACTGGCCCGCTGAGGCGGGGGCATTGGTCGCGACGATCCAGTTCAATCTCAGGACGTCGAAGGGCCGCGACGTGTATGAGCAGGTGCGCCAGTGGCACGAGCACAATCAGGCTCAGTTCTCCATCGGCTACCGCGTCCCGCCGAGCGCGGCCACGAAACGGGCCGACGGCGTCCGCGTGATCCACAAGCTCGACTTGTACGAGGTCAGCCCGGTCCTGCACGGCGCGCACCCCATGACACGCTCGCTCGAACTCAAGGCCGATCCCGGCACCGCCGAGCTGGAGCACAAGGCCGCTGAGGCGTTCGGTGACATCGACGTGGAGGGAGCCGAGCCACAGGTCGGCCGGGGCGCCATGGTGGCGCTCTACCTCCCCGCCGGCGTCGCTAGTCGGGTTGTCCGAGCCGATGGCACCGCCGCGCGGGATCTGCACATCACGCTGGCTTACCTCGGCGATGCCGACCAACTCCCAGGCCACCCTGACGATCTCGCCGGAGTCGTCGCGTCAGCCCTTGATGGCGCAGAACCGCTCGCCGGAGCGATTGGCGGTATCGGCCGCTTCCCCGACCACGGCGACGGCGAACCGGTCTTCGTACCCGTCGACGTGCCCGGCCTGAACGCGCTCCGCGAACGGATCATCAGCGCGCTTGCCCGCTCCTCCCTGGCCGCGGCCGTACGTACGGACCACGGCTTCAGCCCCCACGTCACCCTCGGGTACGACCTTCCGCCGGAGATACCGGCCGTGCCGTCCCTGCCCGTCGCATTCGACACGGTGCACGTGGTGCGCGGCCCGGACGCCACTCCCATCCGTCTCACGGGGCCGCGCGTCGTCGACAGCACCGGCTTGGGCAGCGGACTTGCCCAATTGGGCAAGAACGATCTTGGAACGCGAGCCAGCTACGAGGCGAAGACCGCCCGCGCCGCGGTCCTCGAAGCCAAATCCGCAGGCCGCAGCGCTTACCAGCAGCATGCCGCGTACGCCGTCGAGAACAAGAGCGCCCGTGCCGCCGTCCTCGAAGCCAAGTCCCGCATCACCGCCCACATCCTCCCTGGAGCCACCATGCCGATTCAGCCGTTGCCCGCCTCGTACGAGGAGACCCGAGACCGCGTGGGCACGGCTGTGCGCGCCCTCCTCGCCACCGAAGACGGCACCTGGACCTGCGTCGAGGCGACGTACCCCGATCGCGCCATCGTCTCCGTCCACCGGGAGGGCACCGCCCCCACCACGTACGCGGTTCCGTACGACCCGGCCGGCCCCGAGATATCCCTCGGCGCCCCTCAGCCCGTCGAACTGACGACGGTGGTCATCCCGGACCAGGGACCAGCACGCGAAGCCAGCAGTGACGAGACCACTGACAGCCTTGTCGTCCGCCCGGCGGTGCGCGCACTCACGGACGCCACGGCCCGCGTCCACGCCGCAGATGACGCCGACCAGCTCGAAGCCGTCCGCCCCACCGTCAACGGACTCCTGGCCGCACTCTCCGCCAAGGGCCTCGACATCGACCCTGACGGGGAACACGACGAGCCGCCTACGGCCCCGCCGTCTCCGATGGCAGGCTCCGGCATCGACCTGTGGGACGACGATCCGTACGACGAACCCCACGACTCCGCGCTCGTGCCTTCCCGTGTCCCGGACGACGAGGACGACGAGGACGACGAGGAATCCGTCCGTCTCGACCCCGGCGAGGTGAAGGCCCGGCTCGCCGCGATCCAGCTGTAGGTAATTGCGTCCCAGTTCCACCGCCAGGCGGAGGCCAAGAGCATCGCTCTTCCACGGCACTGCTCTCCGCCGACTACAGCAAAACAGCAGGTCAGAGCCATGGTGCTGCCGTCCCCCGGAACGTTGGGGACGGCAGCACGCGACGTTAACCACTCCCGCTCTCTCAAATGCCCCGCGTTGTCGGGTCGTCCCGGTGCTGGCCGGGCGAGCGACGCACGTCAACCGCACCCAGCATCGTGGAGAGAGCACCCGTGAGCACCGCAGTCATCGGCGAGAGCAAGAGCCTGATCAAGAACCTCAAGGCTCAGCTCGCCGAAAAGTCCGCCGAAGCCGAGCGGATCAGCCAGACCTTCAAGGTGGAGGACAACGGCGGCTTCGTCGTCTCCACCGCACAGGCCAACGCCTTCAAGCAGGTCTCCTCCGATGCGATGGAGCTCAAGCAGCTCATCGCCAACGCCGAGAACATGGGCGAGGTCAAGCAGTACCTCGCAGCACCCGACTCCGTGCCCGCCGCAGGCATGCATTACGGGCAGCAGCCGCAGGGCGCCATGGAAGGCAAGAGCCTCGGTGACCTGTTCATCGGCAGCGACGCCTACAAGCAGGCGGCCCAGGCCGGGTTCCGGGACCGGCCCTACGTCCGGGCGGAAATGGAAGGGAAGTCGATCTTCAGTCTGTCGGCCGGAAGCGTTACCCATCAGACGCTCGGGTCGGCCCAGAACCTGGGGATCGCCGAGCGCGAGTACCGAAAGTTCCACATCCGCGACCTCTTCCCCAAGAGCAGCACCAAGCAGTCCGTGCTGTACGGAGCCCGCGAAACCGGCTGGACCAACTCGGCGAAGCAGGTGAAGGAACGTTACGGCGCGGACGGCACCAGCCCGGCGACCGGAGCGGACACCGACACGTGGGGCCGTGCACCGCGCTCGAAGCTCTCGCTGACCCCGGTGATGTACCCCGTCAGCGAAATTGCCCATCTACTCGACGCCCACAAGAACATCTTGTCCGATGAGCCCAGGCTGCGGACCTTCATCAACAGCAGGATGATCGAGGGCGTGAAGTACCAGGAAGACTGGGACCTTCTGCATTCCGTCGGTGATGGCCAGTCCCTCACCGGCATTTTCAACACCCCTGGTGTACAGCAGTACCGCGGCCTGTCCACCGATCAGTACAGCGTCCAGATCCGACGCAGCATCACGAAGACCCTGCTGGCCGAATACGACCCGACGGGCATCGTCCTCAGCCCGACGATGTGGGAGCACGTCGAGGTCGAGGAGGACAAGACCGGCGCCTTCCGCGTGGCGCTTCAGGTCGCTGTCGGCGCCACGAAGCGCGTCTGGAGGCTCGACGTCGTCGAGACGACCGCGATGGCGGACGACAACTTCTTGATCGGAGCGTTCGGTCTGGGTGCCCAGCTCCATGACAGGGAGTCCGTCAGCGTGACCGTGAGCAGCGAGAACGCGGACAACTTCGAGAAGGGGCTGATCACTTTCCGGGCGGACGAGCGCGTGGCCCTGGAGATCCCGCGACCCGAGTCGTTCGTCATCGGCTCCTGGACCCAGCCCGCCGGCTGATCCCCCTGGGGTGGGGGGGGGGCGCCCCGGGGGGGGGGGGCCCCCCCGGGCCCCGGGGAGGTGGGACCGCATAAGGGGGGGGGTTATAAAAAAAGGAAGAGGACACCAAAGAAATAT